>JAAVEB010000001.1 GCA_014801525.1 Bacteroides sp.
TGACATCCGTAACCCTATGCTGATGCATACATCAGCATAGGGTTTCACACATTATAGCTCTCCGAGCTATCCCAACCCGACAGCCACACCACGCCCCTGCCTCCATGCCCCGAGCCATCTCAGGCGACATCGCACGCGATGTCCCTACTACCATCGGAGAGAAAAGAATAAAAACGTACGGACAAGGCGCGCCATGTCACCAAACGCCGCTCCCGCAGCCGCCCATGACGCAGTCCCGCCCGGCTCCGTCACCATCATTATCCCCGCCCCGAGGCTGCGGCGACAAGCCTTGAGCTGCTAAGCGGCAGCTGCCCCCGCCAAGAGCGGCGGCGAGAACCACGCCCCCCAACAGGACACAGGTTTGCCACGCCAAAACGGCAGCAAAAGCGCATTGACTTACTTAATTACCCACTCCCTAACGACCTTAAAGTCCTTAATGACCTTATCCCCAAAAAACTTCATGTTACAACGAACAATCACGATAAAACTCTGTTTGAATGAAGGATACAGCAATGCGTAACGACATATGACACTATTTGTAACAATTATGTAATTTAACACTAAATTACAATTTCCTTAATATTCAGTACATTGCATTTTAACAATAGTTAAAGTTAGTATCTTCATTAAAAAAATATCATTTTTCCTATTGCATATTAAAAATATTATGTACCTTTGCAATGTAATCAATTTGTAACACGTTTGTGAAGCATTTGAGATTATAATTTTAATATTTGCACTACTTACTTAAAAACATTTCAACTATGGGTTCATCTAACTTTCAAACTCGACTTCTTGATTTACAAAGCAATCTTTTAAACTTTGCATATACACTGACTGCAAACCGCGATGACGCTTACGATCTTCTTCAGGACACCACTCTAAAGGCTCTTGACAACGAAGACAAGTATGTTGACAACACAAATTTCAAAGGATGGGTCTTCACCATCATGCGCAACATCTTCATCAACAACTACCGCAAGGTTGTTCGCTCGGCAACCGTCATCGACCAGACCGAGGACCTCTACCACCTGAACCTCCCGCAGGACTCAGGCTTCGAAACTCCCGACGGATCAATCGCAGCCAACGAAATCACCGCAGCCATTGACTCTTTTGCCGATGAATATCGCATCCCGTTCTCAATGCACGTTGCAGGATACAAGTACAATGAAATCGCTGAACAGATGAATCTGCCCCTTGGAACTATCAAGAGCCGCATCTTCTTCGCTCGCCAGCGCCTTCAGGAAATGCTAAAAGACTACCGTTAATCCGGAAATATAGAAGAACCCCACGAATAGTTGAAAGAAATGGGGCTGCGGCAAAAATAGCTCAACGAGCCGGCACGACACGCCCCGCACAAAGAAACACGATAAGGATGCCCGATAGAGGGTGTCCTTATTTTTTTCATGAAACAGCCTCCCATTGCAACATCACGCGCCCTCTTTTTCAAAAAAGAATTCGTAAATTTGCGTTATGCATGGAAACATTTACAACATAATCGTTGCCGCCGGCAGCGGATCGCGCTTCGGAGCCGACTTGCCAAAACAGTACTGTCAGTTTTGCGGGCGTCCGCTGCTAATGACGACAATCGAGCGATTTCAAAAAGCGTTGCCCGGAAGCCACATANTCCTCGTTATAAGCCCGTCGCACAAGGACTTGTGGGAAGAATTGTGCAGGAAACACAACTTCGAATCACCGAAAACAGTCTTCGGCGGAGATTCCCGATGGGAATCAGTCAAAAACGCAATCGACACAACCCCATCGCCGCTACCAAGCAANGCGATAATCACCGTGCATGACGGAGCGCGCCCCCTCGTTTCCACTCAGCTCATAGAGCGCGTAATNGCCCCGGTCGCCGCAGGAAAAGCCGGAGCAATCCCGACAACACCCGTAAACGAGTCGCTCCGAGTCATCACCGACGACAACGCCGGCTCGGCTCCGGTCGACCGTTCACGCTATCGTTCAGTCCAGACTCCGCAAGCTTTCAACGGAGAACTGCTCAAACAAGCCTATCGNCTCCCCTATCAANCCGACTTCACCGACGACGCATCAGTCATGGCGGCTGCCGGACACACTCGCATGGAACTNGTGGACGGCGACGCTATAAATATAAAAGTGACACTGCCAGCCGACATAAAAATNGCCGAACTTCTTAACGACGGACAATGAACAAGCTCAGGGAACTTGACATAAAATTTCTCAAAGGGATAGGTCCAAAACGAGCCGAGCTTCTCGGAAAACAGCTCGGAATAAAGACCTATCGCGACCTGCTTTTCCATTTCCCGACACGCTATCTCGACCGATCATCATTCTACAATATCTCCCAATTCCAGGAAAACATGCCNCACGTGCAGGTGAAAGGCAGGTTCATCGCAATGTCNATTCAAGGAGAGGGAGCGAAAACAAGGCTCGTAGGGGTATTCACCGACGGCAAGACAACGATGGAAGTCGTGTGGTTCCGACGCATAAAACAATTGAAAGAAAGCTACCACACCGGGAGCGAGTACATCATATTCGGCAAGCCGGAACTGTTCAACAACCGCTGGAGCATGGTCCACCCCGAAATAGACACCCCCGAGGCGGCAAGCCTACAGATAGGGATGAGGGGAGTATACCCNCTGACCGACACACTCCGCAACCAAGGCATCGCGTCCAAGCAAATCTTCNCATGGATACAGACCATCCTCAACGCCAGCCCGAACATACGCGAAACACTACCCGAAGAACTCATTAAGAAACTGAGGCTAATGCCGCTCAGAGAGGCTCTCATAAACATCCATAACCCAAGATCGGTCGACAAACTCAACGCAGCCAGAGTCAGACTCAAATTCGAGGAACTTTTCTACCTTCAGCTAAGCATACTCCGCTATTCACGACAGCGAAGTTCCCAACTTCCGGGATTCAGATTTCCTCGCATCGGAGACTATTTCAACCGATTTTACTCGGAGCAACTCCCATTCGAACTCACCGGCGCGCAAAAAAGAGTCATCAAGGAGATACGCGCCGACATGGCGACAGGCAAGCAGATGAACCGGCTTCTGCAAGGCGACGTGGGCAGCGGCAAAACGCTGGTGGCTCTTCTGTGCATGCTAATAGCCCTCGACAATTCAACGCAAGCGTGCCTGATGGCGCCCACCGAAATTCTCGCAACCCAGCACCACGAAACCATATCCAAGCTCGCATCGGCGATAGGGGTCAACGTCAAACTCCTCACCGGCTCCACACGAAAGAAGGAACGCGACCTCATACACTCNCAGCTCGAAGACGGCTCCCTACATATATTAATAGGAACTCATGCCGTGATCGAAGAAAACGTGAAGTTCAAGAACCTTGGGTTTGTAGTCATCGACGAGCAGCACCGCTTCGGAGTTGCACAACGCGCGCGTCTATGGAACAAAAACACCATACCCCCGCACGTGCTTGTCATGACCGCTACCCCGATACCGCGCACGCTGGCAATGACGGTCTATGGCGACTTAAGCGTTTCGGTCATCGACGAGCTACCTCCGGGCAGGAAACCCGTCACCACGCTATTGCGCTATGACTCGGCGCGAATGAGCGTCTATCAAGGAATCGGCAAACAGCTCAAAGAGGGNCGGCAGGCTTATATCGTCTACCCGCTCATAANAGAGAACGAAAAGCTCGACTTGAGATGCCTCGAGGAAGGCTATCAACTCATTCGCGAAACATTCCCGCAATATAAAGTGTGTTATGTACACGGAAAGATGAAACCGTCGGAAAAAGAGCACCAGATGTCGCTTTTCGCCTCAGGCGAAGCACGCATTCTCGTCGCNACGACAGTTATAGAGGTAGGCGTGAACGTGCCAAATGCTTCGGTAATGCTGATAGAAAACGCCGAACGATTCGGACTCTCCCAGCTCCACCAGCTCAGAGGACGAGTGGGTCGAGGATCGGCAATGAGCTACTGCATTCTCATGTCGCATGAAAAAATCTCAAAGGAGACNAAAAAACGGCTCGAGATAATGACCTCGACTACCGACGGATTTGTCATAGCCGAAGCCGACATGCAGATGAGAGGACCGGGCGACATCGAGGGCACGATGCAAAGCGGCATCCCCTTCGAGCTACACATAGCCAATCTTGCGACCGACGGACAACTCGTGCAACTCGCGCGAGACACCGCGTCAGACATTCTTGATTCCGACCCAACGCTTTCAGCCCCACGAAACAGACTGCTCCTTCAGGAACTCTCGCATTCGTCAGGAAACCGCNTCGACTGGTCAAGAATCAGTTAAGTCCACAATAGGAATGGCAAACAGCGATTTAACACTGTTTAACCCGGGTAACATCTTTGTAACACGTTTTGTTCAAAACATGTTTTAAAACATATTTTATTCAACATTCACGCAATCAGAGTTTTANCACAAGNAAAATTCTCATTTAATTTTTATTTGCACTTTTTTGAAAGCAAAAGCGAGTCATTGCGGAAATTTTTCCCTATATTTGAGGTATAAACNGCGAGAAAGTTAACAAACTTAAATTTCGGCAAAAGAGATTTCAGCTAAATAAATTTTCTTTCCGACATGACAGTTCCGCTNCTTTCCATCACGAAAAAACAAGAAAAAACCTGAAAATCGAATGCAACTGAATTTAAAGACCATAGTCCTTACAGCACTTGCGCTGACATCAATGTCGGTAGCCGCTGTTGACTTGTCCACACGCCGCCCCGCACAACATGACGCCGAGCACAAAGACCTTTTAGCATACCAAACCACCGTTACCGAACAAATCAAGCTCAAAGAGACCCTCGACTACATGGACAACATGTTCAAAGAAGAGGAGGAGCCCGAATTAGACATATACACCGAAGGNTGGGACAGCCAATTGGTTAATGCATACGCCGGCGCTGCCGTGCCTGATTCAAAAGTAATCGACGTAACAAACTTCGCAATGCCGACNCCCGGCTACGTAACATCGCCCTACGGCTATCGCCGTCGTTTCCGTCGCATGCACAAGGGAGTAGACCTCAAAGTTCAGATAGGAGACACCATCCGCGCAGCTTTCGACGGAAAAGTGAGATTGACCCGCTACGAGCGTCGCGGCTACGGATATTACGTGATCGTGCGCCACGAAAATGGTCTTGAGACCGTCTACGGCCACCTTTCACGATTCCTTGTNAAACCTGACCAATACGTGAAAGCCGGCGACCCGATCGCNCTTGGCGGAAATACAGGACGCTCAACCGGTCCTCACCTCCATTTTGAAACCCGCTTCATGGGCTATGCAATCAANCCGGCAGCCATTTTCGATTTCGAAAACCAAACTACCCACACCGACCAATTCACTTTCACCAAGAGCAACTATACNGAATCAAGAAATTACGCTCCCGCCAAAAAGACGAAATCCTCAACCAAGGCACTCGCCTCATCGGCAAGCACAGTGAAAGTGAGAAAAGGCGACACTCTCTCCAAAATCGCAAGCCGAAACGGCACCACCGTNGCGCAAATATGCCGACTGAACGGCATCAGCACGAAAACCAAGCTATCTATCGGCAAGCGTCTGAGAGTTAAATAATAAACAATATCGCTTCATATTTCACACGATAAGAAAGGCTCGCTACAGCGGGCCTTTTGTGTTGCNAACCGACACCCGATTGAATTATCTACATAACAAGTTAAAAACTCGTTAATAAATATCGTTAATGTCAGTTTTGAAATGTGACATTAAGTAACTATCTTTGCACCGTGAATTCGATAACCCGACATATAGAATACCTTATCCTGCGTTANGACTGCGTGATAGTGCCCAATCTGGGAGCATTTATCGCACAGTATCTTCCCGCAAGAATCGANGAAGAGGCTGGGGTTATCATCCCNCCCTCACGCGAACTTTCGTTCAACAGCCAGGTGGCACACAANGACGGGCTTCTNGCCGCGTCAATAGCCCGTGCGACCGGAAACACGTTTGACATCGCCCTGTCGGCTATCGAAAGCCAGGTCGCAGCGCTNAAATCNCAGACTGAAAACGGAGGNGANTTNGCAATAGGCAGATTGGGCANCCTCAAACAGAANCNGGAAGGCAATCTTGAATTTGAGCCGTTCAAGNCAACGGCNATTTCNCCNCGNCTCACCGGTCTNCCATCGTTTTCNTTGAGCCCGTATGAAGTTTCGACGTCNAACNCTGANANCAAGATTNTTCCGGCACANNGCCCGCTTCAGACGNATTTGCAACACAACGNTCAGAGCCGCNGCTTCAGTCGCCCTGCTCATCGGTCTCGGCGTTATGCTGTCAACACCCGTGCTCGAGCACAACTCGGAAATGGCGGGTCTCGGAAAAAGCATCACCTTCCGTCAATCCGAACCTGAAGAAATCATCATCCCAAATCCCAATCAGGTTCTGTCATTCTCCAACGTAAANCCCGACGANGCAACAGCCGTTATCAAGACAGAGGAGACAGCTACCGACATCTTGACAGCTGCGCTCCAAGAAAAGCCCGNGCCGGCAATGCCAAACGAAGCGGCTTACTACCTTATNGTTGCCTCCTTGCCTACAAAGGAAAAAGCNGAGGAATACATCGCCTCTCACCCCGACAGNAGCCTGAACATCCTCGCTTCGGAAAANCGCTATCGCGTTTACTCGGCATCAGGAGCCACCTACAACGAAATGCAGTCAACNCTCTCTTCCGACGACACATCGGCAAAGTATCCCGACGCATGGATCTACCGNCGNTAAAAGGCTAAACACGGAAACACCAATTCCCCACCTATATGAANAATTTCCATGANCTTATAGTGAACCGTCGTAGCATACGTCGCTTCACCGAAGAGGAAGTATCTGCCGAAGACGTAAAAACTATAATGGAAGCAGCGTTAATGGCTCCGACTTCCAAAAACTCACGNCCNTGGCAGTTTGTGCTCGTTGAAGAAACATCAAAACTCGAGGCGCTCAGCAAGTGCAAAGAGAGCGGAGCGCACCCCATCGCCGGATGCGCGCTTGCNATCATAGTGGCTTGCGATGTCGAGGCTACCGACCCNTGGATTGAAGATGCGTCAATAGCCGCCACTTTCATCCAACTTCAAGCTGCCGACTTGGGGCTCGGATCATGCTGGATACAGGTGAGAGGACGATATACCGACAACGATATCCAGTCGGAGACCTACGTGCAAAACGTGCTTGACATGCCTGACACTATTCTGCCCGTGTGCATAATCGCCATCGGCCACAAAGACGAAGAGCGCAAACCCCAGGACGTCAATAAGCTCAAGTGGGAAAAAGTCCACATCGGCACATGGAGAGAGCGCTAACAGCCGTCATCATCGGATCAGGCAACGTCGCCACCCATCTCGCAAAGAAATTAAGCGAATCGGTCGACATATTGCAGATCTACAGCCGCAATNTGAATCACGCCCGGCAACTCGCCGATGCCACCGGGGCGAAAGCCATCGACAATATAGNCGACATCAAAAAGNGCGCCGACATCTATATAATATCCGTGAATGACGACGCCATTCAGGAAATAGTGTCAAAAATCGGCAAAAACGATTCTCTGTGGGTACACACATCAGGTTCCGTGCCGATGGATTCGCTCAAGAGNCTCAGCCAACACTACGGAGTGCTCTACCCCATGCAGACTTTTTCCAAAGATGTTCCCGTCGACATGGAGAAAGTTCCCATATTCATAGANGGAAGCGACGACGCCACTCTGGAGGAAATANGCCGATTCGCCAATAAAATCAGCCCCAATGTGAGCCTCGCTGACAGCGAAGCTCGTAAAAAACTGCACATTGCAGCAGTTTTTGCGTGCAATTTNACAAACTATTTGTGGGGCTTCTCTGTTGATATATTACAAAGTATCGGACAAGACCTGTCAGTAATGGAGCCTCTTGTAAAAGCGACATTCGAAAAAGCGCTTCAAGTGTCTCCTCACGAGGGACAGACAGGACCTGCAAGACGAAACGACACGGCGACCATCCAAAAGCATCTCAACGAACTTCAGGGTGAAGCCAAAGAGCTGTATTCACTATTATCGCAAAACATAATAAAGAAATTTCATCACAATGAGCAAAGTCAACTATGACCTCACCCAAATAAAAGCCATAGCCTTTGACGTGGACGGAGTGCTNTCGCCCTCCACAATTCCATTGGGTCCCGACGGGATTCCGACACGAATGGTAAACATCAAGGATGGTTTCGCCATTCAACTCGCNGTGAAGCGCGGCTACAAAATAGCGATAATAACAGGAGCCGACAGTTCGGCAATCGTTACCCGATACAGGGCTCTCGGCATAAAGGACATATTCACGAAATGCGGCACGAAAATAGAAGTGTTCCGGCAGTGGATGGTCGACAACGGAATTCTTCAGGAACACGCGGCATTCGTTGGCGACGACCTTCCCGACTATGAATCGATGGTTTTCGCAGGACTATCGGTAGCGCCTGCCGACGCCGCAGATGAAATAAAAGAAATCGCCACATACATATCTCCAGTGAAAGGAGGATACGGAGTGGCACGAGATATACTTGAGGAGATAATGAAAGCTCAGGACAACTGGGCAACATCTAAAAACGAAAAAGCTTTTGGCTGGTAACTTAATTATGGCACGTAACCCGTTAGAAAATCTTGGACGCTACAGCGTCATCCTGGCGAGTCATTCACCTCGCCGTCGTGAATTGTTATCAATGATGGCGATCGATTTTGACATCGCAAACAACATTGAAGTAGACGAATCCTACCCGGAGAACATGGCTCTCGAAGACGTAGCCGGATATCTGTCATANAAGAAAGCGTATGCCTACAAAAAGCAGATGTTGCCCGAGCAGCTTATCATCACTGCCGACACCACCGTCATCATAGACAAAGAAATACTCGGAAAGCCCGACACCGACGAAGCCGCCGAGGAGATGCTTAGAAAAATCTCAGGAAAAACCCACAAGGTCGTTACCGGAGTGACATTGGTGACCACGCAACGTTCTGTGACCTTCTCTGTTCAATCAGAGGTAACATTTGGCGACCTCACCGACGAGATGATCCAATACTACGTAAACCGCTTCCATCCCACCGATAAAGCCGGAGCATACGGAGTGCAGGAATGGATCGGAGCCGTTGGAATCAAGGAAATCTCGGGAAGCTATTACAACGTCATGGGACTACCCACCCACCGCTTATTCCAAGAGCTGCTGAAATTCTAACCCGCTGCTTTTAGGAAACGCCTCTACTGAAAAAACAAACCCGTTTGCCGCAGGCGGAGTGAGAAACACGCTCCCACTGCGCAAACGGTGTTTTTTTATCTCATAATCGGACTTACGAGAGAACTCCTCCGCACCGGCNCGACCCACCCGGAACACCGCAACCGAATCAGGGTCAAGATAGCCATCCCTGAATCTCNCAGCAACGACACCCATCGTCATGCGCAGATTCAATTCAACACAAGGAGCAATGCTCCCTTCGCAACCAAGCATCATGTCAATGCCCATATAGCCGTTATAAACGGGTGAAACCAGTTCCGTCANAATTCCGGAAAGAACAAGTTTCAATTCACTTAANTCCCGCCGGGACGCTCCCATAGCAACAAGCCTGTCTTCGATCACCTCATCCGACGCTATNAGATTTCCGCCATAAGCCCCCCTGACTGAATTGAAAAACAAAGAATATCCTGCAAAATCAGTTTTACCCGATTCAGAATGAAACAGCATCGCAAAGTCTTTTTTCTTTTCAAACTCTGGTTCAACCATCACACTCCCCTGCCGNTTTATCATGCCCGACACCCGACCTTCAATCGAATCAGACCAATCAGTCAATCGAAAAACGCCCCTGCCGCTGCTTGACCACGGTTGTTTTACATACACACTGCCCCATTCTTCAAGCAANGATGCCACGCGCGCCTCGTCATGCGCCTCAACAGGCAGACCAGGCAATTGAATGTCAGTCCGTTCTTTNAGCAGTGTCAATATCTTCCGCGAAGTCCTGCGGTGGGAGAGCTGCTTCAGGCTATCAATCACTGATTTGTCAGGAACCAAGGCTCCTGCCTCAGACAAGCGACACGCGCTATCATGCGACCACCCCCAAGGAGCGCCGATGACGCNACACACGTCAGCCTCAGCCACGGGCAACACATTAAGCCCGAACTCTTCCGCCAAACGATCAACAAAGTTTCCGTCAAAAGATTTTTCCACAAGCACCCGGTCGCCATCATCGCCATACCACANAGGCAACAGTGAGCCGGCGTCATGAAGAGCAGAAACCATTGGCGACATAGTAGTGAGACGCTGCCCNGCGTTCAACCCCAAAGAAATATCGTTTTCCGGATTAAAGTAATGCAATTTCATAACACCGCAAATATAATAAAAAACAAGAGTCAGTCTCACGACCGGCTCTTGTTTTTCTTGATTTCTACCAAGTGTGCTAACCTAAAACAGTAATTCCAAATAACACTTTCAATCGTTTTACCTAAACTAACTACCCTTTATACCCTAATAGTAACTATTGTTGCAATTTCGAAAATCAAGATTTTTCTATCGATTTTTTGACTGAACTAATTATTTACATCACAAAGATAAAACGAAAACAACACAANTCCACCNGTTTTCAATCAAATACAAATGAATATAAAGACNNCTAAAGAGTCATNTCTCTAATTATNAGAAATTTATCAATTGGCAATACAACTNTAAATATAAACCAAATTATACTATTTTAAGAGACAANTCAGCAATTNCAGCTTCTATTCCGCATGGAAAGAACCGATTTTAGCGATGTCACGTTCAAACGTTTCGCGATTCTTAGCCTTGCTTCTCATTCGGTTCCTATAGGTATAGACCGTGTTCAACGACAGCCTAAGGAATCGCGCCATCTGAGCACTGTCATCCATGCCCAGCCTCATGAACGCAAGTATGCGCAATTCAGAGTTCAGTTTGTGACCGTCGCCCACAACGAATGTCTTATTATCGATCAAGAGATTATTGACATCCTTTACAAATGTAGGATAGATGTGAGTAAACGCTTTGTCAAATATCTCGTAGAAAAGCTCAATCTGTGATTCTACAAACTTGTCGGACTTAACGATATTGCTCACTTCATCCACCTGCCTGGCGAGCAATTTACGCGAAAGCATCTTATTATAGCCCTCAATGCGTTCTATATAAGTCGAGCAGAGCGACATAAACTGAGCTATATATGCCTCCTTCACCGAGTTGGCATTNGCAAGCTGATCGCTCAGCTCTTCAAGTCTTTTCAAGTCACGCGCCTTATTCCTGAAAATCATCAGAATCAACACCGCAATAACNACAAGGCAAAAACATATGGCGCACACGAAATAATAATTCTTAGCATTCTCCTTCCTATAAGAATCTATGATTTTCGGAATAGCTTGGGCCGCATGCACCCCTCTTTGACTCGCGCCACTCCTGGAAATGAGCCAATTGGACAGCATCACAAATCGGTGAGCCCGGTTCACATCGCCATATTCATATACTGCATTAGCAAGATAGCGCAAGTTTTCACTATCCAAATTTCCAAGATATGCCTCAGACTCCGCCACCATAATAGTGCGGAAGATCCAATCTTCATTCCTGCCCCTCAAATAACTTAAAGTCGCNAGCAGTGACTGCCCTTCGACATATTCATTTGACACGGAATCGACCGTCTCCAAATAGTCAGTGAGAGCCTCGTAGGCGAGATTCGGACGATTCCNCCCCATATAATGAGTGCCCAGATACTTTCCAAATTCACCGGAATCAGGGTGTTCATACTTAAGCACCGAATCATTGAGNGCAAAGAATTTCGCCAAATAAAACTCATCTATCTTGTAATTAGAATAAATTGAAAGAATCTTCATATATGCCAAGCGAGCCGATTTAAACAGGTCCAGCCTTAANGAATGGCTCAAAGGCAGCTGCATCATGCTGTCAATCAAGACTATCGTTTCATGAATATGTCCCTTAAGAGGCATGGATGATATTGCCCCGATTTTAAAACTCATCTCAGCATTCTTATCGCCGATGGAGGACGCAAGACGTTCACCCAACGCCGAATAGGCAAGGACGGAATCCACATTGCGATGAAGGTATCCATNGACAATATTCTTGACATGACCGATTTTCTTCACNGTATCANCCTCTTCACATAACAANTCCTTATAATTNTCGACCTTNTTAAAAGCAGTGTCCACACGGTATTCATAAGCGTTAAGCGACACATCAAGACGTCTAAGAGCCTCTTCAATGACTGGCGGCTTTTTGGCAGCACAGATTGGCGCGCTAAAAAACGCCAAAANCAACACGGAAAGTGTATATCGAAAAAATCGTATGGTCATAAATAGAATCCCGCGACGGGATTGTAAAGTGTTTGGTTAGGTTATTACAAAGTTAACTTATTCTACCGAATTCTCCCAAACACAATGGTCAGACTTATCAACATACAACGACAAAATATGCCGTTTCTCACGAAGCGGCATATTTNGTTACCTTAAATAAATAAGGTTTCCAAACCTAACATAAAACACATTTACTATTATGCACTATTTTTTTCTTCACATTTCAACATCAAATGACAAGACCNAATAGCCCAAAGCAGCTTGTCTCNCCAATTGACAATATCAAAATTAGTATTGAACGCACACAAGAAAAAGCACATCTAAAGCATGTTTAAGAATTTATCNCCTTAATATAAAAATTNACCNTTGATAATCAGATATTATCTAATAGAAAATATAAATTATAGATCTAAGATTAGATGTATTTAAAACTAATATTTATACCATTTATCAGGTATCGACAGGAGCATGGAAGACCTCTTATAAATTATTTCNCGTCTAAGATTTTCACATAGTTTCATTTTAGCGTATCTTTGTGCGTTTTTTTGAGAAGGCAACATAAATCTATTCATTTTTCAATATACGCCAACAATGGGAAGTTCTTCTTTCAGACAAAACTTGAAGCCGTGGATGCTTCCAATAGCCATGGTCATCGGAATAATTTTCCACGAGTACATCGGAGCCGTCGCTTTCCTGTCGCCATACCTTATCTTCATAATGCTGCTTATAACATTCTGCAAGGTGTCGCCAAAGGATTTCAAAGTCACTCCCTTCATTTGGATTCTACTAAGCGTTCAGGTTCTTGGATCAATTGCCGCCTATGCCGCAATCGCGCCATTAAATCCCACAATAGCCCAGGGAGTGTTCATATGCGTCCTGTGTCCCACCGCCACTGCAGCTCCAGTCATAACCGGAATGCTCGGCGGCTCGGTAACGCTGCTCGCCACCTACTCCCTATTCAGCAATATCGCTGTCGCGGTCTTGGCTCCGGTGCTGTTTTCATGGATTGGAGCAAGTCCTGAAATCGACTTCATTGAATCCATAATCATCATAAGCAGCAAAGTTTTTCCGCTCATTCTGTCGCCGCTTGCGATAGCTTTTCTTTTAAGAGCATTCACGCCACGGATTCATCATGCAATAGCCGACCGCCAGTCACTCTCATTTTATATATGGGCGGTATCGCTGATTATCGTCGTGGGGAATGCTGTCAGCTTTGTGATGAAAGAGCCTTCATCCATGATTCCCGAAATGCTTGCCATCGCGTTCGGATCGCTGGTGGCGTGCTGCCTGCAATTCTTCATAGGAAGAAGAATTGGAGCACGTTTCGGCGATAAAATATCGGGAGCACAAGGACTCGGACAAAAAAACACCGTACTTGCTATATGGATGGCGCTGACCTATCTCAACCCGATATCTTCAGTCGGACCGGCTGCCTATGTGGCTTGGCAAAACACAATAAACTCCCTCCAACTATTTTTCAAGGCTCGAAAATCGTTAAAAAATCAAAACTTTTAACAGTCATAAATGTTAATACCATAAAAGAAGAATACTTATACTCATTATGAACAGCATTTACGACACTTTAATGGACCTCCCCCTCCTGAAGGGATGCAGCCGCTATAAGATTTCCGAAATAGTAGGAAGCACAAAGTTTCATTTTCTGAAATTTCTTGATGGAGAAACAATAGTGTCGGCAGGTTCCCCTTGCTCTCACGTGATTTTCATCCTTTCGGGCAAAGCGCGAGTCAGCATAGCCAATTCCAACGACCGCTTCCGCGTTTCTTCGACATTGGAAGGACCTAATGTCATTTATCCTGAATTTTTGTTCGGAAAAGCCACCCGCTTCCCAGGCACTGTCACCGCAATCGACACGGTCAGCGTGCTACAGATTTCAAAAGCCGACTATATAAAAATCATAAATTCCGACGAGACATTCCTGTTCAACGCCCTCAATATGCTATCGGTCAAAGCGCAGAATTCAATGGACGGAATACTCGCCATAACGTCGGGCAAGCTCGCCGAACGCATAGCTTATTGGGTGATGTCGCTCACGCAACAAGGGTCGACCGACATAGTGCTCACAGCGCGTCAGCGTGACCTCTACGCACTTTTCGGCGTTCAACGGTCTTCATTTTTCACGACTCTCGACGAAATGAAAGCGCAGGGTCTGATCGATTATGATTCAACCGAAATCCGATTCACTTCAAGGCAAGCCATTCTCGACCTCCTCGAAACCGACGGGTGATTTTCACGCAAGTTCACATATAAGGGTCGCTGACGAAGAGTCGATAACCCTCACTTTCACCGTATCGCCTATTTTGAAATCGCCGCGGGGGAACACGCACGTTTTATTCTGCTGAGTTCTGCCCACCATCTGCTCTTTCGACCTCTTGGACACCCCTTCTATAAGGACTTCAAAAACTTTCCCCACATCTTTGCGGTTGGACTCAGCCGAGAGTTCATTCTGAAGGGCAATCATGCGATTAAGGCGATCGATTTTCACACTCTCTTCAACATTGTCGGGCATGACTTTGGAGGCAAGTGTGCCGGGACGTTCAGAATACTTGAACATAAAAGCGGAATCAAATCCCACTTCACGCATCAAAGACAATGTTTCTTGGAAATCAGCTTCCGTTTCGCCATGAAATCCGGTAAACATATCGGTCGTAATGCCGCAATCGGGAATAGCCCGGCGTATTGCAGAGATGCGGTCAAGATACCATTCTCTGGTATATTTTCGATTCATCGCCTTTAGAACGGAATTAGAACCAGATTGCACCGGAAGATGGATGTGATTACAGATGTTAGGATATTTCGCAATAACGGCAATGATGTCGTCGCTCATGTCTTTAGGATGGCTCGTCGTAAAGCGTATGCGCATGTCGGGAGCCGACTCCGCCACCATGGCAAGCAACTTGTCAAAACTTATCAAGCCGCAGTCAGCCGAATCGTAAGAGTAGGAGTTGACATTCTGTCCGAGCAGTGTCACCTCCTTAAAGCCCCGGGCTCTAAGATCGGCAACCTCATTCAATATGCTGTCCGCCTCACGGCTCCTCTCGCGCCCTCTTGTGTAGGGAACAATGCAGTATGAACAGAAATTATTGCATCCTCTCATAATGCTGACAAATCCCGAGACCCGATTGCCGGTAATCTTCATCGGAATGATGTCACGATAAGTCTCGGTTGTCGACAGCTCAACGTTGATCGCCTTCTCGCCCGACTCCACCGAAGCGAAGAGCGCGGGCAAATCCATGTAAGAATCAGGGCCGGCAACAAGATCCACCCCATGCTTCTCGATAAGCTCGTCTTTCACTCGCTCAGCCATGCAGCCAACAACGCCCACCACCTTGAGGCGGCTGCCGCGCTTGCGTTTAAGCGACGACAGATACTGAAGCCTCGACACGATTTTCTGTTCGGCGTTGTCACGTATAGAGCACGTGTTCAGCAAAACCGCGTCGGCATCTTCAATCGAATCGGCGATTTCATAGCCGACAGTCGCCATCACCGCTGCAATCACTTCGCTGTCAGCCACATTCATTTGACAGCCATAAGTTTCAATAAATAGCTGCGAGGACTCGGCATCGCAGTTTGCATCGTTATGTAGATCTATGTCTTTCATCTGCTATATCATTATGTTGTTTTCAGCGCTGAATTGAGATTTAGTCGTGATAAATTTTGCAAGACAGCACATTTTTAGTACTTTTGCGCAAAAGTACTAAATTTTGCCGAATCAATCAACGACAGGCAAATAATAAACGTATCAGTAAAAACCAATCTAAAGAAATGGCATTCCCAATCCTTACCGCTGAAGAAGTAGCCGAACTTGTCCATGATGGCGACACCGTGTGCGTGTCAGGTTTCACAGCTGCCGGATCACCGAAAGCAGTCACTGAAGCTATCGCTCACAAAGCTGAAAAAGAACACTCCGAGGGACGTCCGTTTAAAATCAACCTCTACTCAGGAGCTTCAACCAACAACCATGCCGACGGCGCCCTTGCCAGAGCAAATGCGCTGAACCATCGCTCTCCCTACCAGAACACCCCTGATCTCCGCACAACTATCAACTCCCGCGATACCAACTATTTCGACTTGCACCTTTCGGAACTCGCTCAAAAATTCCGTTACGGCGCGCTTGGCGGAATTGACCTTTTCATCATTGAAGCGGCAAGCATCCGCGACAATGGCGACGTGGTTCTCGGAAACGGAGTAGGAAATGTTCCCACCTATGCCAAAATGGCAAAAAAAGTGGTGATCGAGCTAAACAGCCACATAACCCCGCTCATCGAGGGGCTACATGACGTTTATCTGCCGCTTGACCCGCCAAATCGCCGCGAAATACCTATCTACCGTCCGAGCGACCGCATCGGCGACACCCTTCTCCACGTCGATCCCTCTAAAATCATCGGTATCGTAAACACCAACTACCCCGACGGAGTAAAGGGCTTCACTCCGCTCGACGAAACCACCAAGCAGATCGGAGCCAACGTGTGTGATTTCCTTGTCAACGAAATACGCCGCGGCGGCATCCCCTCATCGTTCCTCCCCATCCAGAGCGGTGTAGGTAACGTGGCAAACGCCGTGCTTTTCGGACTTGCCGATTCAAAGGAGATTCCCCCGTTTGAAATGTATACCGAGGTTATTCAGGATGCTGTTATCAGCTTGATGGAAAAAGAGCGCTGCCACTTCGCTTCCACTTGCTCAATGACTCTTTCCGATGACATGATGTGCCATGTATATGACAATATCGACTTCTTCCGTGATAAGATTCTAATTCGTCCCGCTGAAATTTCCAACAGCCCGGAGGTGATTCGCCGTCTCGGTGTAATCTCAATGAACACAGCGCTTGAAGCCGACATCTTCGGTAACGTGAATTCGACTCACGTGACCGGCACACGCATGATGAACGGAATCGGAGGTTCAGGCGACTTCACCCGCAACGCTTACATCTCCATCTTCACTTGTCCGTCAGTAACCAAAGGCGGACTCATCTCCAATATTGTCCCCATGGTTTCTCACCTTGACCATAGCGAACACTCGGTCGACATCATCATCACCGAGCAGGGCGTAGCCGANCTTCGNGGAAAATCACCNATCCAACGNGCCGAGACCATCATCAACAATTGCGCTAATCCGGCTTACCGCGAACTGCTTCGCGACTANCTCAAGCTGAGCACAGGCGCNGCTCACACGCCTCACACTCTCAAGGCTGCTCTTGCATTCCACACGACTTTCCTTGAAACCGGCGACATGAGCAAAACCGACTGGTCGCTCTACAAGTAAACGAGACTCATTAAATACACGTCAAAAAGCATGGAAATCCNGATGGTTTCCATGCTTTTGAATTTTATAGCCGGTTATTTCCAATNTTTTCCATAAATTTATCGCCTAAAATCTTGACATCGGGGTTTTGATGTTGTAATTTTGCAGTTGATATTGGCAAATTATGCCATGACGTAAAAATGGAGAAACAAAAGCATAACATACTGTCCACACTGTCAGCCCAGATCACNGCCACCATAAGCGTGGCTCTCGTGCTGCTCGTGTTAGGTATAATTTCAATAATCGGAATAGCCGCCCACACAACNACTACGGGCATTAAAGAAAACATGGGTTTCAACGTGATTCTTTCCGATTCGGTAACATCAAAGCAAGTCAACCACCTGAAACAGCAACTTGGCAACGCTCCTTACACAGCGTCGCTATCCTATTTTTCACCCGAAGACGCCATGACNAAATGGGAAGAAGAAACAGGAGAAAACCTGTTGGAAGTGCTTGGGGTGAATCCTTTCAGCGGAGAACTCGAGGTGAAAGTGAAAGCCGACTATGCAAACTCCGATTCAATAAGCAACGCTATCGAGTCATTGAAAGGGGTGAAAGGAATCAGCCACATCAATGTTCACACCGACATGGTGGACGCAATCAACCGAAACCTGCGATCGATAGCCATAATTCTCAGTATCGTCGCAGCCGCCCTTCTCTTCATCTCATTCGCCTTAATNAACAACACGGTGAGACTGACNGTNTATTCACGCCGTTTCATTATCCACACGATGAAACTCGTTGGNGCGTGTGCCGGATTCATCCGCCGTCCTTTTATAAACTCAAATCTTTTAAGCGGACTGATCGCCGGCATTGTCGCATCAGCGATTCTTGGAGGCTCTCTCGTCTATCTGCATTCAGTCGACGCTCTTATCGCCATAGCGGTACCCTGGAATTTCGCCCTGCCGGTGCTCGGCGCGCTGCCGGTTATTGGCATCATCATCTGCGCCATCGCCGCTCTTCTTGCAACCAACAAATATCTTCGTCTATCTTACGACGATATGTTTAAATAATCATTCCGAAAATATATCTATGTCAATCAACGTAAAAGAGACTACGGCATCATCAGCAACCGATGACCAGCTCATCAGGGAGNATGCTTCAAANTTCCCCCTCACACGCATCAATTTCATCTTGATAGGCNNCTCTATCGCAGTAATCATAATCGGCTTCCTGCTCATGCTTGGAGGAAGNACCACCACCGAGGAGTTTAATCCCGACATATTCTCAACACGCCGCATCGTAGTCGGNCCCACAATCGCTTTTCTGGGCTTCATTTTTATGGGAGCGGCAATAGTGTATCGTCCACGNAAAACATCAAACGTAATAAAGTAATACCCTCACATGGATTGGCTTGACGCGCTTATCCTTGGAATAGTCCAAGGTCTATCAGAATACCTTCCCATCAGTTCGAGCGGACACCTCGAAATATTCCGTGAAATTTTAGGCATCAATCTTCAGGGCGAAGACATCNTGGAATTTGACATCATGCTCCATGCCGCGACCGTGCTGTCGACAATCGTGGTGCTGTGGAAAGAATTTTACCCCTTATGCAAAAGCTTCTTCACGGTAAAACTTGACAACAACTTCTACTATGTGTGCAAAATCTTGCTGTCGTGCATTCCGGTAGCAATCGTGGGATTCTGCTTCAAAGATTTTGTAGAAAGCTTTTTTGGCGGCAACTTGACCACCGTAGGCATTTGCCTATGCGTTACAGCCGTGCTCCTCGCCTTTGCCTACTTTACTCGCACACGCCCTCTGTTGCGCCACGACTCCTATCAGCCGCGCGACATAACCTGGGTTGACGCCTTCGTCATCGGCTGCGCGCAAGCCATCGCCGTTCTTCCGGGACTGAGCCGCTCAGGCACAACAATCGCCACCGGTATTCTCCTTGGCGACAAGCGCGACAAAGTTGCGTCATTCTCATTCTTCATGGTGATAATCCCCATTCTTGGCGAGGCGCTACTCGACGCCAAAGACATAATCACCGCGCCGGTCGCATCAACAGCGTCCATCGGAGCAATGAGCATGGCTATCGGATTTCTTGCATCATTCATCGTGGGATGCATCGCCTGCAAGTGGATGATAGAGCTCGTGAAAAAGGGACAACTCGTGTGGTTTGCCGTTTACTGCCTGATTATGGGTATTATATGTNTC
The DNA here is from genome assembly GCA_014801525.1 of Bacteroides sp. Taxonomy (GTDB): domain Bacteria; phylum Bacteroidota; class Bacteroidia; order Bacteroidales; family Muribaculaceae; genus Muribaculum. Next base: position 19,749 of record JAAVEB010000001.1, read on the forward strand.
TGTTGGTAANAAAGNATGAATTTCATAACCGGAGAAATACTCTATATTGACAAGCCTTATGGCTGGACCTCTTTCGATGCAGTCAAAAGAGTGAGAGGAGCGTTGCTCAAACGCATGAAGCTAAAAAAGCTGAAAGTAGGCCACGCCGGAACTCTTGACCCTCTCGCCACCGGCGTGATGATGGTTTGCACNGGCAAAGCGACCAAGCTAATAGAACAATTGCAAGCCCACACCAAGGAATATGTGGCTGAAATAGCGCTCGGCGCCACCACGCCGTCATTTGACCTTGAAACGGAGATTGACGCCACTTATCCAACATCCCACATTACCCGNGAGCTCACNGAAGNNACTCTGAAACAATTTATCGGNGCNATCGAGCAGGTGCCNCCNGCATTCTCNGCNTGNAANGTNAACGGNGAGCGCGCCTACAAAATAGCGCGACGAGGCGACGAGGTGGAAATTAAAGCCAAACTTCTTGTCATCGACGAAATNGAACTNNTNAGCTTCNCNCCNGAATCGATCACAATAAGGGTGGTGTGCAGCAAAGGCACCTACATAAGNGCGTTGGCGCGCGACATCGGGAAAGCGCTCGGCTCAGGAGGACATCTCACAGCTCTTCGCCGCACCCGCATAGGCGACATCAGCATCGACAAATGCCTGAGCGTAGACGACACGGTCACACTCATCAGGGAAACCGAAATCGAGATGCCCGATGACAGTGACACAGCTCGCAACTGACCGGGCGGCTACAATCTTTCCCTTATATTTACTGAAAAAACATCATTAATTAATAACCGAATTGATTTTCGACACCAGCTTATGAAATTATCTCAATTCAAATTCAAGCTTCCTGAGGACCTGATTGCCTCAACCCCGTGTGAAGTCCGTGACGAGTCACGCCTGATGGTGCTCCACAAAGACACCGGTGAAATCGAACACCGCATCTTCAAGGAGATTATCGGATACTTCAACGAAGGGGATGTCATGGTTCTAAATGACACAAAGGTATTTCCTGCGTTGCTCTACGGCAACAAGGAGAAGACCGGGGCTAAAATAGAGGTTTTCTTGCTAAGAGAACTCAACGAAGAAAACAAGCTCTGGGATGTGCTCGTTGAACCGGCAAGGAAGATTCGCATAGGCAATAAGCTATATTTCGGCGATGACGAATCAATGGTTGCCGAAGTCATCGACAACACCACCTCGCGAGGCAGAACCCTCCGCTTCCTCTATGACGGCAGTCACGCCGAATTCAAAGAGGCGCTCTACAAACTGGGACAAACTCCGCTGCCTCCCTACATAAAACGCGAGCCCAACGAAGAAGACGCAACAAGATATCAGTGTATATTCGCAGAAAAAGAGGGTGCCGTTGTAGCTCCTTCGGCAGGATTCCATTTCAGCCGCGAGCTCATGAAACGTCTTGAAATAAAAGGCGTGGAAACAGCATTCCTCACTCTTCATTCAGGTCTTGGAAACTACCGTGAAATCGACGTCGAGGACCTCACCAAGCATCGCATGGACTCGGAAGACATGGAGGTGACCCAGGAGCTTGTAAACATTGTAAACGCAGCGAAAGACACGGGTCATCAGATTTGCGCCGTTGGCACATCTGTGCTCCGCGGAATCGAGAGCGCCGTCAGCATGGGCGGACACATGAAGACCTTCTCAGGCTGGACCAACAAATTCATTTTCCCGCCTTATGACTTCACGGTAGCCACCTCGATGGTCACAGGCTTCCACCTCCCCTACTCAACCATGCTCATGATGGAATGCGCATTCGGAGGATATGAAAAGGTGATGCATGCCTATGAAGTCGCCGTTAAAGAAAAATATCGTTTCGGAGCCTACGGCGACGCAATGCTGATAATCTAATCGGCAAGCGTTACTCCGTCAATATCCAACAGACGCGCTGACAATGCCCCGGCATGGTCGGCGCGTATTGTTATAGCCATTTCACAGGCATTGTCAAAATTCTGAGAAAGAATCTTCACACCCGGATCTTTAACCGCCTTCATCACATCGTTCATCGAGATGTAGGGAAACGTGAAACGGATAATGCTCATTTCATGAGCTTCGACTATTTCAGCAGCCGACAGCGCTTCACGCGCCGCTTCGCGATAAGCCACAATAAGCCCTCCGGTGCCAAGCTTGATTCCACCGAAATAACGCACCACCACTATCACCACGTTCGTTATGTTGAACGAGTTGATCTGCCCTAATATAGGCTTTCCTGCCGTGCCCGACGGCTCGCCATTGTCATTGGACTGAAATTCTGTACGCGCCGCCCCTATCATATATGCCCAGCACACATGGCGCGCGTCATGATACTTCTTTTGATAAGAAGCAACAATCGCTTTCGCGTCGGCGGCAGAAGCCGCCGGATGCGCGAAAGCGAGAAATTTGCTCATTTTTTCTTTATAAATCCCCTCGGAGGGGGCAGAAATAGTCAGAAAGGTATCTCCCATAACGATTAATAGGAATGTCCGTCTTCAGCCATTGTTTCAGGCGACACCGGCTTCTTGTCCATCTTATACCACACATAAGCGATATATGCCACTACAAGCGGAATAAGCAATGAAACAACGCTCATCACCTGAAGGGTAAAATAGGTCGACGAACTGTTGTGAATTGTAAGCGAACTTGCCGGGTCGAGCAACGACGGATAATAAGGAGTGTCATTATATCCAGCCGCCCAGAACAGAGTCAGCACCACAAGAATCGAACCGATTCCCGTCCACCATATTCCACGAGTGAAATGAGGAGCAAACGAAGACTTCAACACCCCGAAAAGCACCATAACCACTCCAATCAGGAACAGGAGAAGACACCACCACATTTCAATGTAATTGAAGAAATATTTTCCGGCTTTCAACTGCCAGCTCCCGTCGGCAGCTCTATCATAACCATCGGCGGTGAATAGCAGCGCAACAAACGCGAGGAAGAAAACCACGAAAATAGCTCCGTTGACCAACACGCGCTTACGGTTCTCTTCAAAAAACGCCTTGTCTCCGCCTATATTGTTCATAAAATAGAGCACTCCCTGAGTGCGGGCAAGGAAGACCACGGCGAGTCCGAGAATCCAGTTTTTCCAACAGAATATCGCTTCAAACCCATGGGTCGGAGCCCATCGTGAAATCACCGGAGCTCCCGGGTCAAGAATATTACCCATCTTGACCGTAAATTCAGCGCCGAAGAAGAACATCGAGACAGCGACTCCAAGCAGGAAGCATCCCACGGTGCCGTTGATGAACAGCAACCAGTCATAAAAACGAGTGCCGTAAAGATTACCCTTCTTGCGGCGATACTGGAAGCTGACCGCCTGCCCCACAAACGTAAACAGAATCAGCATCCACAGCCAATAGGCCCCGCCGAAACTTGTGCTATAAAACAACGGGAAAGACGCAAAAAAGGCTCCGCCAAACACAACCAGAGTCGTAAACGTAAGTTCCCATTTTCTACCAATAGAATTGACCATAAGATCGCGATCCACCACGCTGCGAGTGGTGAGAATCATCGACTGACCTCCTTGCACAAACAGAAGGAAGACAAGCAACGCTCCCAAAACAGAAATGAGCAGCCACCAGTATGATTGAAAAAATTCGAGTGTCATAATCCTATTCATTAGAGATTTCTACAATATCTTTCTTGGAATACTTCTTAATCTGCGACAGCATAATGCATATTTCAGCCGCAAGCAGCACGGTAAACACAACCGCAAACATGAAGAATGTGACAATTACCGATGATGCCTGAATGTCGCTTATTGCCGCCATGGTGGGCATTATATCCTGAATCACCCACGGCTGACGTCCAACCTCGGCGGTAATCCATCCGCTCTGAGAGCATATCCAGACCACCGGGATGGAGAGCATCCCTATCCATGCCACAGCCTTATTCTCAAGCCAACCCTGACGACGATAAACCGCAATCAACGCAATGACAAAAAACAGCAGCAGATAACCGCCCGCAATCACCATGATGCGGAATGAGTAGAAAGTCAAAGCCACAGGAGGAACCGCCTGAGCCGGACTCTCAAGATAGCCGTAGCCGAAATATTCATAGCTCGATTTCAACCGAGCCGCCGCGCTATCCATAGCCTCGGCATCGCCGGCAGCCATAGCCTTGTCATATTCGCGAAGAGCCTGATGAGCCTCTTTACCGATGGCGATGCGCTCGGCATAGCTCACAGCCGGAATAGTATCACCCTTTTCATCAAGCATAACACCATCGATCAAATCGTTGATGCCGGGAACAAACGCGTCAAAATTATGAGTGGCAAGAAACGACAGCCCTTTAGGGATGCTTATGTGAAACAGATAGGGATCCACATCATTGTCAATAGTTTTTTTAGGATTGAGAATGCCGATTCCCACAAGCTCCTGACCGTTAGAACCGTTATACAAACCCTCCATCGCCGCAAGCTTCATGGGCTGATGGCGAGCCACGTTGACAGCCGAAACGTCGCCGGTGGCAAGCGTGCCGAGGATACCGACAAGCCCAACTATGCCGCCGATTTTTATCGACGACTTGGCAAGCTCCATGTTGCGTCGNTTAAGCAGGAACCAGCAGCTGACACCGATCACAAACACTCCGGCAACAACCCAGGTGCTGAACACCGTGTGAGTAAACTTGGCAATAGCAGTATCGGAAAATACCAACGCCCAGAAATTGTCCATCACATTTCTCATCTGAGCCGGGTCAAATTCCATTCCGGCAGGCTGTTGCATCCATGCATTAGCGATAAGAATCCACATTGCCGACAACGCAGTGCCGATCGCAGTGAGCCAGGTAGCCGTCAAATGAAACGCCGGGCTGACGCGTTTCCATCCGAAAAACATTACAGCAATAAACGTCGACTCCATAAAGAAAGCGACAATACCCTCTATCGCAAGCGGCGCTCCGAAAATATCGCCGACAAACCAACTGTAGTTCGACCAGTTGGTGCCGAATTCAAATTCAAGTATTATACCTGTCGCCACCCCAATGGCAAAGTTAATTCCGAAAAGCAACATCCAGAATTTGGTCATCGCAAGCCATTTAACCGCTTTAGTCCTGACATAGATGCTCTCCATAATNGCCACGATAAGCGCNAGTCCGATTGTNAGCGGGACAAACAGCCAGTGATACATGGCTGTCAGCGCNAATTGCCATCGTGACCAGTCAACAACAGTAATCAAGTCGTCCATAGTTATTAATGTTTTAATGTTATTTGATTTCGGTTAACGTGTCAGTNTCAACAGCTCCGCCGTTCATTAAAGNCGCTCTTACCGNGCCGGCGCGCTGCTCGTCAGTGTCATAGTCTCGATTCAACACATCAGGGAAGAAAAACAATTTGAATATGAAAAACAGGACAAACAGCTTCACTATTATCATGAACCACAACCACCGCCCCACTGTCATGGAACGGAATCCGTCACGGTAAAACCGGTAGATTCTCACAAGCGTGTTGGCTTTATCTTCATTCTTCATAATGGCAAATTATATCCTATTCACAAATATAGCGCATAAGCTTAATATTTACAAATTAAAAAACATGAGGGCGTGTCGCCGAGTTCAGCGACACGCCCTCATTATGATGCACAATGATTATTATTTTTTCTTGCGATTTCCGTAACGGCTCATAAACTTGTCCACGCGACCTGCAGTGTCGACAAGCTTCTGCTTTCCGGTGAAGAAAGGATGAGACGAACTGGTGATTTCAAGCTTTACCAACGGATAAGTCACACCGTCAACTTCGATAGTCTCTTTAGCGGCAACCGTCGAACGAGTGATGAAAATCTCATCGTTTGACATATCTTTAAATACTACTTCACGGTAGTCTGAAGGATGGATACCTTGTTTCATCTTATTAATATTGTTTTGTTGTTTTTATTCAAGTCTGTCAAAATCACGCTGGTAAGGCGTAAATCTGTAATGGCTTGCAAATTTACGCTTTTTTTGCGAATCCGACAAAATTTTCGCTGTTTTTTGATTTTTTATTTTTATTCGTACTCAACCATAACCTGATCAGTCATCATCTGATCGCCTGGAACAACCAGCACACGCTTAACCGTGTAGTCCCCTTCAGCCTCAAGATCATTCTCCATCTTCATAGACTCATACACCAGAACCACGTCGCCGCGCTTAATCTTATCACCGGGTTTCACATTGACCTCGACAATCTTTCCACTCATCGGAGCCTGCAACACCGGACCCGTCACAATATCGGCGGCTTCTTCCGCCTCGGCTTGACGCATCTCAGCCATGACCATCTCATACTCCTCGCTACGGCGGCGCTTCAGAAACGGAGCGGCAACCGTGGGAAGTAATTCAAGCAGCAGATATTCCTCGTCGTTATTGGCAAGCTGCACTCCTCCCGCGTCTTCAAGCAGAGGATTTTCAGGCTTTTTATATTTCGCGGTGTCATAGGGCGTTTCGATTTTGCTACCGGTTATCTTAAGCCGGAATTCAGGGTCTATCGCAACAGGAGTATGCCCATACTCGCCTTTGACAAGCGAAATGAACTGATTGGATTTAGTCGTATAATCGGGATTCCCGTTCTTACGGTCAATTGCAAGGCTAACAGCCTGACTTCCCACTATCTGGCTTGTAGGAGTGACCAGCGGCACCAATCCGGCGTCGCGTCTCACCTTCGGAATGAGCCGCATCGCGTCGTCAAGCAGGTCTTCAGCCTGCAGAGCCTTGAGCTGAGCCACCATATTGGAATACATTCCTCCCGGCACCTCGGCTTCCTTAACCAGCATATTAGGCTTGGGGAATCCGAAATAATCCTCTATGCCATGGCAATATACCAGCAATTCCTCTTCATCGTTGCGCAGCGCCGCCTCGATAGCCTTGTCAAAAAGCTCATCGACCTCAGCCGGCAACTTTTCAGCCACAGGGTTGAAATCTCGCGGAAACTTCTTTCCCAAGTCAAACTCGCTCAACTCCTCCCTCACCTTCTTCAGTTCTTTGGCAATCTTAGCGACAGCCTCCATGTCGGCTTCCACCTCGATATCAAGTTTTTTGGCGAACACATATATCAATTCAATCGCCGGTGCCGCCGAACCGCCCGCAAACCACCATATATTAGTGTCAAGAATATCAACACCGTGAATCATTGCCATCACTGAAGACGCAAGCCCGTAGCCGGGAGTGCAATGAGTGTGGAAATCGACCGGCACCGTCAGAGCCGCCTTCAGTTTAGGCATCAATGTAGCGACACGGGCGGGGTTCACAAGTCCCGCCATATCCTTAAGTGTGACGATACGCGCGCCGTAA
>JAAVEB010000002.1 GCA_014801525.1 Bacteroides sp.
TTCATTTTTGATTTAGGGGGCACTCTTTCAGAGTGCGATTTTTTTGATGGTTTCCGGGCACGGCTCATTTCATTCGCCGTACCCGGCTATCCGTAGGGGAAGCCTTTCAGGCTTCGGGGTGACGGGGTGGGATTATTCAACATCTCCGATGTTGGCGGGGTCGATGGGGTTCATGAGCCCTATGCTGATGCATGCATCAGCATAGGGTTTCGCATATTATAGCTCTCCGAGCTATCTCGCCCAGGGGAGGGGTGTGGTGCTATGGCTCCGGGGTATGTTTGGTGACATCGCACGCGATGTCCCTACTTGGTAAAATTGGAAACTCTTATTTATCTATAAAGCCCCCTTACAGGGAGCGGGTGGGTTCCTCGCAATCTCCCCGGGACGGCGCCCTCTACGAGGACTCCGCCCCGGAGCTAACATGAATGCCGCCTACGGCGACACCATCCCAGCAGTGTCCGCGAGAGAAAATGTCCCATACGGTGATAAGATCCCAGAGGGGGTACGCAATTTCGAACTGGCGGTTCATTTTTGATTTAGGGGGCACTCTTTCAGAGTGCGATTTTTTTGATGTGCGGTTTCCGGGCACGGCTCATTTCATTCGCCGTACCCGGCTATCCGTAGGGGGAAGCCTTTCAGGCTTCGGGGTGACGGGGTGGGGTTATTCAACATCTCCGAAGTTGGTGGGGTTTGAGGGGGATATTACAGAGGTGATACAAAAGGATTGCGTTAAAAACAGTTAAAGAAGGAGATTTGTGTACATATTTTTTTGGTGAATTAATTTTAATGAGTAACTTTGTAACAGTTTTTCATGGTATTAGATTTAAGGTAAAAAGATTATTCGTCGTGATGACGAGTAATTTTTTTTTGGAATAAACCCAAAAAGATTCTTTTATGGCAACATCCCACACTATATATCATACTTTATCCAACGGACTGAGAATAGTTTACCGCTATTCGGACTCGCCTGTTGAATATTGCGGCATTGCCGTAAAAGCAGGAAGCCGCAATGAGACTCCTGAAGAGTATGGACTCGCCCACTTCGTGGAGCACACAATATTCAAGGGCACGGGAAAACGCAAATCATGGCACATCATAAACCGAATGGAATCAGTGGGAGGAGAACTCAACGCCTACACTTCGGAGGAGGCGACCATGATTTACTCAGCCTTTCCAAAGGGGAACGCAGCCCGCTGCATAGAGCTGATCGCCGACCTTATCGGCGATTCTCGTTTTCCTCAAGCTGAGATCGACAAGGAGCGCGAGGTGGTGCTCGACGAGGTGGATTCATATCTTGACACTCCGTCGGAAGCGATATTTGACGAATTTAACGACCATATATTCGCAGGCTCGTCGATGGGTCACAATATTTTAGGCAACGAGGAGACCATCAGGAGCTTCACCCCTGAAATCTGCCGAAACTTCCTGGACAGATTCTATACTCCGGGCAACATGGTTCTTTTCTACATGGGTCCAACACAGGAGAAGACGCTGCTGCGACTCGCCGAAAAGCATCTGGGGACTCTCTCCCCCCGCCCGCTACCGGAGGCTTTCTCCACTCCCGGCGAAGCACCGGTGTTTCACCTGACCAAACGACTCGACACCCACCAGAGCCACACGGTTGTGGGGGCACGGATACCGGGCATGCATGATTCCTTGCGCCACACCTACGCTCTGCTCACCAACATCATAGGGGGTCCGTGCATGAACTCGCTGCTGAACGTGGCGCTCAGGGAGCGCAGAGGATATGTCTACTCGGTGGACGCTTATTCCTCACTGTTCACCGACTGCGGACTTTTCACAATCTACTTCGGATGTGACGAGGAGCACGTGAAGCGATGCCTGAATATAATAGCCGGCACTTTGGACAGCCTCGCCCAGTCACCGTTAAAGGCAAGGGCGCTGGAAGCGGCAAAAAAGCAATATCTGGGACAAACGATAGTCGCAGGGATGAACTGCGAACAGCTCGCGCTGTCGACAGGACGCGCCACCTTGTTTTATGGCAGAGCGATCACTGCCGACGAAGTGATTGAAAATATCAATTCCATCACTGCCGAGGGGCTACGGGCGGCTGCGGAGCGGCTTTCTTACAAATCTTGTTCTACACTCACATTTGAATAACCGACGCTAATGGAGATATTCAAAACACTCTTGTCGGTAGGCATCGGAAGCTTTTTCGGAGGCATCGCGCGCTACGGGCTGTCGAGAGCGGCGACGATGATAGCGGGGAGTCCCACGGTGTGGGGCACATTCGCCGCCAACATAGCAGGATGCCTGCTGATAGGCTTGCTCTACGGACTGTTTGAGCGCCACAACATAGCCGGCGAGCAGTGGCGTATGCTTCTGACGGTTGGCTTCTGCGGGGGCTTCACCACGTTTTCAACATTTGTCAACGAAAATTACTCGCTGCTTAGCGACGGTCGCTTCATTCAGACAGCGATTTACGCTTCAGCCAGTTTTTTCATCGGTCTGCTGATGGTTTATATAGGACACTTCATGACACGCTAAGCGTTTTTTCACAAATTTTCACCGGAAGACTTGTTTATTTGATTTTTTAGCCATACCTTTGCATTATCCCCCCCCCCACAAATTATCAGTTTTAATAACCAATTAAAAGAGACTGCCATGAAGAGAATTTCATGTGGGGTAATCATCACGCTTATCAGTATGCTTGCCGCATTGCCGGCGATGTCACAAAAAGTAGACTGGCTTTATCTGAACGGACGAATAAGAGACGCAGCCACTAAAGCCGAGTTGACAAAAGCGAGAGTGCTTATTTATGACGCGAAAGGCAATGTGAAGGATTCAACCAAATGCGAAAGCTACCGATACAGGAACGGAGAGCGAACAGAGATCGCCTCTTTCGTGATTCCGGTGGAGCGCAAAGACTCAATCTATCACTTTGACGTAGTTTGTCCCGGCTACAAAACGGAAACTATCACCTATGCCGTTGAAAACGTGGGCAAACGAGAAAGATCGCGCACCATTCCCGTAATCTTCCTCGAGCGACAAGCCAAGACACTGAGCGAAGTCACTGTCACCGCCTCGAAGGTGAAATTTTACAACAAGGGGGACACCCTGGTGTTCAACGCCGACGCATTTCAACTTGCCGAAGGCTCGATGCTCGACGCGCTCATAGCCCAACTGCCCGGAGTGGAATTAAAAGACGACGGCAGAATATTGGTCAACGGCGAGTATGTCGAAACGCTGCTGCTCAACGGGAAAGACTTTTTCAAGGGCGACAACAAACTGATGCTTGAAAATATCGGCGCCTACACTGTCAAAAACGTGGAGGTTTACAAAGGACAGACCCATCTGGAAAAATGGGAGAACATCCCTACCGCCGAAAAGCATCTCACAATGGACGTGAAGCTCAAAAAGGAGTATAACCTGGGGCTTATATTAAACGCGCAGGCGGCAGGAGGCACAAAGGACCGATATCTGGGACGACTCTTCGCATCGTGGTTCACACCGACGACCAACATCACCCTTCTGGGGAATGCCAACAACCTCAATGACAACCGAAAACCGGGCAAGAACGATTCATGGACTCCCGAAATGATGCCTTCGGGAACGAAACGCTACAAAATGGCGGCGATGAACTATGACTACCAAAGCGCTGACGATAACCGCAAGTTCAACGGATATGTCAACTTCGAATCGACGTCCAACAATAATTTGACCACCACCAACCGCACCAATTTCTTAAGCAGCGGCAACACGTATGACAACTCGTTCAGCCACAGCAAGAACACCGATATAAAACTCGAAACGCGAAACTATGCCACCTTACAGCACAAGAGGTGGTACTGGTGGCACATGGTTTTAGGGCGATACATCAAGCGCGACAGCGAGTCGTCGTCACTGTCGGCATCGTTCAACCGCGAGCAAGCCGACATCACCGCCAAGGCTATCGAAGCGCTCTACAGCGCGGGAACACCCGACATGCTCGACGCCATCATAAACCGTTCAATTTCAAGGTCGGAAACCGGCAGACGGGAATGGGAGGTGCAGTTCTACCCTACCTATCGCTACAAAATTCCCGGCACCAACGACATTCTGCGCATCCAGGGCGGATTAAAATATCAAGACAGAAAAGATGACCAGTGGCGCGATTTCAACATCAACTATGGCTCGGACCCCACTCCAGCCGAAGTGAGGCGCCAATACTTTGACAACTCACCGATACGCACGCTCACGCTTGACGCGACAGCCGACTATCAGGCTACCCTGAAGAACTATATTTATTTCGGAGCCACATACAGCTACCGTTTCCAGAACCGCGAAAGCAACTCGGCAATGTATGAGCTTGACCAACTCGCCGACATGGGTATTTTCGGAACGCTCCCGGCGGGCTATCAGTCGACTTTCGACCCGATGAACAGCTTCACGTCGAGAACGCTGCAAAACAAGCATGACATAGGGTTCAATTTAAGCCATTTCTCAATCAAAGAAAATTACAGGCTCGTCATTGACATGATTCCGGTATTCTCCATCGATCATCAGAATCTCAACTACAAGCGTAACAACAAGAATTATCCGGTGAAACGCACTTCGTTTCTCGCCACCTCGAGCAGATATATACTCAATGTCAGATATGCGTTCAAAAGCAAATGGGAAGAAATCGACGGGAAAAAGAAAAAGCCCCTGGGATATGTCCACGAATTGGATTATTCTTTCAAGGTTGACACGAAGACTCCCGACCTAATGCACATGATCGACATCGAGAATGACTCAGATCCGCTCAATATATCGGTTGGAAATCCCGACTTGAAAAATTCATATACTCAAAAGCATGAAGCTCACTGGTCATTCAAACCTGCCGAAAAATATCTTACAAACTCTGTTTCGGTGGTCTACGAACGCACCTATGACGCTCTTGTCAGAGGCTACACTTACAACACTTCGACCGGCGTGCGCCATAACCGCACCTATAATGTGGACGGCAACAGCGCGTCGCGCATCAGCAATTATTTCAATCTACAATTTGGAAGCAAGAAGCAATTTTCATTAGCTTCCGGCACCGGTTTCAACATAAACCGATATGCCGACATGATCGGAGTTGACATGGATGAGCCTGAGAAATCGCGAGTAAAAACAAACTACTTGTCGCAACAGCTCAACCTGGGCTGGACAATCGGGAAACAGAGCTTGCATCTGGCGGGCTCGATTACCAACCGCCACACCACCTCGACCCGCGAGGGCTTCAACCCGATAAACGCCAACCATTACCAATATGGCTTCATCGGACAGTTCCGCTTGCCGGCAGGATTTGGCATCAACACCGACTTTACGTTCTATACCCGTGACGGATATGGCTCCCGCCAGCTCGACACGACCGACATCATATGGAACATGCAGCTCAGCTATACTCCCCGGGGAGGACACTGGGTGTTCATGCTCGACAGTTTCGACATGCTTCACCAACTGTCGAATGTCAACTATGGCATCAGCGCTTCGGGACGCACAATCACTTACTCCAACGCCCTTCCGCGCTATGTGATGCTGTCGGTGCAGTATCGCCTCAATATTCAGCCTAAAAAGAGGTGAGATTTCCGTAAAGCCGCAGCGCAATCAGGATTTTAGCGCAAAAATATCTCCGATTTGATATATTTTAGCTAACTTAGCACCAGTATTGTGTGTTAAGTAAATCGCAGGATATATGAAAATCGGAGATATTGATTTAGGAGAACGCCCGGTGATGCTCGCCCCGATGGAGGATGTCACCGATCATTCCTTCAGGCTCATTTGCAAGGAGCAGGGAGCCGACATGGTGTACACAGAGTTTGTCTCTGCCGACGCGCTGATCCGCAATATCGCCGCCACGACAAGGAAGCTGCACATCAATCCCGCCGAACGCCCCACCGCCATCCAAATCTATGGCAGGGAAATAGAGCCGATGGTGGAAGCGGCTAAAATAGTCGAGGAAGCCAAGCCCGACATACTTGACATAAACTTCGGGTGCCCGGTGAAGAAAGTAGCCGGAAAGGGAGCGGGAGCGGGAATGCTGCGCGACATTCCGAAGATGCTCGCCATCACCACAGCGGTGGTCAAGGCGGTGAATATCCCGGTGACGGTCAAGACTCGCCTGGGCTGGGACCACGAATCGAAGATTATAGTGGAGCTTGCCGAACAGCTCCAGGACTGCGGAATAAAGGCGCTGACGGTGCATGGCAGGACCCGCTCGCAGATGTATACGGGCGAAGCTGACTGGGAGATGATAGCGCGGGTGAAGGAGAATCCTCGCCTGAATATTCCGCTGATAGGCAACGGCGACATCACGACCCCCGAGAAAGCAGAAGCGGCGTTCTCGAGATATGGCGTGGACGGCGTGATGGTGGGACGCGCATCGATAGGCTCGCCCTGGATATTCAGGGAGATAAAGAACCATCTCGAGGGCGCGGGCGGCGAAGAGCTGTCGATAGCCTACAAGTTTGCATTGCTGCGCCGACAGATCACCGAGAGCATCCAGAATATCGATGAATACCGAGGGATTCTGCACATTCGCCGGCATCTCGCAGCATCGCCGCTTTTCAAAGGTATCCCCCATTTCCGCGACACACGCGTGGCAATGCTTCGCGCCGAGTCATGGGAGGAGCTGAACGACATATTGACCGATATAGAGCATAATATTTTACCTAAATTCGCTGAATAGGAAACATGATAATGAAAACAACTTTTATAACACTGGCAGTACTTGCCGCCTCGGCTCTGCCGATCAATGCCCGCGAGCAGATGAAGCTCGACATGGGCAAAAATTTCACTTCGATAAAGACATCGGCTCCGGTCGACATTTATCTGTGCAACAAGCCTGACTCGGCGGGATATGTGGTCTATGACATCGAGCCCGAAGTGAAAGACTGCATCAAGATCGCCTGCTCGGAAAAAACGCTTACCATAGACATGGCGAAAACCGACCGACATGTAAAGGACTTCTATAAAAAGGTGTCGGTGGTGAAAATCTATGTTCCATCGCCACTGGAGGCGATAACGGTCACCGGCGCTGGCGACATAGACGCAATGCCCGGAATAGCCACCGCTGAAAATTTAGGTCTCAACATTTCAGGCGCGGGCGACATAGAGTTTGAAAAAATCGCCACCGGCAAGCTTTCCGTGGCAATCTCAGGCGCGGGCGACGTCGACATGAAGGATGTGACAGCCGCCGAAGCCAACATCACGATAACCGGCGCAGGCGACATAAAGGCAAAACGCCTCACAGCGAAAAGTGCTGACGTCAACCTCATGGGCGCGGGCGACGTGTCGATGGACGGAACGTGCAAAGCCGTTTACCTGAATGTGTCGGGGTCGGGCGACATATCCTGCCGCAAACTTAAAGCCGACATAGCCACGGTCAAAATCTCGGGGAGCGGCGACATAAGTTGCTATGCTTCGGAAATGGCTGCCGCAACCAGCTCGGGGTCAGGCGAGATAAAGATCTACGGAGAACCTGCCACCACCAAGCTCATAGGGAAAAAAGACAATATAAAACTAATTAAATAATGCCACCGTTATGCGTAAGATAATAGCGATAGCAACGATAGCGATAATCGGTTCAATATCGGCGTATGCCGCAGGACTGAAAAAGTACACCATCAATGTCAAGGATTTCAGCGAATTGCGCGTGGTTGAAAGCCTGAAAGTGAACTATGTGTGCAGCGAAGATTCGGCGGGCTTCGCCACCTTTATCGCCGAGCCTGAAATTGCGTCGGTGCTGATGTTTACCAACAATAACGAGCGTCTTGACCTGCAAATTGCCACCGACGGGATAAACTATGACCATCTTCCCACGATTACCGTCTATTCACGTTTTCTCACGAAGGTGGAGAATAGCGGCGACTCGCTGGTGAGGGTGCATTCGCTCAAGCCTACGCCCAAATTCACCGCCCGGCTTATAGGGAACGGACATCTTGCAGTTCACGGCATAGACGCAACTAATGTCGACGCAAACCTTGACACGGGCAACGGTACCATACTCCTTAAAGGAAAAACGACAAAGGCTTCGCTGAAAGCGGTGGGCACCGGCTCAATCCAAGCTGACGAACTTGCCGCCGACGAGGTGAAATGCACTCTTTTGGGAACCGGCTACATAGGCTGCGCTCCTGAAAACGTGCTGAACATAAAGGGAGTAAACGGAAAAGTGTATTACTCAGGAAATCCTCAGACCATCAAAAACCGGTCATGGGGAGTAAAACTCATTCGGCTCGATGAGAACTCGGCTGAAACCGAGGAGAAATAATCACCGGGATTCAATCGCAAAATAATGGGGGGACCGTTCTTAAAAGAGCGGTCCCCCCCCATTTATTTTATGCCTGAAGCGCGATCAGCGCACTGCAATCACTTCGATCTCAACAAGCACGTTCTTGGGCAAAGTCTTAACAGCCACAGCCGAGCGAGCCGGGAACGGGGCTGTGAAAACCTGAGCATAGACTTCGTTCATCGCCGCGAAGTCGCCCATATCGGCAAGGAAAACAGTGGTCTTCACCACGTTGTCGACCGACAATCCCGCTGCGTCGAGGATCGCTTTCACATTTGCCAGCGACTGCTTTGTCTGAGCCTCTATACCTTCGGGGATAGAGCCGTCGGCGGGATTGATGGGTATTTGTCCTGAAGCAAACAGCATTGAACCGGTGTCAATAGCCTGGCTGTAGGGACCGATGGCTCCGGGAGCCGCATTAGTTGATACTTGTTTTTTCATCGTTTTGTTGGTTTTATATTAATAATTCTATTTATTGCCCGGAGTTCCCTCAATATTTATAGGAATATCCATCAGCAATACGTCAGATTTTCCTTCGATTACCTGGCGGCTTATGCCGTCAAGTATTTCCAGCAGCGGAGCAAACTCCTCTTTGAAATTGGGGATGAACTGCGCCGAACCGGTGTTGTCGATTTTTTTCATCACATAGCCCATCGAGAGCATGTGGATGTCAAGAGCCGGCTGATAGGCAATCCCCGCGTCGCCCTTTTCAAGGCACACTTCATTGAGGAGTCGGGCTTGAACAAGCTCGTCGGTGAGATTGCTCACAAGCCTTGCCGGGAGATGGTAGAGCACGGAGAAATCAGCCACTTTCAACGGCGGATATTGTTTTTCAAACCTCTGCACCACTATAGCCATGATGACCACCGCAATTTTGCGCTTATAGTCGGGAGAGATGGAGTTGATGTCATTGTTGAAGCTGAACTGAAAAATATTCTGCGACGAGTAGCACAGGACCACGCCCGAAAGCGTGATGGTCCACGCAAGCTGCATCCACAGCAAGAGCAACGGCAGGAATGCGAAGCTACCGTAAATGGCATTGTACTTGGAGACATAGAGCTGTCCCGACACAAAGAGATATTGAAGAATCTGGAATCCGGTTCCGGCAAAAACTCCGCTGATGAATGCATTTTTGAACTTCACTTTCGTGTTGGGGAAAAGCATGTACATTCCCGTGAAGGATAGCCACGAGAGGAAAAACGGGGCAAAGTCAAGGAAGACTGTGAGAGCCGGAGAAATTATCTTCAGCACGGGATTATCGATCATCGTGGTGGTTGACATCACGAGCGAAATACCGCTCGCGCATATCATCAGAATGGGGAGCAGGAAGAGAATCGCCGTGTAGTCAATGACTTTTCGGAGCATCGAGCGGTCGGTAGACACGCCCCATATGAGATTGAACGTGCTCTCGATGTTGCTCATCAACGAAATCAATGTCCACAACAGGAACACAAGACCCACGCCGACAAAAACGCCCTGAGACGCCTGGGCGAGATACTGGTCGACAAAACCGAGCGCCGTTTCAAGGGCTTTTTTCTGCGATGGTAGCGAATTGAACAGTTGAGACGTGAGCAGATTCTGGAATCCGAATCCTCGCCCTATGGCGAAAAGAATAGCCAGCGCCGGGACAACTGCAAGAAGAGTGTTGTAGGTGAGCGACGCCGCCTGATTCTGCAATTTCGCATTCATGAATGACTTGACAGCGAGATTAATGGTCTTGATAGTGTCGACTTTCCAGTTGTTGCGGGTGTCATTCCACACGCCATCGCAGCAATAAGCCCACACCGTTCTCGCTTTCTCGGGCAATCCCCTGAAAAAGTCGACTAGAGCAGTCCATCTTGATTTTTTAGTGTCGTCAGCCATCTATTTCACAAATCTATTTTGCAAAATAACAAAATTTCTGCGTGAAAAGTCGGTTTTATTGGCAAAAACATTTAATTTTGCATAATAATGTTAGATGAAAAGTCATTGATCGCATTGCGAGCTGCCCTGACAGAGTATCTCCGTGTTAAAAAATTGAGAAAAACACCGGAGCGCTTTGCCATTCTTGACAAAGTAGCCGAGATGAACCGGCATTTTGACATCGACACTCTCTATGCGGCAATAGATGCCGACGGCTTCCATGTGAGCAGAGCCACCCTCTATAACACCATGGACCTCTTCACTGACTGCGGGATTGTGAGGCGCCATCAGTTTGGCACGCAACCGGCACAGTATGAGATAGCAGCAGGCATTTCCAATCATCTGCATCTAATATGCCGTCAATGTGGCAAAATAAAGGAGGCGAAAGACCCCGAGCTGGTGCAGTTTATCAATACCCGGCACTACTCGGCATTTCAGAATTCTTATTTCAGCCTTTACGTTTACGGCACTTGCAATGCGTGTGTACGCCGCAATAAGCGCACGAAGAAAAACAGTAATTAGAACCAACAACAATATAACTGAAAAATGAAAGTTGATGTTTTGCTCGGGCTCCAGTGGGGCGATGAAGGAAAAGGGAAAGTAGTTGACGTGCTTACTCCAAGATATGACGTGGTTGCACGTTTTCAAGGCGGACCCAACGCCGGACACACTCTTGAATTCGAAGGGAAAAAGTATGTGCTCCGTTCTATCCCGTCGGGCATTTTCCAGCATGGGCAGACCAATATTATCGGCAACGGCGTAGTTCTCGACCCGGTTTTGTTCAAAGAAGAAGCTGAGGCTCTTGAGAAAAGCGGCGTGCCCTTGAAGGAAATACTCAAACTGTCGAAGAAAATCCACCTCATTCTTCCTACCCACCGCTTGCTTGACGCTGCCAACGAAAAAGCCAAAGGCGGAGCTAAGATAGGCACCACCGGCAAGGGTATCGGTCCCACTTATACCGACAAGATAAGCCGTAACGGACTGCGTCTCGGTGACACATTCCACAATTTCGAGACAAAATATAAAGCTGCCCGTGACCGTCACGTGGCTATGCTGAAATCGATGGGCGAAGAACCCGAATTTTCAGAACTTGAAAATAAGTGGCTCGACGCCATCGAATATATAAAAGGATATGACATCGTTGACAGCGAGCACCTGGTGAACCGTCTGCTCAAAGAGGGCAAGAGCGTGCTTTGCGAAGGCGCTCAGGGAACTCTGCTCGACGTTGACTTCGGCAGCTATCCGTTTGTCACCTCAAGCAACACCATCTGCTCGGGAGCTTGCTCGGGACTCGGAGTCGCGCCCAATAAGATAGGAGAAGTATTCGGTATTTTCAAGGCTTATTGCACCCGTGTAGGCGCAGGCCCCTTCCCTACCGAACTTTTCGACGAGACCGGCAAACTCATCCGTGACCTCGGACACGAATACGGAGCCGTGACCGGTCGCGAACGCCGCTGCGGCTGGATTGACCTCGTAGCTTTGAAATATGCCATCATGATCAACGGCGTTACGCAGCTTATCATGATGAAGAGCGACGTGCTCGACGGATTTGACGAAATCAAGGCTTGCGTTGCCTACGAAATCAACGGCGAGCGCGTGGAAGAATTCCCGTTCTCTATCGAAGAGGACGAGATAAAGCCGGTTTATGTCACCCTCCCGGGCTGGAAAACCGACATGACTTCATTCCGCAGCGAGGAGCAGTTCCCCCAGGCGTTCAAAGATTATATCGCATTCCTTGAAAAAGAACTTGAAACACCTATAACTATAGTGTCAATCGGTCCTGACCGAGAACAAACCATCATTAGAAAAAAGTAATACCTTTAAAACTAAAAAACAATGGCTAAAATTAAACCGTTTAAAGGTCTTCGCCCTCCAAAAGATCTTGTCACCGAGGTGGCTTCACGCCCCTATGACGTGCTTGACTCCGAAGAGGCGCGCGCCGAAGCCGGAGACAACCTTAAGTCGCTCTATCACATCATCAAGCCCGAGATTGACTTCGAACCGGGCAAAGACGAGCACGCTCCCGAAGTCTATGACAAGGCAGTGGAAAACTTCAAGGCTTTCCAGGAAAACGGCTGGCTCGTTCAAGACGACAAAGAGCGCTACTACATCTACGCGCAGACCATGGACGGCAGAACGCAATATGGATTCGTAATCGCCGCCAATGTAGCCGACTACATGGAAGGACGCATCAAGAAGCATGAGCTGACCCGCCGCGACAAGGAGGAGGACCGCATGAAACACGTGCGCATCAACAACGCCAATATCGAGCCTGTGTTTTTCGCATTCCCCGACAATGACGAGCTTGAAAAAATAATCAAGGATGTCACTTCGGGAACTCCGGAATATGACTTCGTATCGGCTGACGGATTCGGACACCACTTCTGGGTGATTGACGACAACGCCACCATAGCCCGCATCACCGAGCTTTTTGACGCAATTCCGTCGCTCTACATCGCCGACGGACATCACCGCACCGCCGCCGCCGCTCTGGTGGGCAACGAGAAGGCTCAGAACAATCCAAATCATGCCGGCGACGAAGAGTACAATTATTTCCTCGCCGTGGCATTCCCGGCATCACATCTTAAGATTATCGACTATAACCGAGTTGTGAAAGACCTCAACGGGCTATCTCCCGAGGAATTTCTCGCAGCGTTGGAAAAAGACTTCATCGTGGAACTTAAAGGTGAAGAGGAGTATCGCCCCGCAGGGTTGCACAACTTCTCGCTTTACCTCGACGGAAAATGGTATAGCCTCACCGCACGCGAAGGAAGATATGACGACAATGACCCGATAGGCAAACTCGACGTGACAGTGTCGAGCGACCTTATTCTGCGCGATATTCTCGGAATCCATGACCTCAGAAGCGACAAGCGCATAGATTTTGTCGGCGGAATCAGAGGACTCGGTGAATTGAAACGCCGCGTCGACTCGGGCGAGATGAAAGTGGCGCTCGCACTCTATCCCGTCACCATGGACCAGTTGATGGACATAGCCGACACGGGCAATATCATGCCGCCTAAAACCACATGGTTTGAACCGAAGCTGCGCTCGGGACTCATCATTCATAAACTTGAAGACTGATGCCCCAGGAATTATCCCATATCGCCACGATCACCGCTATCGCTCCCGGGGCTGTCAAGGTCCATGTCGATGACGGCGGAGACAAATGCGGCGGATGTAGCGTGAAATTCATGTGCAAGCCCAACGGCGAGTCAGGGTCGGATATCGAAGTTCCGGTCAAAGACTCGTCAATCTACAGCGTGGGACAGAATGTGATGATCACCCTTGCCGACACAAAGCAATATTCAGCCACTCTCATCGCCTTGGCGCTTCCTTGCGTAGTGCTGTGTCTCGGAGTTGCCGCCGCTTACTTTGCCGGACTCAACGAGGGGTTATGCGCTCTTTCGGGACTCCTGTCGACCGCCATATACTTCGGAATACTTTACCTCATGAGGAAACGCGTCAACAACACTTTCCTCTGGAAAATAGAACAAAAATAACTAACTAAATTTTTATACCAACAAATTACCGTGAGATGTCACCAATTATTATTGCAATCTTGATTTTAGGAGGCATCGGCATATTAAGTGCCTTGATCCTCTTTGTTGTCTCGAAGCGGTTCTATGTGAAGGAAGACCCACGCATCGAATTGATCGAAGCGGTGCTTCCCGGCGCCAACTGCGGAAGTTGCGGCCGTTCAGGCTGTCATGACTTCGCTTGCGCATGCGCAACTGCCGACTCGCTTGACAATCTGATGTGTCCAGGCGCCGGCAATGAAGCCATGGCTAAAATCGCCGACATCGTGGGACTCACCGCTACCGCAGCAGAGCCCATGGTAGCAGTGCTCCGTTGCAACGGTTCTTGCGAGAACCGCCCCACGACCAGCACCTATGACGGACCCAAGTCATGCGCGATTCTCAGCTCGCTAAGCGCAGGAACCACCGACTGTCCTTATGGCTGTCTTGGCTGCGGCGACTGTGTTTCAGCATGTAAGTTTGACGCACTCCACATGGATCCCGTGACCGGACTTCCGGTGGTAGACGCCGACAAGTGTACCGGCTGCGGCGCATGTACCAAAGCATGTCCCCGCCACATCATCGAACTTCGCAAGAAGGGACCGAAGGGAATGCGAGTATGGGTAGCCTGCGCCAACAAGGACCGCGGCGCTGTCGCCATGAAGGAGTGCAGCGTAGCATGTATAGGCTGTGGAAAATGTAAGAAAGTGTGTCCGTTTGAAGCAATCACCGTTGCTGACAATCTTGCTTACATCGACTTCAACAAGTGCCGTCTGTGTCAGAAATGTGTGGCAGAATGTCCTACCAAGGCAATTCACACCACCCGAGTAATTAAGCAAGTAACAGTAACCGAATAACACCATGTTGCATACATTTCACAAGGGTGGCGTTCATCCACCTGAGAGTAAATTGACCGCATCTGCCGAGATTATTCCGGTAGATCTGCCGCGCGAAGTGGTTATCGCATTCGCGCAACACATCGGAGCTCCTGCAAAATGTGAACTCAAAAAGGGTGACCACGTGAACCGCGGCGACCTCGTCGCTGCCGCAGGCGGTTTTGTTTCCGCCAACGTTCATGCCTCCATTTCAGGAACCGTGACCAAAATCGACAAGAGCAAAACAGCATTCGGACTTCCGGTCGACACTGTCACCATCGTGGCAAGCGATGAAGACCATGAACGCGACCTCGAAGCGATAAAGAACCCGGTAGCGCTTCGCTCTGACGAGGAAATCGCCAAACTCGAGCCTAAAGAAATCATCGGCATTATCGATAATGCCGGCATCGTGGGTCTCGGTGGCGCCACTTTCCCGACAAAAGTGAAGCTTTGTCCTCCTCCCGGAAGCAAGCCTGAAGTAGTTATCATCAACGCAGTGGAATGTGAGCCTTACCTCACCAATGACCACGCTCTGATGCTTCAGCACCCTGATGAAATTCTTGAAGGCGTCAAGCTGCTGATGAAGGCTGCCGGCGTAGACCGCGCAATCATCGGCATCGAAGCCAACAAAGGAAACGCCATTGACCTTCTCACCCAGAAAGCTGCTTCTGACAGCCGCATCGAGGTGATGGGATTGAAGGTGAAATATCCTCAGGGCGGTGAGAAACAGCTCATCGATGCTACTATCGGTAAAGAGGTGCCCTCGGGAGCTCTGCCTATCGCCACCGGCGCCATCGTTCAGAACGTCGCTACCGCCTATGCCGTTTATGAGGCAGTGAAATATGGCAAGCCCCTTATCGAGCGCGTGATGACCATCACCGGTCCCTCAGTAGAACGTCCGGGTAACTATCTCGTGGCTCTCGGCACCAACTTGAAGGCTCTTATCGATGTAGCCGGAGGTGTTCCCGCCGACACCGGCAAGATTATTCTTGGCGGTCCGATGATGGGTAAGAGCGCTGTTCAAATCGACGCGCCCACCATCAAGGGAACATCAGCAATATTGATGCTGCCCCAGTCAGAAGCGAAACGCAATAAGGTTGAGCCCTGTATACGCTGCGCGTCATGCGTGAGCGCATGTCCGATGGGTCTTGAGCCTTATCTGCTTAGCACGCTTTCGCGCTTCGGACAATGGGAGGAAGTTGAGGCAAACAAGGTTATGAACTGTATAGAATGTGGCTGTTGCAGCTACATCTGTCCGTCAACCCGTCCTCTGCTTGATTATATAAGACTTGGTAAAACGACTGTCGGCGGCATCATCCGTGCAAGGCAGCAAAAATAAACGATGGAAAAATGAATCCAATGCTAACTATTTCGGCGTCGCCCCATTTCCACACCCATCGCACGGTGTCAACCTGCATGTGGCACGTCATCATCGCGCTGTTGCCGGCGCTCGCTTGCTCGATTTATTTCTTCGGAGTAGGCGCACTGATTGTAATTGTCACCGCACTGCTCGGCTGCATGGCTACCGAGTATGTCATCAACCGCTGGATGTTTGGCAACCCCGACTCTACCCTTGCCAACGGCAGCGCCATCCTCACCGGACTTCTGCTTGCGTTCAACCTTCCGTCAAACCTTCCCGTGTGGATTGTTTTGATCGGTTCGGTTGTTGCTATCGGCATCGGTAAAATGTCGTTCGGCGGTCTGGGTACCAACATCTGGAACCCCGCGCTCGTAGGTCGTGTGTTCCTTCTCATTTCTTTCCCGGTTCAGATGACCTCATGGCCTCTTCCCGGAGTGAATACCTGGAACTATCTTGACGCTACCACCGGAGCAACCACTCTCGGTCTTTTGAAACTCGGCGAAGCCACTCCCGACTCAATCAGCCTTGCCAACAACGCAGTTGGTTTCATGGGCGGTTCACTCGGCGAGGTGAGCGCAATCGCTCTTCTTATAGGCTTCGTCTATCTGCTCTGTGTTAAGGTAATCACCTGGCATATTCCGGTTGCAGTTCTCGGCGCCGTAGCTCTGTTCACTCTTTGCATCGGCGACAATATCGGAGTTGAATTGCTGTCGGGAGGTCTTATTCTCGGCGCATGCTTCATGGCTACCGACTATGTGACTTCACCGATGTCTCACAAAGGTATGATCGTGTTTGGCGTTCTTATCGGTATTATCACCGTGATTATCCGTAAGTGGGGCGCATATCCCGAGGGCGTTTCATTCGCTATACTTCTTGCCAATAGCGTAGTTCCCCTGATTGACCGTTACATTAAGCCGTCTAAGTTCGGAGAAAGGAGTAAAAAATGAAGAAGCTCGCATCAACACTGCCCAACATGATCATCTCACTGGGCGTAATCACTATTGTTGCCGCATCTTTGCTCGCCTGGGCTCACAGCGTCACCGCCGAGCCTATCGCCCAGGCGGAAAAGCAAACCCGAGTAGACGCAATCAAGGATGTGTTGCCGGCATTTGACAATGACCCTCTTGCTAACGCCACCGAGATCTATCAGCTTGGCGAAGGCAACGCGCCGTTCACCGTTTATCCCGCTTATGAAGGCGACAAGTTTGTAGGCGCCGCAGTTGAGGGATATACCACCAACGGTTTTTCGGGAGAAATCAAAATCATGTATGGCTTCGACGCAGAAGGCATCGTGAGCGGCTTCCAGGTTCTTTCCCACGCAGAGACTCCCGGTCTCGGCGCCAAGATGAACGAATGGTTCCGCATGGAAGAGGGCAACCGCTCGGTTCTTGGGAAGAATCCCGCCGTTGTCAATATGACCGTGGCTAAAGACGGAGGCGCCATCGACGCAATCACAGCCGCCACTATCAGCTCCCGCGCATTCCTTGGAGCGCTTCGTGACTGTTTCCAAGCATTTGAAACATATAAAAAAGACCTCAACAATGAATAAATTACGCATTCTCACTAATGGAATCGTTGCGGAGAATCCGACGTTTGTTCTCCTGCTCGGAATGTGTCCCACGTTGGGAACTACCGGCTCAGCGATGAATGGTATGTCAATGGGTCTTGCCACTACCGGAGTTTTGATTTGCTCCAACATGGCTATATCAGCGATCAAGAGCCTTGTACCTGACAAAGTTCGTATTCCCGCCTATATCGTGGTAATCGCTACGTTCGTGACCTTATTGCAGATGATCATGCAAGCCTATCTGCCTGCTCTCAACGCAAGCTTAGGACTCTTCATACCTCTTATTGTGGTAAACTGTATCGTGCTCGGTCGCGCCGAGGCATTCGCTTCGCGCCACTCCGTTGGCGATTCTCTTTTCGACGGTATCGGTATCGGCCTTGGATTCACCATCGCACTAACACTTCTTGGCGCGGTTCGTGAAATTCTCGGAACCGGCTGTGTGTTTGGCGCCCAGATTTATCCCGAAACATTCGGTTCGCTCGTATTCGTGCTTGCGCCGGGAGCGTTCATCGCATTGGGATTTCTCGTGGCTTTGTTTAACTACATCCGTAAACGCTCATAGTCATGCTCGCATATCTTTCAATTATCATAACGGCGATATTTGTAAATAACATCGTCTTCGCGCAGTTCCTCGGAATATGCCCGTTCCTTGGCGTGTCCAAGAAGTTGTCGTCGGCTACCGGTATGGGAGCAGCCGTGACTTTCGTGATGCTTCTCGCCACTCTGGTGACCTGGTTGCTTCAAATATATGTGCTGAATCCTCTGGGACTCGCCTATATGCAGACTATCGTCTTCATTCTTGTGATCGCAGCGCTCGTTCAGATGCTCGAAATCATCCTGAAGAAAATCGCTCCCGCCCTTTATCAGGCGCTTGGAGTGTTCCTTCCGCTCATCACCACCAACTGCGCGGTGCTCGGTGTTGCCATTCTCGTTATCCAAAAAGGATTTAACCTCGGCGAGTCATTGGTGTATGCAGTCGCAACAGCGATAGGCTTCACCCTGGCGCTGGTTATCTTTGCCGGAATCCGCGAGAAACTTGCCATCACTGACGTTCCCGCTCCAATGCGCGGAGTGCCCATCGCGCTTATCTGCGCCGGCATGCTCGCACTCGCTTTCATGGGATTTGCCGGAATCACCATCGGCTAAATCTTAACGATAGACATTTTTATCAGCATGAGCCTCGAATAATTGAGGCTCATGCTTTTTTTCATTAAAAGATGTAAATATCAGCTTTTTAAATTGATTTTACGGGAAAAGTGATTATCTTTGCAATTTATTGATAGCTAATTTGTAACATCTCTCTTTATAACAGTCCAATCATTTCAATTCCAATCATGAAAAAATTGATAATTTTGTTGTTTATCATCTGTTCTTCCTATTCATGCCTGCACACCTATGCGGCATCGGAATCGAACTGGATGATGCATACCGACACGCAACAGCGAATCGCAATGGAGAATGTGGAATGTCTCGTGGCAACGGATCATTCGGAACTCTTCTCGATATTGCTTAAGGATAATTCACTCATACCCGACGTGAAGGAAATCACATTCAAGAAAGAATCTGTCGCGGGGATTCAGAACGCGGCTTCAACACGGGAGCCTCTTTTTGTCGCAGGAGCGTCGACACTGATCATTTCCAATATTTCGGAACAAGCATTGAACATCGATATCTACAATTTGACCGGTCAGCGTCAGATTTCGGTTAAAGCCAATTCTGAAAAGACCGAGATAGACATAACCTCACTTCCCGCGGGGGCTTATATAGTAGCCGTGGGGAATTCTTCATTTAAATTTCTAAAAAATTAATTTCTCTCCTATGAAACGCACTGTAACAAGCATCATTCTCGGCGCCGCAATAATCTTGCCCGCGATTGCGAATTTTGTAATCGAAACCAACGACGGAAAACGCCACGTTTCAAAAATGCCAAAATTTGAAAATGCCGGCAAGGTTGACGATATTGACATTGAAAATATTCTGCGCATAACCCACAACCCTCTGTCTTCGGCAGAAACCGCGCCTGAATTCAACGAGCGGAATCAAAACAGGCTTGCCGTGCTCGACATGAATCAGCGTAACGGCGAAAACGAGAGCGGCTCGGAAAACAGCCGCAACGTGTATTCAGCCGAGTACATGGCTATGCTTGCAGGTATGCCCTCATTCACGACCCAAGACCTTCAGGAGGCGATGGATAAAGCCTCGATGATTCTGCTGTCGTCAAGAGTGAAACAATCTTCATTCACCACCGATGAGTTGTCGGCTATCGAAAAGTGGGTGGCGAATGGCGGCGTAATCATCGCGCCCGCCATCGAATGCTCAAACAAGGGCGACCTGTATGAAATATTCGGCTTGAGCGAGAGAGCATCGGGAAAAGCCTACACTACCCTCACGTGGGTCGACAGCGACTGCGAGGAGCTAAAATATTTTGACACTCCCGAGGAGAAAACCGTGGTGACAACCAATCTCAGCACTACCGCCTATGGAACGACCACCGGCGAAACGCTTGCCACGTTCAACGACGGAAAGAGCGCCGTGGTTAAAAACATACACGGGAAAGGGGCAGCCTACACCGTGGGGGTGCGGTGGCGCGACATGATACAGCGTTTCCACCTTAATAAGGACGGAAGCATACAGCGCTTGTCGAGCAATGCGTTTGAACCGTCGGGCGACGTATACTCTCTGTTCCTGCGTTCGGTCTATAATGCCCATAACCCTGTGAGCGTGTGGAAATACACTATTCCCGACGGACAGCCGTCGCTGCTGGTGCCTACTCATGACTGCGACTCGCGCACTGCCTATGATTCGATGTACTATGTTTCAGACTATGAAAAAAGCCTCGGGCTACGCGCCCACTACTTTCTGACAGTGCATTATTTCAGGGACGCGCCCTATCTGTCGGCATTTTATAATAGCGAAACCGTTGTCAAAGCCAAAGAGCTTCTCGCTGCCGGACACACCGTGGGCAGCCACTCCATCTGTCACTTCCCTGACTTCAACAAGACGGAACTATTCCCCATGGATATTGTCACCGAAGAAGAATATGCGGCGAGAGCCACCCACAAAACCGATACCACTGCAGGCGGATCGACCTGGGCTGAAGTGGTGCTGTCAAAGAATATTATCGAACGTGACCTCGGAAACAATGTGCGTTCGTTCAGAAGCGGACACCTTTGCGTGAACAAGAATATGCCTGAAGCAAAAGTGGCAGGCAACTATAAATTCACGTCGTGCTATGCGGCAAGCGACCTGCTCAGCAATTTCCCGTATTATATAAGACTTCAGAATGACTGGCCCGGCGAGCTCACCGACGTGCTGTCGATGCCTCTCCATATCTCGGACGTGTTCAGCAAGGACAAGATGGACGAGACCAATTGGGAAAGCAAAATCGACGTGTGGGTTCCGGTGTATGAAAAGTTGCGCGATAACCATGGCGCATGCATCCTGCTCATTCATCCTAACCGCAAGTGGAAGATGGAGGCTCAGAAATTACTTATCGAACGGCTTGGGCTTACGCCTCAGGAATTGTGCAATTTTGAAGAGTATGGCGAATTCTGGGTGAACAGGGCGAAGTTTGATTTCTCTTATGACTATGACGAGTCAACCGAGTCATTGATTATTAAAACTACGCGCGCAGAGATTGAAGCCAATCCCCGCCTCGGGCTGATGATCGAAGCCACCTCGCCCGTGAGCAACGCAACCGTAATTGACGAAACCGGAGCGATTCATCCTTCCAAGGTCAAACTCACGCCTGATAACAAATATATCATATTGCTATAACCGATCATGTTAAAAAATCTCGTAAAACTATCACTCGTTTCAGCGGCGGCAGTGTGCGCCCTTGCGTCGTGCTCGCCGAAGGAGGCGACTCCGTGGGATGAAATGGAGAATGTGCTCTCAAGAATCAAAGCGCCGTCATTTCCCGACAACACCTACACTATCTCGGATTATTACACCGAGGGGGACTCGCTCTATACTAATGCAATCAACCTGGCGATAAAGACTTGCTCGGAAAACGGCGGAGGCACAGTGGTCATTCCCGACGGCACATTCAAGACCGCCCCTATCAGACTGCTGTCAAACGTCAACCTGCATTTATCGGACAGCACCCTGCTGAAGTTCGTGACTGACGAAGAACTTTTTGACACCGTGCTCACACGCATCGAAGGGATAGATTGCTACAACATCTCTCCCCTCATCTATGCCTACGAGGCGACAAATGTGGCTATCACCGGCAAGGGGGTTATGGACGGATGCGCCGACACCACCAATTGGTTTACCCCGGCGCGTCTTAAAGGAGTTGTGAACGAGAACGGCGACAAAGTGAACGAGAAGACGCTGCTTTACCAGATGAAGGAGGACTCGCTACCGGTGGAACAGCGCGTGTTTATCGGCAAGGAGGGAATACGCCCTCAGTTCATCAACCTGTATAAGTGCAAGAATGTTCTGCTCGAAGGCTTCACGCTCCACAACTCGCCTTTCTGGCTTATTCATCCTCTCATGTGTGAGAATGTGACGGTCAAAGGGGTGACCATGCAGAGCCATGGCACCAATAATGACGGATGTGACCCGGAGTCATGCCGTGACGTGCTTATCGACAGTTGCCGATTTGACACGGGCGATGACTGTATAGCAATTAAATCAGGTCGAGATCAGGACGGCAGGCGTTGGAATATGCCTTGCGAAAACGTAATCGTGAGAAACTGCTCGATGAAAGACGGACATGCAGGCGTGGCAATGGGCAGCGAGATAACCGGCGGAGTCAGCAACGTGTGGGTTGAAGACTGCGTGATGGACAGTCCGAACCTTGACCGCATAATCAGAATAAAATCCAATGCGGAAAGAGGGGGTGAAGTGCAAAACATATTTGCGCGCAACATCACCGTCGGCGAGTGCCGCCAGTCGATTCTGGGCTTCGAGCTCCAATACTGGTATGTGTATGACGGTCCTTATCTCCCCTATTTCCACAATATCCACCTCGAAAACATAACCAGCAAGAAGAGCCAGTATGTGCTCAACCTTGAAGGATTTGAGGATAAGGTTCAGGCACGCGACATCGTGATAAAGAATTGCACGTTTGACGGCGTTACCTCTCCCGAAATAAACCATATAGTGGGCGTTGAGGACATCACATTTGAAAATGTGGTAGTAAACGGCAAACCTTATACCTATAACGGGAATTAAACCCGACACAAATTCAATCAAACGCTTTCAATATCCGCAGGATATCCCGGTCATCGGGAAATCCTGCGGATATATTTTCTCACCTATCCAGCATTTTTATCGCACGGAGACTTCACGGAAGTAAATAAAATTGGTCATGGCGGCTGAAATCTAACTGTTTTTATGTACCTTTGCACTCTAATTGAACGAAATAACTACAACATACATCGAAATGCTCACAGCAAAGGAAATCAGAGAGTCTTTCAAAGACTTCTTCCGCGGAAAAGGACACCAGATTGTTCCTTCCGCTCCAATGGTTATCAAGGATGATCCCACACTGATGTTCACCAATGCGGGAATGAATCAGTTTAAAGACATAATTCTCGGCAATGCAGCGGCGAAGCACAAACGTGTAGCCGATTCACAAAAATGTCTGCGAGTAAGCGGCAAGCATAATGACCTTGAAGAGGTGGGGATGGACACCTATCACCACACTATGTTTGAGATGCTCGGCAACTGGTCATTTGGCGACTATTTCAAGAAAGAAGCCATTGACTGGGCATGGGAATATCTTGTAGACGTGCTGAAACTGAATCCTGAAAATCTCTATGCAACGGTATTTGAAGGATCGGAATCAGAGGGTTTGAGCCGCGATGACGAAGCTGCGTCATTCTGGGAAAAACATCTTCCCGCCGATCATATCATAAACGGAAACAAGCATGACAATTTCTGGGAAATGGGCGACACGGGTCCCTGCGGTCCCTGCTCGGAAATACATATCGACCTTCGCAGCGAAGAGGAAAAGAAGCAGATTCCCGGCCGAGACCTCGTGAACCACGACCATCCCCAGGTGATCGAGATATGGAATCTCGTGTTCATGCAGTATAACCGCAAGGCTGACGGCTCGCTCGAACCGCTTCCAGCCAAAGTGATTGACACCGGAATGGGTTTTGAACGTCTTTGCATGGCTCTTCAGGGCAAAAAATCCAACTATGACACTGACGTGTTCACTCCCCTCATCAATAAGATTGCGGAACTTTCGGGCAAACGCTATGGCGACGATAAGAAAGTTGACATCGCAATGCGAGTCATCGCCGACCATGTGCGCACAATCTCGTTCTCAATAGCCGACTCGCAGTTGCCCGGCAACGCAAAAGCGGGATATGTGATACGCCGTATCCTGCGCCGCGCAGTGCGCTATGCTTACACGTTCCTCGATCAGAAACAGGCGTTCATGTATCGACTCGTCGACACTCTTATCGAAAGCATGGGTGAAGCTTATCCCGAACTTCCTCAGCAGCGCGAACTGATCATGCGCGTCATCAAGGAGGAGGAAGACGCTTTCCTTCGCACTCTTGACAACGGTATACGCCTTCTCGACAACGCTATCGCAACAGCCAAGGCTCAGGGTAAAAATCAGATTTCAGGAAAAGAGGCGTTTGTGCTCTATGACACCTACGGATTCCCTCTCGACTTGACTGAGCTGATTCTGAAAGAAAACGGCATGAGTCTCGACAATGCCGAATTTGAGCAGGAAATGGCAGCTCAGAAAGCACGCGCCCGTAACGCTGCCGCCGTAGAGACAGGTGACTGGATTCAGCTACGCGACGGCGAATCAGAATTCGTGGGATATGACACATTGTCGGCTCCCGGCAACATTCTGAAATATCGTCAGGTGAAGCAAAAGGGCAAGGAATTTTTCCAGCTGATACTCGACCGCACTCCGTTCTATGCTGAAATGGGCGGTCAGGTAGGCGACAGCGGAACCCTCACCTTCCCCGACGGAGAAGTAATTGAAATCTTCGACACAAAACGAGAAAACGGAGTTGCAGTTCATCTGACCAAGAAACTCCCCTCGGAAAACAATATCGACAAGACTTTCACTTCACAGGTGAATGAAGAGGCGCGCGTCGCAACTTCATGCAACCACACCGCCACCCACCTTCTTCACGAAGCCCTACGCGAAGTGCTTGGAAGCCATGTTGAACAGCGCGGTTCGTTTGTTTCGCCCGACGTTTTGCGCTTTGACTTCTCTCATTTCCAAAAACTGACCCCCGAGGAGATCAAGAAGGTGGAGCATCTTGCCAACGAGCGTGTGCGCCGCGCCATCGCGCGTGACGAAGCTCGCAATGTTCCCATCGAAAAAGCTCGTGAAATGGGAGCAATGGCACTCTTCGGCGAAAAATATGGCGACGAAGTGCGCGTGATACGCTACGGCAGCTCGGTGGAACTGTGTGGAGGAACTCACGTTGATAACACCGGTAATATCGGAATCATCAAAATCGTTTCGGAAAGCAGTATCGCTGCCGGAATACGACGCATCGAAGCCATCACAGGAAAGCAGGTGGAACTCGCCATTGAACGCATGCAGGACACTTTGCAGGAGATAGGCAGCATGTTTAACAACTCGCCTAATCTTGTCCAGGCTCTGCGCAAGTCAATCGAAGAGAACGCTGAATTAAAACGCCAGGCTGAGGAGTTCTTCCAGGAAAGAGCCAATAATCTTGCCAACAATCTTCTCAGCAAAGCCCGTGACGTGAACGGCATCAAAGTTGTGGAACACACCGGTATCGCCCTTCCCGAAGTGGTCAAGAGCGTGGCATTCCTTGTCAGAGCCAAATCGCCCGAGCACACAGTGTTCATCGGAGCTACTCATGACGCATCGAGCAAGCCGCTCCTAACCCTCATGATTACAGAAGACCTTACCAAAGAGGGCATGAACGCATCGACGGCAGTGCGCAACGCAGCTAAACTGATAAAAGGCGGCGGCGGGGGTCAGCCAGGATTCGCTCAAGCCGGAGGCAAGGACAAAGAAGGCCTTGTCCAAGCCCATGAGAACATTAAGGAGACTCTGGGGTTATAATTATATGAACCGAATATTTATACAGATAATTGCAATGGTCGGCACGATAGCGCCGACCATTGTGTCATGTAGCGAGTCCTCTCAAGTCCAAGCGCCCGATTATGCAACCACATGGCAACCCGACACACTCGGCGACGGCTATGAGATGCGTTATGTGAGACAAAATGACGATTACAGCGGCGCCGTGAGGTCGACAATCATCAGGAAGCAAAGCCCGTGTGGAAGCGATCGAGGCATTCTCTATGTACACGGATTCAATGATTATTTCTTCCAGAAAGAGATGGGCGACCGCTTCGTTGACTCTTGTTACAGTTTTTATGCCGTAGACTTGCGCAAGTACGGACGCTCGATTATTCCCGGTCAAAAATTGTTTCAGGTTCGCGACATGAAAGAATATTTTCCCGATATCGACTCAGCGCTGGTTCAGATGCGCCATGACGGCATAACCGAAATTATACTCATGGGGCATTCTACCGGAGGACTCACGACATCATTGTTCATGAACTATGAGCCTGACCCGGGGATAAAGGGATTGATACTCAACAGCCCCTTTCTTGACTGGAATTTAAGTCCATTTCTTGAAAAAGCGGCGGTGCCGGCAGTCGATATAGCCGGAGCCTTATTTCCGAACATAAAGATTTCACAAGACAAGAGTCGCCTATACAGCGAAAGCCTCTTGAAAAAATATGGGGGCGAATGGGACTACAACACGTCATGGAAACTGGAGGAATCGCCCGATGTGGATGCCGGCTGGATAAGAGCAATAGAGGAGGCTCAGGAGAAACTGCACAAGGATTCCCACATCACCGTTCCCATCCTGTTGCTTCATTCCGATTCTTCCTATGCAGATGGCGACTCGCTCCAAAAAGCGAAGAGATCGGACGCTGTGCTCGATGTCGCTGACATATCAAAATATGGGAAACTCTTAGGCGACAGCGTGACCGAAATAACCATAAAAGGCGGACTACACGACCTTGCCCTGTCACGGAAGGCGGCAAGAGATTCAATGTTCACAGTGATTTTTGAGTGGCTCAAAGCCAATCGAATCTAAACAATATCTTCTTATTATTTGTTAAACCATCGGCAGCAAGGGAAAAAGCTGTCGATGGTTTAACTTTTAAGAGAAAAATTTAATGCGTTATGCTTAGGATAAAGGAATTAGCAACAGTGACAATTTTATTGCTTTTAATTGCTTGCAGCAACAGCCTGTGGGATGAACTGCCCTCATCTATTTCCACATTCATATCAACCTATTATCCGATGTCGGGCATAAGCAAATATGAGGAGGCGAATGGCAATTATTATGTCACAGTCAAAAACGGCGCGTCGCTCGTGTTTGATTCAAACTATGAGTGGAAGAGCATCAACGGCAACGGAACGACATTGCCCGAAATTTTCGTGACCGACAAACTGCCTGAAAAGTTAGTAAGATATCTTACTGAACTTGAAGAAACCAATGCCGTATACGCCGCCGAAAATCAGCCGCGCGTGATAATCCTGTCAATGCTTAATTATAAAATCACTTACACGAAAGAGACTGAAGAGGTCACTCAGGAAGAATAGATTTCGTGTTGCGATAGAAGCGAATGCTGCTTTTGTGAATGGGGAATGACAGTGAAAGTATTCCCTCGCCGTCAAGCGTGGCGCTGCACTCGTCATCAACCTCATGCATCATTGCATCATACCATTTCAAGTCAAAGTGCCCGACGAAAGGGGTTGGCTGCAATTCGCCTTTTATCATCATACGGTTCCATTTCTCTGAGTTAACTTTCGCGCCTGAATGATACAGGACCAGATAGCGGTCTCCGTCCTTCACAATCCACAGATTATACATTCCGCCAAGACGTGCCCGATTATCATCGGTTACACGGTCAAGATAGGTCCAAAGTCCTTCTATACCTTCCATGCGTCTCGGCAAGGATGAAAGCTGATCAAGCGTATATGGCGACTGAAGACGTGTGAACAAATCCTCTTCTCGCTCGATTACTACGCTTTTCAATTTAAGGTTACCGGTAGAGAACACACGGCATTCCGGCACTGCAGGCGGCGTCGCTGCGACATCAAGCGACGGAGCAAGAATTTTCTCACCTGAAAAGACCTTCATCACCCCATCAATCCACTCCACGGCAAGAGTGTTCTCTCCCCCATTGAGATTATGAGAAGCTTCAACGGTGGCACACGCAATCACAGAATCAATTCCGTTGCAGTGATGTCCATACTCGACGTCGGCGGCGCGAGTATCTGTTATCGTTCCGAAATCAGTGTTTTTAAGCCTCAACGCCACATAGTCAAATTCAGAATAGTCTCCGTTGCAATTCCATGCTATTCCCCAATAAGCTGAAGAGCGTCCCTGACGATTGCGTCCAAAATCGAAAGCGGCACGCGCCTCGATTGCCAGTTCATCAGAGGGTACATTCACCTTGAAACCGTAATAATCGACAATGCTGTCGACAGGGATATATTTACGCTCTCCGCCACAGAGGGCTGACGCGCAACTCAGGATGATTGCCAAGCATAGAATCCTCATAACAATCAATCGGCAATAAGAGCCTTCACCCGCTCCACAAATTCCTCCTGTGACAGGTCATAAGGCAACCATGTGATAGGGATGCCGCGGCGTTCCATACCACGGAACCATGTCATCTGACGCTTGGCGAATTGATGAATGGCTATTTCAAGTTCCTCGACCATTTGAGAATAGGTCATTTTTCCGGTCACATAAAGAGTGAGGTACTTATATTCAAGACCATAGTAAATGAGATTCTCGGAATCAACTCCTGACTCAATCAAACCACGAACTTCATCGACCATTCCTGAATCAAGACGCTTGCGCAAACGCTCGGAAATGCGTCGGCGGCGATTTTCTCGATTAATGTCCACGCCAACCACCAGAAAAGAGCGACGACCGGGAGAATCATTGCCACCCTGTGACGGGGCTTCGTCGGGATGCTCCTTATAGTAGGTCTGTATCTCGATAGCCCTTATCGCTCGTTTTTCAGTATCAATATCGGTAACATTGTGGAGAGTCTTCATCGATGCGAGAATCTGAGCAAGCTCCTCAAGGGTCTTTCCTTTTAAAGACTCTCGCAACTCCTTGTTTTCAGGCACCTCAGGCAATCTCATTCCGGTCAGCGCGCTTTCAACATACATTCCCGTGCCACCGCACAAAATAGGGAGTTTCTTACGCATTTCAATCTCCGCCACCGCTTTCTCATAGTCACGCAGATATCCGTAGAGATTGTATTTTTCTCCGGCGGGAAGTATGTCAATCAGATGATAGGGCACATCGCCATATTCTTCAAGATCCTTTCCTGTGCCTAAATCCATGCCGACATATACCTGCCTGGAGTCTCCGCTTATGATTTCTCCATCAAAAGCATGAGCCAAGTCCACCGCCCTACCCGTTTTCCCGGAAGCCGTGGGACCGACAATGGCAAGGATATCATATTTCATATCCTTTAAAATATTTCTTGATGAATCTTCTCAACTTGAAGAACGGACGATCCTCGTTATCCTTAGCGACAAGCAGCCAGTCAGGGTCATTGTAATCGACATCGAGCGCAATCAAGTCCTTAAGTTTAAAGGATGGAGTGTAATGTTTCACTTTATACAGGCGATGACCGGTCTTGTCGTAGGTTTTACGAGCCATTGCCACAGTGTAGACGCGGTTTATCTCACCTCGCAACAACTGGCTCAACATTCCGGCGTCATATAATCCTCTGACCTGATAAACCGTGAGCCACTCGCCTTTCAATTTCGTGCCATTAATCGCGGCATGATTTTCAAGGCGACAGAGATAGTGGAATATATTAGAGTTCATGTCACGATCCACATTCTCATAAAGATAGCGCACATCCACAGCCGTAGCGCTTATGTCGGCGGCACGACAAAAATATTTTTTAACTTCAAAATCAGAGATTTTTTCAGTGTGATGCAATTTCACCGAAACGGGAGTGTCGACTTTTAATGAATCGGGGTCAGTGTCAGGGCTGCGCATCAGAATGCGGTCATCACAAATGATCAGGAATCGCAACAATGTTATGTTTCTCTCATAGTTGAGGTCGCCAATCACATTGTCGCGGTAAAAGGCGAAAATTTTCAGGTAGCGCCTTCCGAGAAATATAATCGACAGAATAATCAAGCTGACAGGGATATACAGATAGAAAACCATATCAGCCTGATTAAGATTCACATTAGAGTAGTGAACCATATAATACCAGAAAGTATAAATCGTGGTGAACCCGAAAATATAGAACAGGATTCTAAGCTGGTAACGACTCTCGGTGCGGAACATTCGTCCGAGGAAACCACGTTCAGACGGATCGCCGTATTGGCTGCGGCACATTCGGCAAATGCTCAATCGATTGCGTACGAAATAAGCCCATATAACCATGATACACACAACCGGTCCCATCACCAAGATTGTGATGTAAGGGATGCGCCTGTTGGCAGTTCCGTTAAGAAATTCATTGGGATCAATAAATTTCATGTAGTACAAATTTATCGCCACCATCACCAGCGTCATCATCAACAGGATGCGTGTGGTAAGATATAGCAGTATATTGCAATTGCCATTATTAGCAGCACGCTCCTTGCTGAGTTGTGTCAACAGCAGAAACTCGAGCACTAAAACTACGGCAGGCAACCACAGTTTGTCAACAAACAAGGATGCAATCAGGATGAGCGCCAACGACCCAACCGACATTATCCATGACGACAGCAGAGTGCTTATACCGTAATAGTAGTATGTGCCATGATCATTATTACCTGACATCGCTATTTCAATTTTGAGTCAAAAAATTCAAGCATGCGCTTGTATACTAATTCTCGCGCTCCGCAACCGTAGATTGAATGGTTCTTATTGGGGAAAAGGAGCATATCGCAAGTCTTGCCGTGGGACTGCAACGATGAAACATATTGCAGCGTGTTCATCAGATGCACATTATCGTCGGCAGTGCCATGCATAATCAACAACGGAGTGGTTATTTTATCGGTATATGAGATTGGAGCTCCTTCATCATATCCATCAACGTTTTCATTTGGAGTGAGCATATAGCGCTCGGTGTAAACCGTGTCATAGTAACGCCATGAAGTCACGGGAGCTACCGCCACCGCGGCGTCATAACCATAAGCCGAGGCAGCCATCAAGGACTCATAACCGCCATAGCTCCAGCCATAGATGCCGACCTTTGACACATAGGGCAACGATTTGGCATATTTCGCAGCGGCAACCTGGTCGATTGTCTCAAAATGTCCCAGGCGACGATATACGCTGTGCTTGAATTCAGCGCCCCGTCCACCGGTGCCTCTGCCATCCACACTCATCACGATATACCCTTGGGTCACGTAATAATAATCCCAATCGAGATGCCAGCGGTTCAGGACTTCCTGCGAACCGGGACCGCTATATTGCGACATAATCACAGGATAGCTTTTAGACGGATTAAAATCAGCAGGCTTCAGAACCGATCCGTTAAGAACATTGCCATCAGAGTTAATCGTAAAGAACTCCTTAACGGGATAGTATGCGCAGCGACTCCTCAACTCGGCATTATCTTCAAGCACTCTAATCTCTTTTCCGGTTGCCGCACACAATGAATAGACCGGAGGCGTGGTCACATCGCTATAAGACATTGTCAAATATGCCATGTCGGGAGAGAAGGATGCGCCTGATGTTCCTTTATCTTTTCCGACAACAACGGTCTTGCCCTTTGCATCGACCGACGCAATCACTCGATCCAGAGGACCCGACTGAGTCGTCTGGCAATAGTGAAGATTTTTAGCCGCGTCGTAACCGTAATAAGCCATCACGTCATAATCTCCCGAAGTGATCTGACGCATCTGAGCGCCGGAATAACTGTATTGATAAAGATGGTTGAATCCTGATTTTTCAGAGCTAATCACAAAAAAATCGGGATAGAATCGAGTATTTTCCCATGCCGAAGGATCGATCCAGCCATTGACAGCCTCGTCGACATAGAGCGACTTCGCCACAGTGGACTTAGGATTGACAGCATAAAGTTCAATGCGGGTCTGAGCGCGATTCAAGGTCGTCACGACCAGGCGGTCGGGCGAACCGGCATACTCGATGCGCGGAATATACTCGATGTTATTGTCGGAGAATGAAATCTCTTTTATCTTTCGGGTGTCGACATCATAACTGAACACTGACACCTTCGAATTGGGTTCTCCGGCAACAGGATATTTATAGGAATAGCTTCCGGGGTAGAGACTGTATTGATCAAGAGGGTTGCATGTGCCCTGATATAGGGGGAACGAGTACATCGGGACCGCAGTCTCATCATAGCGGATGTAGCACAGCGCCATGTTGTCGGGAGCCCACGCCATAGAGACTGTCGTGTCAAACTCCTCTTCATATACCCAATCAGGCACTCCGTTGATAATCTTGTTCACTTCACCGTCTTTTGTCACAGCCACCTCAGTGTTATAATCAAGTTTATGGATGAAGATATTATTATCGGCAACAAAAGCGATCATTCTACCGTCGGGCGACCACACCGGGGCACGTTGAACAGCGTGTTCCACGCTGAGCGGTTTCATCACATCGTGTCTCACCTCATATATATAATAGGAGGCTTTGAAGGAGCGGCGGTAGATGGGCTCTGATTTCTCATACACCAAAATATGCGATTCATCGGGGCTAAAGCGGAATGACCTTATTGACTTCAACTTACAGTCTCGTGCAGTGTTGACATCGAGAATAACGCCTGTTTCCTCTCCGCTTTTTATATCATATTTAATTATCTTGGTAGCATCGTCAGACAAAGCGGCGAAGCTCTTGCCATCTGCCATATAAGTCATCGACGAGGGAGCTTTTGCCGAGTTTCCAGGGGAAACATATGCCGACAGTCCGTTATCGGCGACAGCAGCTGTCGCCGGAATCGCAACGGCTGCCGAACAAATCAAGGCAGCACCCAAATAAACTGATTTTATATTCATGAGCATAAACTGTGATTCTTAATTAAAACAAAGACATCTGCGCATCGTTCGCAGGATGTGATTTTTTTGGAGGCTCCTGATAACCAAATTCGGAATCAGTGGAGCCTTGACTGAGTTTCGGAGCATTATCGGGAGGAGTCGCCACCAGCCACTCAGTGCTATCGAGCGTCTCGTCTATTGCTGAAATTTTAGGAGTGGTCTTGCGCTTGCGACGCGGTTTTTCGGGAGCCAGTGTCTTTTTTGATAGCTCCTCTATTGTAGATTTCATCTCGTTTTCAGCCACAGCCCTATCCATTATGTTTGATTCCAAATCTGCCGCCAAGCGTTTGTTGTCAGCTTCAAGGCTTTCCTTCTTGGCTATCAAATCAGCATTTTCATCTTTAAGCGCTTTGATTTTCTCGTCACGCTTTTTAAGAACGGATTCAAATTGCTCCATCTGCTTCATCACCTCTTCGGCAGTTCCAAGCGTGGCACGCGCTTCAGCAAGCTCAGCGTTGAGCTTGTCGATGGTCGCTGCCGCCTCTTCACATTTTTTCTGAAGCGCGGCAGTCTCCACTCTATTCTCTTCAAGCTCTTTCGATGAATTGCGATTGTTGTTCCTGATATCTGACAACATTTTATCGCTCATCGCCATTCTCGACTTATATAGTTCTGAGGTTTCAGTGAGTTCTTTCTTCAATTTTTCGACCTCCTGACGCAGCTGTTCGGCAACAAAATTGGATTGGCTCAACTTGGTTTTCAGCTCTGAATTTTCCGTTGCCGACCCGTTTTGCTCCGCGCCATCGCCGGGATTAGAGCCGCCGACAGCCTCAAGTTTACTCAGCAAACTGCTTATTTCGAGTTTGTGCTGCTCCTTCTCGGCATCCAATTGCTGTTCAAGCGTTCTGATCTTATCAGACAAAGCTCGTTTTTGACGATTATCGCTGAGGCGTTGGTCATTAAGCTCAGTTTCATGTCCTTCAGCCTTTTCAAGGGTTTCTTTAAGCTTTGCGATTTCCTCTATAAGCGAATCACGCTCAGCCGCCACTTTAGTAATGACTTCCTTTTCTATCTGGTCACGGCTTTGGTCGATACACTTCTTGAACGACTCTCCAAACAGACCGTACAAATAACGACGCTGCGCGTCACGATCAATACATTCTCTTATAAATTCGGGCTGAGAATTATTGAACACCTCAAGCACGCTGTCAAAAAGTTCCACCGGAAAATCGGCAGCTATCTCTATATCCTTTGCGCTCTGTGACAATGAGCTGACCGGCTCAGACGATTGAACGGAATCGTCAGAGGAGACAAACAAATCATTCTCCTCGACAATTTCTTCATCATTGCCAAAGCCAAACGCATGAGCCAAGGATTTGAAAAAAGACATATTCTTAATTTTTCTTTTTAATTTTCTACTACATCAGGTTTCACCACGACTCCCATGCCCTTGCGACCGTTTATTCCAATGACAAGCGGAGTGCCGAATTTCACGATACGCAAGAAATCACTCTCATAAACCGCCGGCTGTGAATTCAGAAATTCCACATCATAGATACCGTTATTCGACGAGGTGTCTATCGTGAAATATCCCACCCCAAACGAAGTCAGGTTCTGAAAGAAATGAGTGCCCTGACTCGGTTCTATCCTGTAATTGCTCAACGAGGACTCGACAATAAGACGAGCCGATGAAATATGAGGCCATTTTACCGGAATTCCGAGCGCGGTGTCACTTGAACCCCAGCGTCCGGGACCGATAAGCACGTAGCCTTCGTTACGCTCCGTAAAGTTACGATTTATTTTCTCAATTTCACGAGCAATCAGCGAATTATTTGACGAAGAGAAGTTTTCAGGACGCACATAGACCACGGTATCTACATTTTCAATGTTTCCATGACCCAAAGCGGTATTACTTCTAAGGAGCATCTTTTCATCGGGGAGCTCAAGAATGCTGTCGTCGACGATATCTTTTTTCTCGACGATGGGGCGTATCTGCAACCAGTATATAGTGCCTTTTCCTCGGTCGTTGATGTTCAGCATTCCGGCAAATTCGATTTCTACCGGTCGCCCCATCTCCTCCTGCCCTTTCGTGAGCATGAAATCGGTGATTTTCGCCAACGGGAACACATCGTGCTGAAGGATATTGGCAAAGGTCACGACTCTACGTCCCTCTCCCTCATCACAATCTCTAATCACTTGATCACGGAAATCGTAGGTAGAAACCATGTAGCGCAGGGCTCCAGTCTGAGCCACGTCCTGAATGCGCAACTTGGCAATATTGAATCCGTCGTCAACCTTAAACGTGGTCTCATCCTCATTTTTCATAGCAAGCGCATAGAAACGAGTTTGAGTGTCGCGGAGCGCCAAGTCAAGGGTTGACGTCTGCAACACCTTGTCGGCGTGCTTGGGCGAGAACCGCAGGCTCAATCCTCCGTCCACGATATATTTTCCGAGCCCCACGGCAGTCTCTACAACTCCGTCTTCAGGGATTTCGTCATTAATAGGATAATAATTAAGAGACCTTCCCACTCCTGAAAAAGAGGGGAAATAGTAGTCTCCAACACTCTCTCCGACAACCTCCTGGATGATGACCGCCATCTTCTCCTGATCAATCACATTGCTGGTCGCAGTCATGTAAGCCTTACTGTCGGCATAGAACACGGAGGCATACACGCTTTTGATGGCATCACTCAGCAGCGCAAGCATCTCATACTTATCCTCGACATGAGGAATCATGTAGGTCGAATAGATGCCGGCAAAAGGCTGGTAGTGGCTGTCTTCGAGCAAACTTGAACTGCGTATAGCCAACGGGCGGTCGACCACTTCAAACAGCGCGAAGAAATCCTCGATGAGTTTTTCGGGCAAACGAGCCTGAAGGAAGTATTTAAGGATGGTTTCGTCGCTCTGGTCAGACAGCGCTATCGGGTAGAGATTGTTAGTCTCCATGAACTCGTCGAAGATATCAGTGCATATCACCACCGTTCTCGGTATTGTCAGAGTGACCCCGTCAAAATTGTCGCAGATAGGATTTTTTTTGATAATCGAATCAATGAATGCAAGACCGCGGCCTTTACCTCCGAGCGATCCCTGCCCTATTCGAGCGAAATTACTGTAATGGTCAAAGCGGTCTTTTCGGAATATGGCGACGACACCGCGATTTTTCATCTTGCGGTATTTAACTATCAGGTCAAAAAAGAGCTGCCTTACAGCCGGAGCCTCGTCGATATTGTTGAATCGATGCATCTTCACGACTTCGGCTATCGGGAACAGAGCGCGCGAATAAAGCCAACGCGATATGTCGTTGTAGGACGCGTGATAGAAGAGAGATTTCGCAGGGATGTCAAAAATGTGACGCTGAAGATCTTTCAAGTCATGAATGCGAAGCAACTCCTCTCCGGTTTCGGGATCACGAATCACAAAATCGCCGAATCCGAAGTCGCGCATAATCGCATTTCCCAGGTCAACAGGGAATTTCTTGCTGTTTTTATCAATCCACCCTACTCCAAGCTCCTTTACTTTAGACTCATTCTCAACTTCCGAAGACTCGAGAATCACCGGGAGGTAGGGATCCTGCTCACGCAGATATTTGGCAAGCTTCAAACCCGCCGTTTTGTCTTTTTCTCCGTCTTTCTTGAACGAGATGTCACTTATGACACCGAGCATATTTTTGCCATAGCGTTCATAAAGTTCGACAGCTTCCTCATAGTCACGAGCAAGCATCACTTTAGGGCGACCTCTCATTCGAAGCATCTGTTCATGCTCATTAAGCGCTTCGGTAGAGAATATGAGCGACTGCTTGAGAAGGAATTTATAGAGCGTGGGGAGCACTGAAGAATAAAATCTCACGGAATCCTCCACAAGCATGATTGCCTGCACACCAACCTC
Organism: Bacteroides sp.; assembly: GCA_014801525.1. GTDB lineage: Bacteria > Bacteroidota > Bacteroidia > Bacteroidales > Muribaculaceae > Muribaculum. The sequence goes on from JAAVEB010000002.1 coordinate 36,324, forward strand.
GTTTATATCGGCATCGGCATTCATCTTGTCCTCAAGCAATTTTATGATGGCAAGCAGCAAGTCAACATTGCCGAGCCAGCTGAAAACGTAGTCGACCGACGAGAAATCCTCCTTAGCCAGACGCCTCGACACCTCCTTGGAAAAAGGCGTAAGCACAACGATAGGCGTCAACGGAGCGATCTCTTTGATAAGTTTAGCGCCTGAGAAAGTCTCGCTGACATCAACTCCGGGCATCATGATGATAAGGTCAAACGCTTTCCGATGAAGTTCGGCAAGAGCTTCTGCCGTGTTTGAAACTCGTGTCACTCGCGGAGGCGAGCTAAGATTAAGAGCCACATATTCAAAATAAAGTTGCTCTTCTACACGACCGTCCTCTTCCATCATGAAAGCGTCATAGGGGGAAGCGACAAGCAGGACATTAAAAATGCGGCGTTGCATCAGATTTTGAAACGCCGTGTCTTTCAAATATAATTGACTTAAACTGTCTTCGTTCATGGAGCCCGGGCTATTGATTTGATTCTCCACAAATTTACGACATTTTTCCGTCTTATCTATGATTTCAACAGCAAATTCTCATTCAGACCCATTATTTATCAGCTTTGCGACAATCCGTGCTTAAGCCATGAACCTTTTATGAGACGGAACAGGAATATCGACCCTCGGAAACAAAGCTCAATGCACATTGCGAGCCACACTCCGTTAAGACCCATAGACGGCGCGAGCAATGCCGCAATGGGGAGCCGCACCAGCCAGATGCTTGAGAAATTCATAATCGCCGGCACAAGAGTGTCTCCTACTCCGACCATAACTCCATATGCAACTATCGACGCCGCAAACATCGGCTCAGCCCACGCCTCTATCCTTAGAGCCGACACACCAAGAGCCTGAATATCCTTGACGGGCGACAACAGCTCCATGACCGCAGGAGCTCCGAACCATAAGATGACTCCCATGAGCGTCATCACAGCCATGCCGAGCCCCACAGTGAGATATCCGAATTGCCGAGCCAAATCTTTGCGCTTAGCCCCATAGCTCTGTCCAACAAGCGTGGTAGCCGCATCGGAGATTCCATAGCCGGGCATATAGCACAACGCCTCAGCCGTAACCGCAAAAGCGTTTGCCGCAATCGCCATCACTCCCAACGGAGCCACAATAACAGTCACCATTATCTGAGCGCCGCATATGACCGCATGCTCAAGCGTCATCGGCGCCGACACCTTCAGGGCATTGACAAGCACACCGCGCGAAGGCACGAATCCTTTCAAACCACGGCACCCGTCATCTTCGGCACGTTTTCCAAAGATGGCAATGCTTTTCTGCCTGAAGCAAGCATACCAGAGCATGAATCCCGCCGTGACAACTTCAGCGGCGACAGTCCCTAACGCAGCGCCAAGCACACCAAGTCCGGCACCGGGGACGAAGATATCGCATCCGGCGATGTGGAGCTCGCGTGATGGAAAAATCAAAATAAAATTGAACACCACGTCAAGAAGGCACATCATCACATTAAGCCCCCCGGGAACTTTCATGTTGCCTGACGCCCTGAGCATCGCCGCACCGACATAATTTAATGTCAGTGCCGGCAACGCGCTGACAAAGACCAGAAAATAAAGCGTAGCCTTCCCATTGACAGGCTCGGATCCTCCGAGCCATCCCGGAAGAGGTGAAGATATCGCAATTCCGATAACACCCATAATCACGCCAAAAAGGAAAGACGCAGTAATTCCCTGACGCAATATCTTCCTGGCGCTGGCATAGTCAGCAGCGCCAATGCGGTGAGCCACCTGCACGGAGAAGCCGACAGTGGCAGCCGAGCATATTCCCCAAAAGAGCCAAAGGCTGGTCGACACCAGCCCCACCGCCGCGCTGTCGTCAGCACCAAGACGTCCCACCATGGCAGCATCGATATACTGCATGAGGATGCTCGACAACTGAGCCATAATCGCCGGCCATGACAACTGGGCGGTAAGCGCGAGCCGCTGTTTGAAAGAAAGCGGTTTCCCCGATTGGATCAGCTCAAGCATACTCTTCTATTCCGGTTATTTACGACGCTCCAGTTTAGAGACAAACTTCACAATGCGTTCAAGCCCCTCGGCGAGCAATTGACGCGGACATGCGATGTTGAGACGTATATAACCGCCCACGCCATACATTTCGCCGCAGTTTACCCAAACTTTCGCCTCGGTTTTCAGCATCTCCTCAAGCTCCTCGGCAGGAATGCCAAGAGCTGAAACATCAAGCCACGGGAGATAGGTCGCCTCAAGGCGCGCCATCGGACAATCGGGAAGATGCTCAGCCAGGAAGCTGCGGGTGAAGATATAGTTTTGCCATAAGTAAGACCGCAATTCGTCAAGCCATTCAGCTCCCGCATCAGTGTATGCCGCCTTAAGCGCCGCAACTCCGAATGGATTGACATCGCAAACCTCATTTATATTTATGGCACGGTCCACCAAGGCGCGTATTTCCGAATCAGGACACACGATATTGGCGATTTGAAGCCCGGCGATATTGAAGCCTTTAGACGGAGACACGCACACTGTGGCGTCGGCGTCAACTGTTCCGTAAGGCACATAAGCATATCCCGGCATGGTCAATTCGCAATGGATTTCATCACTGACCACTTTCACTCCGTTTCGGCGGCATATCTCGCTAACTTTCACAAGCTCGTCACGAGTCCATGCCCTTCCGGCCGGATTATGGGGGTTGCACAAAAGCAATACTTTTACATCATCGCGCGACGCAACCTCTTGCAATCCGTCAAAATCCATTTCATAAGTAAACTCGCTTGACGAAATGGCGACGCGCTTCAACGGATTCTCAACAATGACACAGCCATTATTGCGTATCGACGAAAAAAAGCAATTATACACGGGAGTCTGCACAATCACTCCGTCGCCGGGCTTGGTCAGCCCCTTCAAAATAGCGGAAATCGCCGGCACGACACCCGACGTATAGATCACGCCTTCACGCTTAATATCATAACCGTGACGTTTTTTAAACCAACCGGTCAACGCCTTATAATAGTCATCTCCGACAAGAGTGTAGCCAAACACTCCATGCTTCACCCGGCGGCGCAACGCGCTGAGAATAACGGGCGCGGCTCGAAAATCCATATCCGCAACCCAAAGAGGGACAATATCGGCATCAGCTGAAGAATCCCATTTATATGACCCTGTTCCTCGACGCGGAACTATCTCGTCAAATATCGACATATCGCTTCCAAATTATTATTCAATGACCTCTATCCTGCAATCGGCAGGAGCCTTTATATTTTCATCTATTATTATCTCGCCATAACCCTTTGCACGGATGACTCCCGTAGTGGGATTCTTGACGCTTCGTATCACGCTGTTCACTTCGGCGTTAAGTTCGCTCTCCTCAAAGGCAAGATCACAGTCTTCAGCCATAACGCAGTTTTCCATGACAAGATTGCGGGCATAGCACAACGGCTGGGTTCCTGATATGCGGCAATTGACAAGGCGTAAATTCACTGAATGCCATCCCAGATATTCACCGTTCAGCTCCGAATCATAGACAGTCACATTCTCAGTGTTCCAAAACGCATCTTTCGAGTTTATGACCGCATTGCGGATTTCCACATTCCGGCAATACTGAAACGAGTAGTTTCCGTCCTGACGATAGTTGTCAATCTTTATATTGTCACTGTGCATGAAAAGGTAGTCGGCATTAGCCACCTCCACATTCTTAATCTTAACATTCCGACAGTGCCATAGAGTTTCCTGCGCGTCAGGTATCTTCACGTTTTCCAGTTCGATTCCGTCCATTTCCCTGAACATCTTGGGCGCCTCGACCATTGTGTCGGTCATCAACAGACCTTTCGAATACCATAGAGCCGCTCTCGCTCCCTCGGTGAAAAGACAATTTTTTATAGTAAAGCCATCAACATGCCAAAACGGATACTTGCCTTCAAAGCGGCAATTGACAGCCTCCACATTGCTGCACTCTTTCAGAGCCGACTCTCCGGCATGAATGGTTACATTATCAAGTTTAATATCGTGAGCGGCAAAAAGCGGACGCTCTCCTTCGAATTCCTTGTCTTTTATAAGTTCCATACGCTTATTTCAATTTCGTTACAAATTTAATAATTTTTCAATTGTCTGAAAATATCTCAGTTTACAAAAATAACAGATTTCAGAGGGAAATTCCATACCCGTATCCCCGACATGCCAACCATTTTTCCGACAGGGAATAAATCGGGGAAATTATTACGGTGTGTCGGAATAATTATAGTAACTTTGCGCCCATGTCAAAACAACGAACCCGAGGATATATAGCAGGAGCCACTGCATCGTGCAGCTACGGATTGAATCCGCTCATGGCTGTGCCACTGTTTGCCATGGGCATGACATCCTATTCCATGCTTTTCTACCGCTATGTCTTTGCGGCACTCATTCTCGGCATCATAATGCTTGCGGCAGGGAAAAGCCTCCATCTAAAACGCAAGCTTATCCCTCAGATGCTGTTTTACGGACTGCTGTTTTCTTGCTCGTCGCTACTATTGTTTGAAAGTTACCGGTACATTGACGTCGGCATAGCCTCTACATTATTATTTATGTATCCCGTCATAGTGTCGCTCATCAACCGCATTTTTTTCAAAGAATACCTGTCGGTTGTAACCATTGTTTCAATATTGCTCGCGCTCGGCGGAGTGACACTACTCTATTTCGGAGGGGGCGAAGAAGGAGGAACGCTAAACATCACCGGAGTCCTGTATGTCGTGGCAAGTTCGCTTTCTTATGCCATATATATGGTAGCCGTGAACAGAAGCGCGATAAAAGACTTGCCGTCATCGACATTGACATTTTATTCAATTTCATTCGGGCTGATTCTATATCTTTTTTTCATCGTAAGGGATGGAGAATTGTATCCGCTTGACAATGTCACGGCTTGGGCATGCGCCATAGGACTGGCTCTGTTTCCCACAATTCTGTCAATCCTCACAATGGCTGTAGCGATACATGACATCGGCTCGACGGCAACCGCGATTCTCGGCGCGCTCGAGCCACTTACCGGACTGTTGATCGGAATTGCGGTTTTCAACGAGCGCATCACAATACTTACCGCCGTCGGCATAATCATGATTCTCGGCGCCGTCCTGCTTTTAATTCTTGCCGCTCCCGCGATAAGAATATTGAGACAGTTTATCGTCTCCAGGAGCCATGGCAAATGAAATTTTTCCAATTTTAAGTTAATTCATCATTTATTTTATTTTCCGTCTCAAATTACGGAAATTTTTCATTAATTTTGCAGCGGATAAAAAATAAGATTTTAGGTTTTTAATATTACAATTATGTCAAAGGTTACAGTTGTAGGAGCAGGAAATGTAGGAGCAACCTGCGCTAACGTATTGGTTACAAACAATGTTGCTGACGAAGTAGTTCTTATTGATATCAAAGAGGGTCTCGCTGAAGGAAAGACCATGGATATCATGCAGACCGCCAATCTTCTCACAATAAACACTCGCATGGTGGGTGTCACCAACGATTACGAAAAGACCGCAAACTCTGACGTCGTAGTCATCACTTCAGGTATTCCTCGCAAGCCCGGCATGACTCGCGAAGAACTCATCGGAGTAAATGCAGGCATCGTTAAGTCAGTAACAGACAACATTCTGAAATACTCACCTAACGCTATCATCGTTTGTGTATCCAACCCGATGGACACCATGACCTACCTCATCCACAAGACCGCAGGTATCGCCAAGAACCGCATCATCGGTATGGGCGGAGCGCTCGATAGCTCTCGTTTCAAATATTTCCTTAGCGTAGCCCTCAACGCCAACCCCAACGAGGTTGACGGCATGGTTATCGGCGGACACGGTGACACTACCATGATTCCGTTGACCCGCTACGCAGTTTACCGCGGCATCCCCGTGAGCGAGCTTCTTGACAAGGAAACTCTTGACAAAGTCGCTGCCGACACAATGGTGGGAGGCGCAACCCTCACTAAACTTCTCGGAACTTCAGCATGGTATGCTCCCGGAGCAGCATCGGCAGCAGTTGTTGCAGCGGTGCTTCACGACCAGAAGCGCGTAATCCCCTGCTCTGCTCTTGTTGAAGGCGAATATGGCGAGTCAGACCTCTGCATCGGTGTTCCTTGCTTGCTCGGCAAAAACGGTATCGAAGCAATCATCGACATCAAGCTCAATGACGAAGAAAAAGAACTCTTTGCAAAGAGCGCGGCAGCTGTTCGCAAAACAAATGACGCTCTTGCTTCTTGCCTCTAATAAGCAAAAAACAGGTGAACCAATAGGTCAAACAAGGTGTTTTCCTTTAAGGAAACACCTTGTTATTTTTTAACCTCAACCAAAATACAAATAGATTAAGATTATGAGAAAACTAATTTCATTCCTGGCAATCGTGGCAATGGTTTCTTTTATCGGCTGCAACTCAACATCGACCAAGCAGAGCGCCGAACAATCAGCATGGGAAGAAGCATTCGCGCAAGGAGAGCCCATAGTGCTCGCTCCTAACGACACTATCGAATTCGGAGTTCCGCAACCCGAACCCATAGTGGTTGATTTTTGGGCGGAATGGTGCCCGCCATGTCGTGAATTTTCACCGATATTTCATAAGGTAGCCAAGCAATACAAAGGCGCGGTTCGATTCATCTCGATAAATGTTGATTCGTGCCCGGGCATAGCAAAAGAATATGGCGTGGGGTCAATTCCGACCGTGCTTATCGTGAGCAAGGAAGGCACCATCAACCGCAATGTGGGATTCATGACCGAGAATCAGCTTGTTGAATCAATCGAAGCCGTGATGCCTGAGAAAAAATAACCGGTAGATTATTTCAAATCTGAACCGCCAAGGCTTTTATGGCGGAACAATTCATTATAATGCCGCAAGCGGGAGACATTTATATAATGGCTTCCGCTTCCGCGTTTAATGGAAAACACTTCAGCCTTGCGGCGATTGACCTCATCGCAAAATTCACTCCGCCAAGTTTTTGAGTCAGGTTGCATATCAGCCGGAACAGAGTTGACAGTGACTTCCCTCGTGTAAGAACATGGAGGATAGCCCAGCGCGGTCCACATCACCGGCTTGCCATCGGCGTCATAACCGATAGCAACCGACGCGCTCGTTGACCGTCGGGGAATAAAATCCTGGTCGATGATCCACTCTCCCCCATCCTCAAGCATATCCTTGCCGAGAAGCGAATGATAGAAACTGCGCGACAACCCGTCGGTAAAGACATATGGTGTGATTTTCTCGCCCGATTCAAGATAAGGCATCAGCAACTGTCGCGCCGTTTCCTCTCTTATATATCCGAATCCGGCATCGGCTTCGCCTGAATAAGAATAGTTAGTGCGAAGGATTATCCCGCCACTTTCGTGGGCAAGATCATATTTTTTCCATGTATAATCGTCAGTTTCAAAATAAGCTCCGGCTCCGGCGGCATCAATAACTCCAAAATTAGCCTGGACCCCGAGAGGCTTAGGCAAATCTGACAACAGTTGTTCAAAATCAGCCACTGTATGACACCGCCGTAAAGCTTCCGACATAACCGCCCCTTCGCGGTCTTTGTACACAGCAGTATCAGGAGCGAGATTATAAGAAGCGGTGTTCATTATGGCAAATCCCGCTTCATTCACCCCTATCCACGCATCGGCAAGCAACGAATCACCGGCATTAAACAGCGCCACATATTCAATATCTCCCGGATTCGACGGCTTAACCGTCGCAACGAAATTGTCCTCGAAATCAGTATCACGGTTTTTCCACAATATAGGAGTCCCGCTCTTTGTCAGCCTGCCGCTGACGATTGCAGAAGTACAGGCGTCGACAGCAATAATCCCCGCCAAAAACGTCAATATGACAAACACAATTTTTTTCATACTTGCAAATATAGCATATTAGTGCAACATCACGAACAGTTCATCAACCAAAATTATCTCGGTTCTTTGGCATAACACATCCTATCGTCTTTGAATTGCAACTTTTTAGGACTCATACGGAACTTTTTAGTATCTTTGTGCGACTAATAGAAAAAAGAAAAATCAATGAATGACTATATCGAAGCGCGTTTTACGGTAACGCCATGTGATGAAACCGCCACTGACGTGCTTGCCGCATTACTTTGCGAAAAAGGATATGAGAGTTTTGTGCCCGACGAAACAGGACTGACGGCATACGTGAAAAAGGAACTTTTCGACGCCGACATATTCAAAGAGGTTGTCAATGACTTCCCGATGGAGAGTGTCATCGATGTCAAGTGGACTACTGTCGAGGGGCGCGACTGGAACTCGGAGTGGGAGAAGAATTATTTCCAACCCATTATCGTGGATAATCTTTGCGTGATTCACAGTTCATTCCACAAGGATATTCCGGAAATGCCCTATGATATCGTTATCGATCCAAAGATGGCTTTCGGAACAGGTCATCACCAAACTACGTCACTCATCATTCGTCAGCTCCTGAAAATGCCGCTTGAGGGGAAATCTGTGATCGACATGGGCACCGGCACCGGCATTCTCGCCATCCTTTCAGCCATGCGCGGAGCAACTCCGGTCAACGCTATTGAAATCGACGCATTCGCCCATGTGAACGCCGTGGAAAATGTGAAAATCAACCGCCATCCGGAAATAAACGTCATCCTTGGCGACGCTTCAGCCCTTGAATCGCTTCAGCCCGCCGATGTGTTCATCGCCAACATAAACCGCAACATAATTACCGCCGACATCAAATTCTATTCATCAAAACTCCGAAAGGGGGGCTTGATGTTGCTGAGCGGATTTTACGAGCATGACATTCCGGTAGTGGCCGCCGAAGCGGCAAAACACGGACTCGTAGAAACAGCCCACACGACGTGTGACAACTGGACCTGTCTTCAGTTGATAAAAGAATCTTAATCCCATTAACTTTTTACTGAGAATGGAAATAATAACTGTAAATGACGTGGTAAAGGATTATTCGGGACACCGACCCCTTGACCACGTGAATTTGAATATCGACGAAGGGTGCGTCTACGGGCTCCTGGGTCCCAACGGAGCCGGGAAAACATCCCTTATCCGCATACTCAACCAAATCACTCGCCCCGACTCGGGAGAAGTGCTCCTCAACGGGAAACCGATGACTCAGGAAGATGTCATGCACATAGGTTATCTTCCCGAAGAACGCGGACTTTACAAGAAAATGAAAGTGCTCGACCACATAATGTTTCTGGGCAGACTGAAAGGGATGTCAAAAAACGACGCGCGCAAAGCAGCCGAAGAGTGGCTTGAACGCATGGATCTGTCGGAATGGAGCAACAAAAAAATCGAGGCGTTGTCAAAAGGTATGGCTCAGAAAGTCCAGTTTATTTCTACCGTTGTCCACAATCCTAAACTTCTTATATTCGACGAGCCATTCTCCGGATTCGACCCGGTCAACACCGAGCAATTAAAAAAAGAGATTCTTCGACTTAATCAAAACGGCTCGACAATCCTGTTCTCGACCCACAACATGGCGTCGGTCGAAGAGGTGTGTGACAAGTTCTCGCTTATAAACAATTCCAAAGTCGTCCTTCAAGGAAATGTCAACGAAATACGCCGCAAATTTGCGAAGCATCTTTACCGCATACATATCGCCGAACCGGTTTTAGCTCCCGACGACTCGCTGTTTACAATCGAGTCAGTGAAACCTCACCAGCTTGGCGGCTGCAACGCCACTATCAAACTCAATCCGGGCGTTGAAATAAGACATGCCATCGAATCGCTCAACAGGACCTATAATCTCATGGGCTTTGAAGAGATTCTCCCATCAATGCACGAAATATTCATCGAAACAGTTACAGGCAAAAATGAATAAAGACAGATTATTTATCATCATACAGCGTGAATACAAGGCGATTGTAGCTAAAAAATCATTCATCATCGTCACGCTTCTCGCTCCGGTTCTTATGATAGGACTCATGTGCATTCCGGCATTGCTGATGAACATAAACAGTTCCGACGCGCGCCAAATCGCTATTGTCGACCTGTCGGGAAAATACGGAAAGGAATTCAAGAACACTGACGAGTACAGTTTCAGCATCCTTGAAAATGTTCCCACCGAAAAAATAAAGCAGGAATACAAAGATTCCGACGGCGGAATATACGCTATCCTGGTTATCCCGGCAAATGTCGAAACGACGAAACAGGTCAACATCTACTCGGACAATCCCGTGAAGATTTCCCTTAATGAAGAGATTGAAGATGTGCTCAACAAAAGTCTTTCCGAAGCAAAAATAAGTTCCTACGATATCCCCGGGCTTTCAGAAATAATTGAAAACAGCCGCATATCGGTGTCAGTAAAGAGCCACACCTGGGACGATGACGGAGAGAACGTGTCATCAAGCACACTGTCGATGATTATAGGGATGGGGCTTGCCATGCTCACCTATATGTTCGTCCTCATATATGGCGCTATGATCATGAGTTCGGTTGTGGAAGACAAGACCAACCGCATTGTCGAGGTTATCGTCAGTTCATGCCGCCCGTTGGAACTTATGCTTGGAAAAATCATCAGCATAGCTCTGGTGGGGCTGACCCAAATCGCTGTGTGGGCTGTATTTACCGGCATAGGACTGTTTGCCATATCGGCGCTGGGAATCGCATCCACATCTCCTGATGCCGCCGCACAGCTTCAGGGCGACATGTCGCAACTTCCCCTCTCGGAAGGTGAAGAAATAGTCCAGGCAATTCTTGGAGTAGACTGGATAAAGATTCTTGCAATATTTGTCCTCTATTTTATCGGCGGCTATCTTCTATATGCAGCCCTGTTTGCCGGCTTCGGATCGGCAGTTGACCAGCAAAGCGACGCCAATCAATTCATGACCCCGGTAATGATGATCATTATTCTGGCGCTCCTCATCGGCGAAGGCTGCATGCAGGACCCCGACGGCACTCTCGGAGTAGTCTGCTCATTCATTCCCTTTACTTCGCCAATTGTAATGATGATAAGACTCCCGTATGAGGTTCCTGCGTGGGAGATCGCAGTAAGCATTCTGCTCCTTTACGGAACGGCGCTGCTGTTGACATTCTTCGCTTCCCGCATCTATCGCACAGGCATCCTGATGTATGGGCGGAAAGTTACATTCAAAGAACTACTAAAATGGGCTCGTTAATCGAGCCCATTTTTTTATCGCCGCCGGCAATCTTTTACCGTCCACCCGAAACCACTATGTTTCGAATAACGGCTTGAGCGGGACGATTTACATCCTTCAGCCTCAATGTAAGCAGATGGGGAAAGTCACCGTCAAGTTCATCTTCAAGAATATGAAGCCACGGGATATAGAGGTTGTGGCTCCATGCCGTATAAGTGTCTATCGATTTCCACTGCCCGTCGTCAATTTTATATTCAAGAATTCCTGACCGCGGACCGCAAGCCATGAACAAACCGATAGCCTTACCCGTGAACGGCACGGTCAGAGTCGCTCCCGGTTGAGTAGTGTGAAGCATCGGCACGTTGACAAATCCGGGGCGTGTCTTAGCCTCGTCATCAGGCTGCCATAACTCCGAGACAGTCCACCCTGATTTTATGTCCACCTTGTTCATGTCAAGATATTTTCCGTCGACATAGCTGAAGGGATCAAGCGCTCGGGGCATTTCATGGGCAGTCAGGACTTCCTCCTCTCCAATCATCATATTGTCAAAAAGCTTATTTATCGCCGCTGCATAAAACTTATGACCAAACCATGAAGGATGAATCCCGCCAAATGTTTCCCATGAAAATTGACCGGAATTGATTCTACCGGCAACTTCGGCCGCGCAATCTATCGACGGAATAAGATAATGATTTGCCACTCGTTCATGATTCATTATCACGTCGGGCTCCTGCCCCTTGGCAAACATATTGATGAAATCATTGTGAATGAAATGCAGCATCACGATGTCCATGAGGCTGTCGGATTCAAGAGCGTGACGCACCACGCCCTCCATGCCTCTCACCTGCTTTTCCGCATTGAAACCGTTTCCATGATCATTGACAGCAGCCTCGACAAACATCAAGTCAATCGGTCCGGCGGAAAGAACGTCGTCCACAATGCGAAACGCATGAGGAGTCGTCCCTGCCGAAGGCAATCCCTGCTCCACAAATTCAAATTCAGTATAGGGGAACCGCTGCTGCAATTGCTCTTTAATCATATCACGCCAACCTTTCATGTGGGTGATAGATCCACCGAAAAAAGCGACGCGCCCTTTCTTTTCCTTTTCAAACTTCACAAACGAGTTATGAAGCGAACCACGCAGATTATATTTCTGAAACGATTCGAATTCAGGAGTGTGACTGACAACGAAATCAACTATCGCCTCAGGGTTTTCAAGCCCGTGGGGATGATGGTCAGCACCCGGTTTGATTATGATTCTCACCGGTCCTCCCAGTTTCACATATTCATCTCGCAGCAACTTCATGTTATTGTCAAAAGGCACCACTCTGTCAGAGTCGCCACACACTGCAAGAATAGGCACTTTATGCTCGGCAAGCCCTGAAAGGTTTCTTATCGGATTGCCAGTAAAAGACTCGGGCGACGCATCTTCAATATTCCACAGCGAAAGAAAATCAGCCCACTCCTTTTTCCTGTCTTTGCCCGGCCAGCTGAATATGTCGCAAACAGGATTGTCAAGATAGAGCGAAGCCACCTTGTCGGGATTTTCAGCAGCCCATCGCAACGCATAGTATCCGCCTCGGCTCAATCCCTCAAGCGTAACCTTGGGAGAAAAACCGAATGTCGACACCATGTGATTATAAAAATCGGTACCCGCCTTTATTGATGCCGGACTTCCATAGTCGTGAGTAAGGTCATAAAACACCACATGAAAACCTTCTTTCAACAATGCCTCGTCGGCATTGGCAAACGCTCCGAAAAATGCCGGACGCCATATCCACGGTTTTCCGTCGAGAGCCTTTTCAGGAGCAACGACTGTTGCCTTGCGCCCATTATAATTGAAATCACGTCGATCATAGCCGTTCCACTCGCTTCGTGTTTCCGAATAAGCCGGATTAAATGTCCACAGCAGACAAAACAATAAGAATAATTTCAGTACTTTCATGTAGCAGTAGTCAATTTTAGTTTCTCAAAATTAATACTCTAATTTTCCAATCAATTTCAATCCCATCCCAATTCTTATGAATTATGTACAGGGAAGGCATATTATGGCGGAAATAGCGTCGATTTTATCAAGCAAAGTTGACAACATTACGACTAAACGCATATTTTGAATTTCAATTTCACGACTTTTCCCGCTTCATTAATTACGAAATATTACAATTAAACCTCAATTCGCTTGATTATGTCGTCAAATCGTAGTAATTTTGCAGCCTATTCTGAAAATAAGAAAACATTCACATAATATGAGCGACAGATTATACATTTTTGACACCACTTTACGCGATGGCGAGCAGGTGCCCGGATGCCAGCTCAACACCGTTGAAAAGATTGAGGTTGCCAAAGCTCTGGAAGAATTGGGAGTCGACGTGATCGAAGCCGGATTTCCGGTTTCAAGCCCCGGAGACTTCAACTCGGTAGTTGAAATATCAAAAGCCGTCACCTGGCCTACTATATGCGCGCTGACCCGTGCCGTAGAAAACGATATCCGCGTAGCCGCCGACGCGCTTAAATACGCAAAACGGAAACGCATCCACACCGGAATCGGAACTTCAGACTATCATATAAAATATAAGTTCAACTCCTCGCGCGAGGAGATTCTCGAACGCGCGATCGCATGTGTCAAATATGCCAAGCGCTTTGTCGAGGATGTCCAGTTCTATGCCGAGGATGCGGGAAGAACCGACAACGAGTATCTTGCCCGAGTGGTCGAGGCGGTTGTAAAAGCGGGAGCCACGGTGGTGAATATCCCTGACACGACCGGCTACTGCCTGCCCTCGGAATTTGGCGAGAAGATCAAATATCTGATGGAGCATGTGGACGGAATCCATAACGTGACCATAGCAACCCACTGTCATAACGACCTCGGAATGGCTACGGCAAACACCATGTCGGGAGTCATGAACGGCGCCCGCCAGGCTGAAGTGACAATCAACGGTATAGGCGAACGCGCCGGCAACACTTCTCTTGAAGAGGTGGCGATGATATGCAAATCCCATCGGGAGCTTGACATCACGACCAATATAAACACCACCAAGATATATGGCATAAGCCGCATGGTGTCAAGCCTCATGAATATGCCGGTGCAGCCTAATAAAGCGATTGTGGGCCGAAATGCATTCGCCCATAGTTCAGGCATACACCAGGACGGAGTGCTTAAGAACCGTGAAAGTTATGAAATCATCGACCCGAAAGATGTGGGCGTCGACGAGAACTCGATTGTGCTCACCGCCCGCTCGGGACGCGCGGCGCTCAAGCATCGCCTCCACGTGCTTGGTATTGACCTCTCGAAAGAGGCGCTTGATAAAGCTTACGAAGGGTTCCTTCGCCTTGCCGACAAAAAGAAAGAGATCAACGACGACGATGTGCTGCTGCTCGCAGGAGAACACCACAAGGCTTCCCACCGACTCAAGCTGGACTTCCTTCAGGTCACAGCCGGCGTCGGCATCCAGTCAGTCGCATCAGTGGGTCTCGACATTGCCGGCGAAAAATTTGAAGCGTGTGCCTCGGGCAACGGACCTGTCGATGCCGCAATCTCGGCAATCAAGCAAATCATTCGCAGAAAGATGCAGGTTAAGGAATTCCTTATCCAGGCAATAAACAAGGGTAGCAACGACATCGGTAAAGTTCACATGACGGTAGAACACGACGGCGTAAGCTACTATGGCTTCTCGGCAAATACCGATATCGTCGCAGCAAGCGCGGAAGCCTATATTGACGCAATCAACAAATTTGTCCACTAATCAAATCGAACCATAATGGCAAATACATTATTTGACAAAATCTGGGACTCACACGTGGTAAATCTCATCGAAGGAGGACCCTCTCAATTATATATCGATCGCCACTACTGTCATGAAGTGACAAGTCCGCAAGCATTTGACGGACTCCGCCAGAGAGGACTGCAAGTGTTCCGCAAGGATAAAACCATCTGTTCTCCCGACCACAATATCCCCACCAAGAACCAGGAATTGCCGATAGCTGACCCGGTGTCAAGAAATCAAGTAGAGACATTGACGCGCAACGCCAACGAGTTCGGGCTCACTCTCTTCGGTCTCGGGCATAAAAAGAACGGAATCATCCATGTGATCGGTCCGGAAAACGGATTGACATTACCGGGACAGACAATCGTGTGTGGCGACAGCCACACATCAACCCACGGAGCGTTTGGAGCAGTGGCTTTCGGAATCGGAACTTCGGAAGTTGAGATGGTGCTTGCATCGCAATGCATCCTTCAGCCCAAGCCCAAGACGATGAGAATAAACGTCAACGGCAAACTGCGCCCCGGAGTGACAGCAAAAGACATCGCCCTTTACATCATTGCTAAAATGACTACCGGCGGCGCCACAGGATATTTTGTGGAATATGCCGGCGACACCATACGCAACCTTTCGATGGAAGAGCGCATGACCGTGTGCAACCTCTCAATCGAAATGGGAGCGCGCGGAGGCATGATAGCTCCCGATGAAACTACTTTTGCTTATGTGGAAGGTCGCGAATATGCGCCCAAAGGCGCGGAATGGGACAAAGCGCTTGCTTATTGGAAAACGCTGAAAAGCGACGATGACGCAGTATTTGACAAAGAAATAAACTTTGACGCTGCCGATATCGAACCGCGCATCACATTCGGAACCAATCCCGGAATGGGAATAGGCATCAGCGAAGCGATTCCAGCTCCCGACCCCAACGACGAAGCAGGCAAAATTTCTTACAACAAGTCGCTTGAATACATGGGATTCTCAGTAGGTGAAAAACTCGAAGGTCATCCCATCGACTACGTTTTCCTTGGAAGCTGCACCAATGGCAGAATCGAGGATTTCCGAGCATTCGCATCTATAGTGAAGGGAAAGAAGAAAGCCGACAATGTAACCGCATGGCTCGTTCCGGGCTCATGGATGGTAGATGAGCAAATCAAGGCTGAGGGCATTGACAAGATTCTCGCCGACGCAGGATTTGAGCTTCGCCAACCGGGATGTTCGGCTTGTCTTGCCATGAATGAAGACAAGATTCCCGCCGGCAAACTTGCCGTGTCGACCTCCAACCGCAATTTCGAGGGACGACAGGGTCCCGGAGCACGCACCATTCTTGCCGGTCCGCTCGTTGCAGCAGCATCGGCAATCACCGGCAAACTTACCGACCCGAGAAAGCTGTAAAATTCCGTAATGTAAAAACGAATCCACGATGAAAGAAAAATTCACCACTATAACATCTACTTGTGTTCCGCTTCCAATGGAAAACGTGGACACTGACCAGATAATCCCCGCACGATTTCTCAAAGCTACCTCTCGCGAAGGTTTCGGCGAAAATCTATTCCGCGACTGGCGTTATGATAAAGAGGGCAACCCAATCAAAGATTTCGTATTGAACGACCCCACCTATTCAGGATGCGTTCTTGTCGCAGGAAAGAATTTCGGTTCAGGCTCAAGCCGCGAGCATGCCGCATGGGCTATCGCCGACTATGGCTTCCGTGTAGTAGTGTCAAGCTTCTTCGCCGATATTCACAAAAACAATGAGCTCAACAATTTTGTGCTTCCTGTCGTAGTGTCGGAGGAATTTCTTGCCGAACTGTTTGACTCTATCGCAGCCGATCCTAAAACCGAAGTCAAAGTTGACCTGCCTTCGCAGACAATAACAAACCTCGCCACCGGCAAAAGCGAAAATTTCGAAATAAACCCGTATAAGAAACATTGTCTCGCCGAAGGTCTTGACGATATTGAATTCCTTTTGTCAAAAAAAGCTGATATCGAAGCCTACGAAGCTGCTAAATGACAACAAAAATAGAAATAATGGACACCACCCTCAGGGATGGTGAACAAACCTCAGGCGTGTCATTTTCCGCCTCTGAAAAATTGTCGATTGCGCGATTGCTGCTCGAAGAACTCAAAGTTCATCGGGTGGAAATCGCTTCGGCACGCGTGTCAGACGGCGAACGCGATTCGGTGAGGGCTTTATGTGACTGGGCGCGCTCCACAGGCAATCTTGACAAACTTGAAGTGCTCGGCTTTCTTGACAACGGAAAGTCAATAGAGTGGATTAAAGATGTCGGGGCGAAAGTGGTGAACATCCTGTCGAAAGGGTCGGAAAAACATTGCCGCCTGCAATTGAAGCAAACTCCCGAGGAACACGTTCAAAACATCAGAACCGAAGTGATGAGGGCGATTGACGCCGGGCTCGACGTGAATCTATATCTCGAAGATTGGTCAAACGGGATGAAAAACTCGCCCGCCTACGTGTTCAATATGATGGATGCCATAAAGGACCTGCCAATAAAACGATTTCTACTCCCTGACACTCTGGGAATATTAAATCCCTATGACACCTTGGCGTTCATGCACAAGATGACGACACGCTTTCCCGACCTTCATTTTGATTTCCATGCCCATAACGACTATGACCTCGCGACGTCAAATGTTTACGCCGCCATCAAAGGTGGAGCGAAGGGAATCCACGTCACAATCAACGGGCTCGGAGAGCGCGCCGGAAACGCAACCCTGTCAAGCGCGCTCGCTGTCATCCATGACCAGCTTCAATGCGAAACCGGCGTGGACGAAAGCAAGGTGAACAAAGCAAGCCGTATCGTAGCTTCATTTTCAGGTATAACAATACCGCCAAATAAACCTATTATCGGCGAAAGCGTATTCACCCAATGCGCCGGCGTGCATGCCGACGGCGACAATAAAAACAATCTTTATTATAACGACCTGCTTCCTGAACGATTCGGGCGTGAGCGCGAGTATGCGCTCGGCAAGACATCGGGCAAAGCCAACATCAAGAAGAATCTTGAGGCTCTTGGCATAGTTCTTTCCGATAAAGATATCCAGAAAGTGACACGCCGCATCATAGAACTCGGCGACAAAAAGGAACTGGTGACGCAGGAAGACCTGCCATTCATTGTAGCCGACGTGATAAAGCACGTGGAGCAACAAGACAAAGTCAGGGTGATAAATTATGCGCTGAATCTGTCGCAAGGACTGCGCCCTACCGCGACGGTAAAACTGTCGATAAACGGTACCGAATATCAAATGAGCGCTGCCGGCGACGGACAGTATGACGCATTTGTAAAAGCGGTGAGAAATATCTATACCGAACTTGGCAAAGAATTTCCCATCCTTACCAACTATGCAGTCAACATTCCGCCGGGAGGAAGAACCGACGCATTGGTTCACACCACCATTTCCTGGGATTACAAAGGTCATTCGATGAAAACCAGGGGACTTGACGCCGACCAGACAGAAGCGGCAATACAAGCCACACTCAAAATGCTAAATATTATAGAGAATTAGCGCCAACGAAAAATAAGTAAACAACAATAAAATAAAGACAATTATGAATTTTAAGATTGCTGTGTTGCCCGGCGACGGCATCGGTCCTGAAATATCGGTTCAGGGAGTCGACGTTATGGCAGCCGTTTGTGAGCGTTTCGGCCATACTGTAGAATTCAAATATGGCATTGTAGGAGCTTCGGCGATCGACGCTGTCGGCGATCCGTTTCCCAAAGAGACACTTGAACTTTGCAAGGAGAGCGACGCTGTGCTTTTCTCGGCTGTCGGCGACCCGAAGTTTGACAACGACCCGACAGCGAAAGTGCGTCCCGAGCAAGGGCTTCTCGCCATGCGCAAGCAGCTCGGTCTATTCGCCAACATCCGTCCGGTAGAGACTTTCAAGTGTCTTATCGACAAATCGCCCCTAAAGCGCGAGATTGTCGACGGAGCTAATTTCATCTGCATCCGCGAACTTACCGGAGGTATGTATTTCGGTAAAAAATTCGAATCAGACGACGTGGCTTACGACACCAACCACTACACCCGCAAGGAGATTGAACGCATCCTGCGTGTGGGATTTGAATACGCGCGTAAACGCAACAAGCATCTCACTGTTGTCGATAAAGCTAATGTCCTTGCCTCGTCGCGCCTGTGGCGTAAAGTGGCTCAGGAAATGGAGCCGCAATTCCCCGATGTCAAGACCGACTATATGTTTGTCGACAACGCTGCAATGAAGATGATTCTCGACCCCCGCTTTTTCGACGTCATGGTCACTGAAAACACATTCGGCGACATCCTCACCGATGAAGGGTCGGTCATTTCAGGCTCAATGGGATTGCTCCCTTCGGCATCAACCGGAGAAAGCACCCCTGTTTTCGAACCTATCCACGGTTCATGGCCTCAGGCTAAGGGCTTGAACATCGCCAATCCGCTCGCCCAGATTCTCTCTGTCGCAATGCTGTTTGAATATTTCGGTCTCGCCGAAGAGGGCAAGCTTATCCGAGAAGCTGTCGATGCATCTCTTGATGCCGGAGTCAGCACTCCCGACATCACCGGAAATAAGGGCACTCAATACGGCACCCGCGAAGTGGGCGCCTGGATTGTGGAATATATACGTAAGAAATAATAATTCTCCAATATCGCATCAAGACTGCCGCCACGCTGAAACGTGGCGGCAGTCTTGATTTTATACCTAATGAATATCCCTTATGTATCCACGATAATTACACATTTATTCCTATCTTTGCAGTGTCAAAGGGGAATCCAATCCTGCGACAGACATATATCAGGAAGCGTTTCGCTTCATTCCGCTTGATGAATCTGGACAATTCACCACTGAGTAAGGAATGCAGTCAGATGCTCCCTCTTGGTTGCTGCGTATATGCATTTATACATAAAAGCCAAGAGTGTGAGCCGGCATATTCTCATCTTTACTCATGGCTGTCCAGAGCCTATCAAGCTGATGACGCTATATCGGCTCACACTTTCTTTATATGCCTGCTTGTTTTTCATCATTATATCGTCTTCAGTGCCGAGAAGCGTCCTTACCATCCTATGACTACACGAACATCGAGCCGTCTATACGCACTGTCGCGCAGGTATTGCGGCGCCGCCAGCCCGCTCACGACCTATATCCTCGGACGGATCATAGGCATATCCATGCGTAAAGCCGGGCTCGGCATCACACAAATCAACACAGAGCATTTGCTCGGCAACAGTTATTACGGAGTCGCTAATGCCAATGGAAAGCAGATTCACCTGTCAATAAACGCCGACACGGCAGGAAACATAACCTGTCGAACGGCGTCATTGAAATAATACCTCAGTGTTATTTTATCAAACCGAGCAATTCAGGAAGAGCGTCGATGACAGCTGTAGCTCCGGCAGCTTCCAGGTCTTTGCGAGAGGAGTTCCCGTAGGTCACCCCGACAGTCTCACAGCCGGCTCCGCTCCCCATCGCGATATCAACCGGCATGTCGCCAACCACAATCGCATCGGCAGGAGACACGTTCAGCGTTTCAAGCGTTTTCAGGACCGGCTCGGGATTAGGTTTGGCATGGGTCACGTCGTCAGCGCCAATAATCAACTTGAAAAAAGACGATATATTATTCTCATCACAGAATTCGAGCAAAGACCAACGGGAACGTGACGAAGCCACCGACATTTCAATCCCCATGCCATGCAACTTCTCAAGAGTCGCCATCACACCGGGATATAGCTTCGGGATCAGTTTTGACTTATTGATAATAAAAATTCGGCGATATGCGTCTACACATTTTGCGATCTCATCGTCAGAATAACCGGGATATAATTGGCGAAAACCCTCTTCCTGCGGCACTCCGATGGTGGCTTGACATTCGGACTCAGAACGCGGCTCCGCGCCCACTTCTTTTATAGTCGCCTGATATGTGGCAATAATTGTTGCCGTGGTATCGGCAAGAGTTCCGTCAAAATCAAATATAATCAGTTTCGGATTCATACTCATTTCTTTTTATTCTCTATAACAAATTCCACCCACAAAGGATTGATTGCGCAAAATTACAAAATAAAGCAGGAATCGGGAAAGATATTCCATCAATCCCGATTCCTGAAATCATAACTATTTCTTGTTTATGCAGCCTTTAGTATTATTTCTATTTCCTGTCACGCTTCCATAGCTTATTCTTATTATAATAAGTCTTGTCCAAATCTATAAATTCATCGTCGCCATAATAAATTGTAGAAGATCCTTCTCCCGGAGTAAAAGGACATGAAACCCTTGACCGACGTCCGTTGGACGAAACAAACGACACTTCAACTCTAAACGCGTCGCTGCCGTTTACCGGTTTAGTCACAACCAACACGTCAGAGACTCCTTCCGAGGTTATTCCATCGGCGTTCACATGCAGCCCTTTTCGGGGTTTCTCCATTTTAAGAAAGAATCGACTTCCCTCTCCGTTAACATCCTCTACAAGCACCTCAGCGCTGTTCAATGTAAAATACACGTCAATTATATGCGCATTAGAAGCCTTTAAAAGAGTGTCAGGAGCTGTAATCTCCACACAATGGGCTATTTGAAAGGCGAAAGCCATTATTGCAATAATAAATAACTTTTTCATATACCTAAAATTACATTGATTTAAACAATCGGTTAGCCGCCTGCGCCGAAATATAGCCCTCCATATACAGAAGCATCACACTGCTCAAGGCGTTCTTAGGTCCGTCAAGATAACATATATAGCGATTTATCCTACGACCTTTAACCACTTTCGGCGGCAGCGTGTAGAACGCATAATGAAGTTTCCCGTTTTCATAAGTTACCTTTTTACCGGTCGCCTGCTCCCCGTCCAATTTCAGCAACGGAGTGATTTTAGAAGCATATTTATCAGCCGGGCCTTTAAATAACTGCATTAATGTAACTCCCTTGTTAGGGAGATCGCCACTCATTATCATCAACTCAACTTTTGGATCTTTTTCATATCCTCCCTCAAAAATCTTATCGATATTGAGTCCTGTTTTGGCGTGTAGCGTCACTGCAAGCACCGCAAGAAACGCTAATAATGTAATTCTTTTCATATTCCTGTCATGTTGTAGTTATCAAGTCATTCGGCTCCGACCATCTTGTCAAACCGACTGTCCATCTCCTCTATACCATCGCTCATTATTGACAGATTGGCATTGAAAAGCCTCATCACCTCATCCTCATCAGTCACTTTCACTCCGTTGACATAAGCTATCGACTTATTCTCCAATGATGACTCGGAGAAGTATCGAGATATTCCTATACCGCCCGCAATCAGCAATGCCACCGAGGCGGCGATGCTAATCTGACGCAGCACTTTACGCGACACAATCACGCGCTCGGCTGGCTTCCGGAGCCCCATCACGGCTCTCGCCTCATCAATAGCAGGATGACTGACCCGGGTAACAGCAATCGCGCGGCGCAATCGTCGCTCCTCCTCATCGCTCAGCCGGCAATCAAAATAAAGTTCGATTGCTACAAGCATCGCTTCAAGAGAGTTTAATGATATTTGCCTATCTTCATTTTTCATAACTGTTGTCGGTATAATTCTCTAATAATTTTACGGGCACGGCTGAGCGTCATCCTTACATTTTCCTGTGTCATGCCAAGAGATTCGGCAACCTCCGCATACCCGATATTCTCCAGGTCGTGAAGCCGGAAGACAGCAAGCTGCTTCTCATTAAGACTTTTCTCAGCAAGCGCCACAACAGCCTCATAGATTCCATCACGGGATGAAGACTCTTCCTCTATCCCGATATCGCCGGTTAACTCAACCCTTTTCCCCCCGTGAGTTTTGAGGCGACGTGTGCGATCAATGGCGGTGTTGTAGACAAGAGCGTAAGAAAGCCTGCGGGCGTCAGTCTCGCTGTCAATATTCTTATAAGATGTCCATAGACGGCAAAATGCGTCATGAAGAGCATCCTCAGCCTCATTATCATCGCCAAGTATTGAACCGGCGAGATGCTGAAGCTTGCATCGCAATTGCTGAAATGTCTTTGTAAGAATATTATCTTCCACTGCTTCTTTTTGACCTTTTACCCCTATAACGCAGTGAAGATTCATTTGTAACAGCGGCTTCTACATTTTTTCAAATTTAATTAAAAAAATGCTCGTCAATCTTCCGAATAGTGTCGCAACACCCGTCGATAAGAATTGAAAATCTTGGACTTTGACACGAATCCCACATATTTGCCCTGTTCAACAACCGGCAGATTCCACGCCCCTGTTCGGTCGAATGTTTTCATCACGTTTTCCATGGTATCGCCGATCTCAATCTTTGCAGGGGGAGCGGTCATGAATTTATGGACAAACATCCTTTTATAAAGATCTGGGCGGAACATTATATTTCGGATATCGTCAAGCAACACCACACCGGTGAGCATTCCCTCGCTGTCGACAACGGGAAATAGGTTGCGGTTGGACTGCGAAATAACATCAACCATCTGTTTCAGGCTCATGTCGGGCGTCACCTTCATAAAGTCATCCTCTATCACGCTATTGATTTTCAACAGTCTCAGCACTGACTTGTCCTTATGATGGGTAAGGAGCTCTCCGCGCTTTGCAAGACGGATGGCATAAATACTGTAGGGCTCAAATATTTTTATCGTTCCGTAAGAAATAATCGAAACTATCAGCAACGGAAGAAACAGATTGTAGCCGCCGGTCAATTCTGCCGTGAGGAAGATAGCCATCAAAGGAGCGTGCATGACTCCCGACATCACTCCACCCATTCCTAGCAGAGCGAAATTCTTAACCGACAACTCTATTCCGAATCCGAGGTGATTAAACAGATAGGAGAAAAAGAACCCGAGCATGCAGCCCAGATACAGCGACGGGGCGAAAGTTCCGCCAACACCTCCGGCTCCATTGGTAGAAGATGTCGCAAAAGCCTTTGTCAGACACAATCCCCCAACATAAAGAATGATGAACCATGCGTTATTTCTATCGCCATAGAAGATAGAGCCGTCCACCGCCGCTCCGGGGTCGCCATTAAGCATAGCCGTTATCACCTCATAGCCCTCTCCGTAAAGCGGGGGAAAAAAGAAGATCAAGCCCGCAAGAATCGCGCCTCCGATAGAAGCCTTGATCCATGTATTCTTGATTTTCGAATAGAATCCCTCCATGAAGTTTATAACCCGGATAAAATAGAGCGACACAAATCCACACAAAACACCAAGAGCTATCACATAAGGAATGCGTCCGGTAAGAAAAACATCGCTTTGAGCAAAAAAGAACTGGGTTTCATATCCGGTGAAAACATAGGCAACCGTGGCTGCTGAAATCGACGCTATCAGCAGCGGCATGACCGAAACCGTCGTGAGGTCAAGCATCAGAACTTCAAGAGTGAACAGGGCTCCCGCAAGCGGAGCCTTGAAGATTCCGGCAATACCGGCGGCGGCTCCACATCCCACCAAAATCATCAGCAATCGCGGCGACAGCCTGAACGCCTGCCCCAGATTGGAACCTATAGCGGCGCCGGTAGCGACAATAGGTCCCTCGGCTCCTACCGACCCGCCAAAACCGATGGTTATCGACGAGGCAACAACGCTGGTATAGCAGTTATGAGGTTTCAACCGGCTCTTATTCTGAGAAATCGCATAAAGCACCCTTGTCACGCCATGAGAGATATTGTCCTTAACTACATATTTCACATAAAGACTGACAATCACGATGCCGATGAGCGGATAGAGCAAGTAAAGGTAGTTCCCGCTTGTTATGTCGATATTGAGCAGCAACGTGCTTGCGATGAAGTGAATCATCCACTTGAAAGCCAACGCTGCGAAACCACAGATAATGCCGGTTATAAGAGCAAGTATAAGTATGAGGTTTTTCTCCTTAATGTGCTTTTCACGCCATGCGAGCATGGCGTAAAACCATTTGGAGGTGTATAATTTCACTTTACCCAATTTCGTCATCATATTCCTTTACCGGTTAAGACGGTTTTTAACGTGTATATCAGAATCTTAATATCAATTCCGATTGATACATTATCAAGATATATCAAGTCATATCGGAGACGCTCGATCATCTCGTCGACATTAGACGCATAACCATATTTCACCATGCCCCACGACGTAAGCCCCGGCTTGACCTGCTGAATCAGGGAATAGGCGGGAATGCGCTCATAAAGCATCTTCACATAATGCTCTCGCTCGGGACGAGGACCCACAAACGACATGTCGCCGCGCAGCACATTCCAGAACTGAGGCAGCTCGTCGAGCCTGTATTTGCGCATGACCGAACCGATGCGAGTGACACGCGAATCATTCGCAACCGAGAGCGTAGGACCATTATTTTCAGCATCAGCCACCATCGAGCGAAGTTTATACATCATAAACGGTTTCTTGTGTCTACCCACCCTCTCTTGGCGGAAGATGACCGGTCCCGGCGAATCAAATTTTATACATATAGCCAAAATAGCGATAACCGGAGCTGATAAAACCAACCCCACAATCGAGAAGAACACGTCAAAAACGCGCTTGATATTCAATGTGCTCTCGGAAATGTTTGACGATGAAAGATCGACAAGCGGCTCCCCCGAGACATTTGAGGTGCGGATGCGAGTGGTCAGCATCTCGTAGGTGTCAGGCGAAATAAGAACAGAACAACCCGTAGGGAGCAATTTGTTGATGAGTCCGCGCATAACATCGGGGCTTCTATTGTCCACTGCAACGACAAAAGCCTTTATATCATAATTGCGAATCACATCTTCCAGCTCGTCAAACCCGAATACCGGAATGTCGGCGCATAAACTTTTTTCATCCTCGCCGGCATCAAGATAGCCCACCACGCGATATCCCATCACTTTACGGCTTTTCTCAATACGCGCGACCATATCACAAGCCGCCTTTCCGCAACCTACAACAAGAGTGTTGATAGCCCACATCCCTTTCTCTACGCGTTTTTTCCCTACATAAGACACAAATCTACGCACCGGATAAACGAAAACGAAAAGAAAGCCAAACAGGGAACACATCAACAAATAAGACCTGACCCTGTCGGGCTGCAGGTCGTTGATCAAGGCTATGAAGAAAAACACAACAGTTCCAACAAAACAGTTGGAAATAGTGCGTTCAAGCTCCTGCAACCGCGATTTCATAAATACTTGGTTATAATAGCCCGACAGCCAATAGACGAAAAGCATTCCAAGAGGGAACAATATCTGTTCTTCCATCACGGGGCGATGCATCAGATAATTTTGCAAAGAGCCGAAATGAGTGCTTAATTCATCTATATAATATCGGACAACCGCAAAAAGACACACTGCAACATTAGTCGACAAAAAATCGCCCACAATATACATAAATCGTTGTCTTGCAGTAAGTGTCAATCCCTTATAACTGTTATAGTGTTATCAGACTCAAGCCTGACAATGCGCGACGGTCTACATTCCTGCTTCTCATCACGCCCGGTAACGCAGACATAATCCACGCCACCGATGATTTCATCTGAAATTTCATTAAAATTACGAGCCGCAGGCATTCCGCTCACATTAGCCGACGTCGAAACGACAGGACACCCCAACAACCTGCATATCCCCGCCGAGAAGCGCTCACGACTAAGCCGGAAGCCGACAGTCCCGTCCGACGCCACAATCGACGGAGCAAGCCCTTTTACATCGGGCAATATGACCGTTGTGGGGCGCTCTGAATTCTCCATCAGGTCAATAACCGTTTCCGGAATATCGCCTACATAACGCGACAGCATCTCGATTGAATCGACCAAAACAATCATTGACTTGGAATCATCACGTCGCTTTAAAGCGTATATGCTTCTCGCCGCGTCATCATTTGTCGCATCACATCCTATACCCCACACCGTGTCGGTAGGATATAGAATTACTTTTCCGCGGCGCAGAAAATCTACTGCTTTCAATGAATCTTCAGTCATTTTATAAATCGATTCTTTCACAAAGATAGAGAAAAAAATAGCCAAAACCAAAACCTCTGACGGAGCAAGCACAAAATAAAGTGGCGTTCATCAGCCAAACAATGCTCTGAACGCCTCCTCCACTTTAGCCACTTCGGCTATCTCTATTTTCAATCGTGACGAATCAAATCCCTTCAAATTGTTTTTCGGAATCAGTATTTTTGAAAAGCCAAGCTTCTCTGCTTCAAGCACACGCTGCTCTATGCGCGTGATAGGACGAATCTCGCCCGAAAGCCCCACCTCGCCCGACATGCACACATCATGAGCAATAGCCATGTCCACATTCGATGACAGAATGGCGCATATAACCGACAAATCCAAAGCCGGGTCATTGACCTTCAATCCGCCGGCGATATTTAAGAACACATCCTTCTGCGCAAGCTTAAAGCCCACCCGTTTTTCCAAAACGGCAAGGAGCATATTCATCCTTTTCCCGTCAAATCCCGTCACCGATCGCTGAGGGGTGCCATAAGCGGCAGTCGACACCAGCGCCTGAACTTCGATAAGGAACGGACGTATACCCTCAAGGGTGACTCCGATGGCAACCCCTGAAAGATCTTCATCGCCATGTTGCGACAACAGGAGCTCCGACGGATTGCTCACTTCTCTTAAGCCCCGCTGAACCATCTCATATATGCCCAACTCCGAAGTAGAACCGAAGCGATTCTTTATCGACCTCAAAATCCTGTACATGTAATGCCCGTCGCCTTCAAACTGCAACACGGCATCCACGATGTGCTCCAACACCTTCGGTCCGGCGATTGAGCCCTCCTTGTTTATATGCCCGATTAGAATGACAGGAGTGCCTGACGACTTGGCATAACGCAACAACTGCGCCGAACACTCGCGCACCTGACTTACACTTCCCGCCGCCGACTCGATGCTGTCGGAAGCAATGGTTTGTATCGAGTCAACCACCACAATCTCAGGCTTAACGTCACGGATATGGCCCATTATAGAATCCATCGACGTTTCGCAGACTATGAAGCAATTATCGCTGAGCCTCCCTATGCGGTCGGCACGCATCTTCAACTGGCTGGCGCTCTCCTCGCCCGACACATATAATATTCTCTTTGCTCTTATCGACAGAATGTTCTGCAACACCAGCGTCGACTTGCCAATACCCGGTTCTCCGCCAATCAACACGAGAGAGCCGGCGACA
Organism: Bacteroides sp.; assembly: GCA_014801525.1. Classification (GTDB taxonomy): domain Bacteria; phylum Bacteroidota; class Bacteroidia; order Bacteroidales; family Muribaculaceae; genus Muribaculum. The sequence goes on from JAAVEB010000002.1 coordinate 64,264, forward strand.
AGACCGCCGCCAAGCACACGGTTGAGTTCTTCGCTCGGCATGTGAATGCGCTGCTCGTCGCGGGTTTCAATTTGCGAAATGGGACGCACCACGCTCTCCTGACCTCGCAAAGGGGCGGAAACGCGGTCTTTACGAGTCCTCACTCTTTCCTCCACCATGGTGTTCCATTCTCCGCATCCGGGACAACGCCCCACCCATTTGGCGGATTCGGTGCCGCAATTATTACAGAACCACACTGTTTTGTCAAGCTGCTTTGCCATATTTCTTGGGCGAATTTCGATTTTATTAAAATTGGCGTCGGCGGAATTCAGCAACAATTATAGATGTAGCCATTCCCACGTTAAGAGACTCGCTGGTAGGTTCTCCGACAGGATAGGATGGAATGGTAAGACGCGATGAGACGCATTTTTCCACCTCGGGCGATATTCCCTGCCCCTCATTGCCCATGACAATGATTCCCGAAGAAGACAATGGCGAAGTGAACAGATTATCGCCGTCAAGAAAAGTGCCGTAAACGGGAACCTGAGACTTTGACAGAAATTCGGGAAGATCAACATAGCGCACTCTCACTCGTGAAATGGCTCCCATGGTCGCCTGCACCACTTTTGGATTGTAGACGTCGGCAGTGCCCGCAGAACAGAAAATATCCTTGATTCCAAACCAGTCGGCAATGCGGATAATAGTCCCCAAATTACCGGGATCCTGAACCCGGTCGAGAGCCAGCTGCAATGATTCAGCAACCGGCGCCGACTTGATTTCAGGTATCCGATAGACCGCAATCACTTCAGGGGCTGTGGAAAAATGGCTCATCCGCTCAAGGTCTCCGCGTGTCACTTGACAGATTTTGTCCTCTCCAAGTTTAAGTGGATGCGCTCCAAGCCATTTAGCAGTCGCAAAAAGCCACACACAATCAAAATGACTTAAAGTGTCAAGCACACATTTAGTGCCCTCGGCGGCAAACATTCCTGTTTCCCGTCGAGCCTTGGCATCGTCAAGCGATGCCACAACTTTCCTCAGCCTGTTAGTGAGCTCAACCATTCCTACTTCTGATAGCCGTCAATTCCCTTTTCGAGGAACTGAGTGAACTTAGGAATATTCTCGTCATAAGAGAACGGACCCGATAAAAGTTCACCCTCGTTGTTAAGAATCACGTAGTAAGGCTGAGCGTTAGCCTGGAACTTGTAGCGTTGCAGATAGCTCCAACGGTCGCCATAGGTGTCGAGAACGACTTTCTTGCCATTCTCTATCACTTCCATAGGCTCGGGAAGAGCTTTCTTTTCATCTACCATAAGCTTTATGACCACAAAGTTGTTCTCAATCATGTTATGAACATTGGCTTCGTCAAGAACAGCGCCCTCCATTTTTCGGCAATTGACACACCCGTAACCCGAGAAGTCAATCAACACAGGCTTGCCTTCAGCCTTAGCGGCGCGCATACCCTCCTCATAGTCATTATATTCTTTAAGCTCATTGCCATAAAGGTTGAAATCCTGAGTGAACAACGGCGGAACAAACGCGCTCACCCCTTTCAACGGCGCGCCCCAAAGACCCGGCACAAGATAAACCGTGAAGGAGAATGAAATCATCGCCAGGAAGAACCTCACCGTGCCTATGCTGCTGTCGGCGGGACCGTAATGAGAAAAATTGAACTTGCCCAACAGATAGCATCCGAGGAGCGCAAAAATAACGATCCACAATGCAAGGAACGCCTCGCGGTCAAGAATGTGCCAGCCATAAGCAAGATCTGCCACCGACAGGAACTTCAATGACAGGGCAAGCTCAATAAAACCAAGAACCACTTTGACAGTGTTCATCCAGCCGCCAGAACGAGGAGCGCTCTGCAACCATGACGGGAACATGGCAAAGAGGCAGAACGGAATGGCAAGAGCCAATGAAAAGCCGAACATGCCAATCGCCGGTCCGAACTTATCGCCTGTACTTGCCGCCTCAACGAGCAGCGTTCCAATGATGGGACCTGTGCATGAGAATGAAACGAGCGTAAGTGTAAACGCCATGAAAAATATGCTGAGCAAACCGGTAGTCTTTTCAGCCGTGCTGTCCATCTTGTTAGCCCAAGATGACGGCAGTTTGATGTCAAATGCTCCGAAGAACGACACTGCAAACACCACCAGCAACAAGAAGAAGATAATGTTGCACACAGCGCTTGTCGACATAGCGTTCAACGAGCTTGCTCCAAAGATTGCCGTAATAAGCAATCCGAGCAACAGGTAAATCACAATTATCGACACACCGTATATAAACGCATCGGCAACTGACTTAGCGCGCGACTTGCCTTTCTTCAAGAAGAAGCTGACAGTCAGCGGTATCATAGGCCATACACACGGAGTGAGCAATGCTACAAATCCTCCGATAAAGCAAGTTATGAATATATAAATCAAGGATGTCGTGTTTTCAGCGTCCGAGCTGTCGGCATCGGAGAAATCGACAGGAGCCCATAGTTTGTCCGACGAAGAAACAGAGCCCTCAGCCTCTTTATCCACAACTGCCGCCACCAGACTGTCGACTGACGCAGTATCGGCAAGAGCCTCATCAGCCGCGTCACTTGACGCAGCGACATTAGCCGTGCCTGTCAAAGAGAAAGTCTCCTTAGTGGGAGGTATGCAATTTTCGTCATCACAAGCAGAATAGCGTATAGTGCCTTCAATAGCAAAATTCTTGGATGTAGCCGTAAAATCCTGAGAAACGGTGACGGTTCCCGTCCACCAGCTCAACTCGGCATTAAACATCGAGTCAAACTGAACATGAGGTTTTTGATCGGATTTCAACCCGCCGTTCAATTCTACACCCTCAAGCTTATCCCATTTCACCTGTAACGGCGACGGACCTGCCGCAGGGTCAAGTTCGTGGCTGTACATGTGCCAGCCATTCTCAATTGAAGCCTTCATCAACACTGTTCCGTGAGAGTCATCTGTCATCTTCGACGACACCTCCCATGACACAGGCTGCATAAACTGTCCGCTCGCCACATTTCCAAATGCGGCAAGCAAAATTAAAATAACCGAAAAAACACGGATCATAGCAATTGCTTTTTATTTATAGTAATTGTCATTATAATTGCCGACAAAGATACTGAATTTTTCATAATCTCGCCTATTCCTCCATCAGTTTCAACATACACCCTCATTCTTTTTTGAAATTTAACAAAAAATACCTACATTTGCTATCTAATAGAACTGCACTTTTCAGATGACACCATTATTCTCTATTATAACTGTCACCTACAATGCGCAGGAAACCCTGCCCTCCACCTTAAAAAGCGTGGCAGAACAATCATGTCGCTTGTTCGAGTATATTATAATGGATGGCGATTCGTCAGACAAAACCCTGAAGATAGCAATCGACGCCGCAATACCCGAGGCACGGGTCTACTCCAAGCCCGACAAAGGTATCTACGACGCCATGAACAAGGCGATGGCGGTTGCCAAAGGCGACTATCTCATATTCTTGAATGCCGGAGACTCATTCCACTCCTCCGACACGCTTGAAACAATAGCCCGAACGATAATCGACGCCGATTATCCAGGCATTGTCTACGGGCAAACCGATCTTGTCGACAGTTCAAGGCAATTCATCGCCCACCGCCACCTCACCGCTCCGGAGTCGCTTGACATAAAAAGTTTCGCCGAAGGGATGACAGTGTGCCATCAAGCGTTTATCGCCAACCGGAAACTCGCGCAGTTCTACAATCTTAAATACCGCTATTCCGCCGACTATGACTGGTGTATAAGATGTCTGCAACGCTCACGACGCAACTGCTATATCCCGGAAGTACTCATAGACTACCTTGTCGAAGGGGAAACAACCCGCCACCGCAGGCAGTCACTATGGGAAAGATTCAAGATAATGTCATATTATTACGGGCTGTTCCCCGCCATATGGCGTCATATAGGATTCATTCCCCGGTATTTAAAACACAAAAAAGAATTAGAATCAAAACAAAAACAATAAAATATGAGATTTTATATCGTCGAAAATCAGAAACCCGTAGGACCGTTTGAAATAGAACACCTCATCGCTCGCGGAATCAAAGGCTCTGACCTCGTTTGGGCTGAAGGCATGAAAGATTGGACACCGGCTGAATCGGTAGATGAAATAAGGGAAGCATTGTACTCCAGCGCTCCCTCTTATTCAAACCCCACATCAGCCATTCCTCCCCAACCTCAGGCAGCCGCAGGTTACCCGGAGCCTCCGTGTCCCCCTGTAGCGCCGCAGTATGCACATGCCGCGCCCCAGCAACCCAACTACACCAACGAAATTCCGCCAAAGACCTGGCTTGCCGAGTCAATCCTGGTCACACTGTTCTGCTGTCTGCCATTCGGAATCGTTGGCATTATAAAAGCGTCCAATGTAAGCAGCCTGTGGCAAGCCGGCAGATTTGAAGAATCACGCCTCGCTTCAGCTTCGGCAAAAAAATGGACAGTAATAGGCTTCTTTGTGGGTATTGCCGCATCAGTTCTGTATATCGCCGGGATAGTAATCACAGCCTTAATCGGAAACAACTGATGGTAGTCAACACCACCTTTTGTGTAGAGGAGCCCATCGTCAACGAGTTTATTGAATGGGCTAAAGGCGTGTATCTCGAAACAGCGTGCCGCGATTGCTCGATGCGCAACGAAATGATTATGCGAATATTGGCGCCTTCCGAGGACAACACCGTGAACTTCGCCGTTCAGTTTATATGCGACGACAACGACAGGCTTGTAGAGTGGATTGACACCTATCAGCCTGTCCTGCTCGATTCAGCCGCAAAAAAATGGGGTCAGAAAGCGCTGCATTTCACTACTTTGATGGAGGAAGTGTGACACCGGAAGATAAAATCGAACGAAATGAAGCCATAAAAGGCTGGGACCGCATCATAATCGGAGTGGACCCGGGCACAAACGTAATGGGCTACGGCATACTCGGCATCAAACGCAACAAGCCGTCAATGATCGCAATGGGAGTCATAAAGCTCAACCGCTTGGACTCCCACTACAAGCGCCTGGGACACATCTTCAGCCGCATTAGCGGAATTATCGGACAATATCTCCCTGACGAAATGGCGATCGAAGCTCCGTTCTTCGGGAAAAATGTCCAGTCCATGCTCAAGCTTGGAAGAGCACAAGGCGTCGCCATCGCAGCTGCGATAAGCAGAGACATTCCAATAACGGAGTATGAACCGAGAAAAATCAAAATGGCGATAACAGGCAATGGAGCCGCCGCAAAAGAGCAAGTGCAGGAAATGTTGAAACGCATCCTCAATATTCCAAAAGAAAACATTTTGCCCGAACTTGACGCTACCGACGCGCTTGGCGCCGCCCTTTGCCATTTTTATGAATCTTCCAAGCCCGAAATCGCCAAGGGTCCGCGCTCCTGGAAAGAATTTATCGCCCAAAATCCGTCAAGAATCAAGTAGGTTTGTATGGGTCAACCACATGGATTTTTGACAAATTCCGATTAAATTCATGATATTGCCACGTTACTCGTTATGTTTTTTTAATTATTTTTTGCGTTAGTCATTGGATTGTATTACTTTTGTGTTGCATAGAAGTTTTTATAGCTGTACGTGCGCTTGACATAAACTTTACAACAACGATTAATATAAGACAATGAGACAGTTTTTCACCTACGTTCTTGCAACCATAGCCGGTATATGGATCACTGCGATAATCGCCATAATAGGGTCCATCCTCATGGCAATAATGATGATGGCGGCAGGCATGTCGTCAAATGAGCCGAGTATCTCTTCGCACTCGATCCTACACTTAAATTTGAACGGAGCGATTGAAGAGCGCCTTGAAGGACGCAGCCTCATGGATCGCATCTATGGCGTAGGTGAAGATCAACTTTCCTTAAAAGATATTGTGAAATCGATTCGCAACGCAAAAGATGACTCTAAAATAGACGGAATATTCATCGACGCGAACGGTGGAGCCGGCGGAACGGCGAGCATCGCCTACATCCGCGAAGCGCTCATGGACTTCAAAGAATCGGGCAAATGGATTGTAGCCTACAGCGACGGATATTCACAGCCAGATTACTTTATCGCCACAGCTGCCGACAGCCTGTGGGTAAATCCGGTGGGTATGGTCGACATACACGGAGTCGGAGGATCCTTGACCTTCTTCAAGGGACTGCTTGACAAACTCAATGTCGAGGTTCAGGTAATCAAGGTGGGAACTTACAAAAGCGCTGTTGAGCCATTCATCCTTACAGAACCGAGCGAAGCCAACCGCGAACAGATCAAAAGCTACATCACCCCCATCTGGGACTATATTTCAGAAAACATCGCCGCCTCTCGCAATGTGAGCCGCGACATCGTCAACTCATGGGCAGACTCCATCATCACCACCTATGACCCGTCGCTGCTACCGGGCATGAAAGTCGCCACTTCGCTACGCTATCGCCACGAAGCTGAAGAGTGGATGAAGGAGCAAACCAACCGCAAAAAGGACGAAAAGCTCAAATTGGTGGAACCGTCGGAATATGCGGCTACCATAAAAGACAAAAAATCATCTACCAAAATAGCAGTCCTGTATGCGACAGGCGACATTGTCGACAATGGCAACGAAGGCATTGTCGGCAACAAGATGGCGCCTCTCATCCTTGACCTTGCAAATGACAAGAAAATCGACGCGCTTGTGTTGAGAGTGAATTCAGGCGGGGGAAGCGCCTTTGCATCCGAACAGATATGGGAAGCTCTTGAACAGTTCAAAGCTACGGGCAAACCATTCTACGTGTCAATGGGCGATGTTGCTGCATCGGGCGGATACTACATTTCATGTGGCGCCGATAAGATTTATTGCCAACCCGTCACTATCACAGGTTCTATCGGAATTTTCGGTCTTATTCCGTCAATAAAGGGATTCCTCAATGATAAACTCGGCATCACCACCGCCGACATAATGACCAATCCAAATGCGAATATCGGAATTGTAAACCCGATGACACCGTTCCAACGCGCGGCAATGCAGAAAATGATCGACCGCGGATATGAAACATTCACTTCCCGATGCGCCGAAGGACGACATCTTTCAGTAGATTCAATAAAAGCTATTGCTGAAGGACGAGTGTGGGACGGTGTGACAGCGAAACGCATAGGACTTGTCGACGAGCTTGGCAATCTTGACAAATGCATCGAAGACCTCGCTCTTGCCAACGGCTACCTGAAATATGAACTCGTCGAGTATCCGCGCAATGACAAAGAGTGGTGGGAAGAGCTGCTTGACGGAGGCGCCTCTATCAAGCAATCAATCGTCAAAAAAGAACTTGGCGCGGCAGCTCCTTACTATGATGCGATTAAGAAAATCAACGAAATGGAGCATGTACAGTGCCGCATGCCCGAAATAGTGATTGAATAATAAATTCAAAACAACGATGCGTCACAACAAGATTCTGGACACGCTGCTATTAAAACCGTTATCTGTGATATACGGTTCGATCGTCTATTTACGCAACCAGTTCTTCGAGTGGGGCATTCTGAAACAGCACTCATTCGACATTCCCGTTCTTGCGATAGGAAACCTGTCGGTTGGAGGCACCGGCAAAACGCCCCACACCGAATACATCGTCGAAACATTGAAAAACGAGTACCACATCGGCGTGTTGAGTCGCGGATACAGGCGTAAGACCAAGGGATTTATACTTGCATCCAAGAAATCGACACCTTGGGAAATAGGCGACGAACCTTATCAGATATTCCAAAAATTTGGCAACGATGTCCGTGTCGCCGTATGCGAAAAACGGGTGAAAGGCATAAAAGAGCTGCTTCGCATGGATCCGAAGATCGACCTTATAGTTCTCGACGATGCTTTTCAGCACCGCTATGTCAAGCCGTCAACGTCGATAGTGCTGATGGAGTGGAATCGCCCCATCTACAACGACGAGCTCCTCCCGTTGGGCAGACTCCGCGAGCCGCAACGCTCAATTCTGCGCACCGACATGGTCATCGTAACTAAATGTCCCGATGAAGTGCGCCCTGTCGATGTGAGATTGATTTACGAACACCTGGGACTCTTCGCCTATCAAAAAGTGTTCTTCTCCCGTTATGCCTACGGAAATCTTGTCAGCGTTTTTCCCGGAGAAGTGTGCTATATGCCCAACATAGCTTCCATGACTCGCGACGACGCCGTGCTTGCAGTTACCGGAATCGCCAATCCCTCTCCTTTGTTGCGCCACCTCAAGGCTCACAACATGAAAGTGGAAGAGCTTCGTTACCCCGACCATCATCAATTCTCAAAACGGGACTTTGAAGAAATCAGGAAGAAGTTCAACAAGATGAGCGGAACGAACAAGTACATCATCACGACAGAAAAAGATTCGGTGAGACTCGCCAACAGCAAAAACTATCCCGCCGAATTAAAGGCAGCTACATTCTATCTCCCCATAAAGGTTGATATTCTCCCTCACAAAATGCCGCTTGACTCCGACTCCTTCGACCGTGAGCTCAGGAAATTGCTCAAACGCCAGAACGACGAAATGTGACAAAACAACTCGTAACCGAATATTGTTATTACCATAACAACTTAAATCAGTAACTTATGATAGACAAAATCAACCAAACAGCTGAGTATATACGTTCCAAAGTCGCCGAAATGCCCAAAACGGCAATCATCCTGGGCACCGGATTAGGAGCTCTCGTAGACCATATCGAAGACAAGCAATACATCCCCTATTCTGAAATCCCCAATTTCCCCATCTCTACCGTAGAGGGACATTCAGGCAATCTTATTTTCGGAAAACTCGGCAACAAACGAGTAATGGCGATGCAGGGCAGATTCCATTTCTATGAGGGATATGACATGAAAACAGTCACCTTCCCGATACGCGTGATGAAAGCCCTCGGCATAAAAACACTTTTCGTCAGCAACGCAGCAGGAGGAATGAATCCTGAATTTGTAATCGGCGACATAATGATTATCACCGACCATATAAACCTCTTCCCCGAGCATCCGCTAAGAGGCAAGAACTACAACGAACTCGGACCGCGTTTCCCCGACATGAGCGAAGCTTACTCAAAGAGGCTCATCCGCCATGCCAACGAGATTGCGGCAGAAAAGGGCATCAGAGTGATGCACGGCGTTTACGTCGGAACTCAAGGACCCACTTTTGAGACACCCGCCGAATACAAATATTTCCACATAATCGGAGGAGACGCCGTTGGAATGTCGACTGTCCCCGAAGTCATCGTCGCGCGCCACAGCGGAATGGAAGTCTTCGGCGTGTCGGTAATCACCGACCTCGGTATCGAAGGCATCGTCGAGGAAGTGTCTCACGAAGAGGTGCAGAAAGCGGCGCAAAAAGCCCAGCCGCAAATGATGAAAATCATGACCGAACTCGTAAACCGTTTTGAGGAATAATCATTATGAATGAAGAAAAGCAAACCGAAATCTCCGAAATAGGCGAATTCGGATTAATCCACCGTCTAACCGACGGAATGACACCGGTCAATCCTCAGACATTGAAAGGCGTCGGCGATGATGCCGCAGTTATCGACGCCGGCGACGAACAAGTGCTCGTCACCACCGACATGCTCCTTGAAGGCGTGCATTTTGACCTCACTTATGTTCCGTTGCAGCATCTCGGATATAAATCGGCGGTAGTCAATTTCAGCGATGTATATGCAATGAACGGAACACCCCGTCAAATCACCGTTTCGCTTGGAATCTCAAAACGCTTCACAGTCGAGCACATCGAAATGCTGTATGCCGGCATACGCCATGCGTGTCAAGTGTATGGCGTCGACCTCGTAGGAGGCGACACCACCGCATCGCGCCAAGGGCTCGTCATCTCAATCACCTGCATAGGAACCGCGCCAAAGGACAAAATCGTGTATCGCGACGGAGCCAAAGACACTGACCTCATCTGTGTGAGCGGTGACCTCGGAGCCGCCTACATGGGACTTCAGTTGCTTGAGCGCGAAAAAGTAGCTTCAGTAGGCGTGAAAGATTTCCAACCAAAATTCGAGGGCAAGGAATATCTCGTAGAGCGCCAATTGAAACCCGAAGCGAGAAAGGACATTATCAAGGAGCTTGCCGACGCAGGGGTGAAACCGACATCAATGATGGACGTGTCTGACGGGCTTTCAAGCGAACTGCTCCACATCTGCAAAGCCAGCCACACAGGTTGCCGCGTATATGAAGACCGCATTCCCATCGACTACCAGACAGCGATAATGGCTGAAGAGCTCGGAATGAATCTTGTAACGGCTGCGATGAACGGAGGCGAAGACTACGAATTGCTGTTCACCGTTCCTCTGACGGATCATGACAAAGTCGAAAAAATGACCGGAGTAAAAGTGATCGGCTACATTACTAAAGAAGATTTGGGATGCGCGCTCGTGTCACGCGACGGAACCGAAATTCCTATTAAAGCCCAGGGATTCAATCATCTTGCCTGAAACGTATAAAATAATTGTCTCTTTCAGGCGGTAGTTTGAGGCAAAATGGCTAACTTTGCACCTGAAATTTTAGAGCTTTGAATTATGATAAACAGAATCCTGATAAGAATGAAAGTGGTGCAGATGCTATACTCCTATCTGCTCACCCGTAGTGACTTCAAGACTCTTCCCGAGCCCGAGTCACATTCTCGCGACAAGCGTTACGCCTACTCGCTGTATTGCGATTTGCTATTACTGCTAATCGATGCGTCAGGATACCGTGTCGTAAACTTCGAAGGACGTCCCCGATTTGAATTCACCGGAACACGCGGAAAATATGACACAACGTCAATCGCAAAAGCGCTCGTCGAAGACGACGACATGAAGGAGATTGCGTTGAAGCATAAATCGTTTTATGACGCATTGCGCCCCATCAGCGAACGTCTCCGCGCCGAAATCAAGGAATCGTCAATCTACAAAGAATATCAGCGAAAGAAAGAGGTTCCCGAAATTCAGGACGAAGTGGCAATGTGGAAAACCCTGCTTCACACTGTCCTGTTGAGAAACGAACAGCTTCAAACGCTCATACACTCCAACCCCGAGTTCACTCACGTTGGGTATGACCTGGCGTTAACCATGCTCGATGACACTCTTAACGACTACTCGACGACCCGCAGCTCGCTGATTGACGCCAATCGCGGTCTTGCCGCTTCGCTCGACAAAAGCTATGAGCTCTACATGAGTCTGCTGCAGTTGATGATAGACCTCACCGACCTTCGTGCCCGCCAACTCGACGAAGCAAAGCACAAATATCTGCCGTCGCACGACGACATGAACCCCAACATGAAATTTGTCGAAAACAAGTTCATAGAACTGCTTCGCGAGAATCCGGGATTTGTAGCATATAAGAACGAGAACCCTGTCGACTGGACCGACAATGACGTAATGTTGCGCCGGTTGCTCGACAAAATCATGGAGAGTCCCGCCTACAACGAGTATATGGCTTCTAAAGACTCGTCGTTTGCCGCCGATTGTGAACTGTGGATACGCTTGTTCCGCAACGTGATTATCGACAGCGACGAACTTGCCGAAGCGTTGGAATCGATGTCGGTTTACTGGAACGACGACTTGGCGATAATGGGATCATTCGCATTGAAAACCATTAAAACCTATGCCGCAGCCAACGGAACACAAGTGCGCCTTTCTCCAAAATACAAAGACGAGGAAGACCTTAGATTCGGACCCCGCCTGTTTGAAGCGGTAATCAGAAACCAATCTGAATACAGAGCGCTTATCGACGAGTGTCTCGTGGGAAGTTCCTGGGATCCCGACCGACTTGCGTTCATGGACATTGTCATTCTGGAGACCGCAATAGCCGAGTTGATAAAATTTGACTCAATACCGACATTGGTAACAGTCAACGAGTACACGGAGATAGCCAACTACTACTCCACCGCAAAGAGCGGCATGTTTATCACCGGAATGCTCTACAGCATCATATCCAAACTAAAAAACAGAAAGATTATAGTCAAAGATTAAAATATCTTTCTTATATTTGCAACAACATTAACGACTAACTGAAATTATTATGGTATACAACCTTGTAGCATTACAGGATGCCGCCAACGGCGGAATAATGAATCTGGTGATGATTGTAGCTCTTATCGCAATCTTCTACTTCTTCATGATCCGTCCGCAACAGAAAAAGCAGAAAGAGATTAAAAAATTCCGTGAAGGTCTCGCAGTGGGCGACCGCGTGATCACCGCCGGCGGAATCCATGGCAAAATAAGAGGCATCAAAGAAAACTCGTTTGTTCTTGAAATTGCCGACAATGTGCGCATCACCATCGACAAAGGCTCTGTTTTCCCAACCGCAGCCGACGCACAGGAATCAGCAAAACAGAACGAAGGCAACAACTAAAAATCCTTTCTTTCAATAAGAGGCTCCGTGCAAATCCTGTCAAAGGGCTTCACGGAGTCTTTCTCATTTTTAACACTAACTCTCACTCCACCGGAATATGCCACAGAAAAGAAGTTGGGCAAGACTTATATCAAAAATCCACGATGCCGTCACCTCGGCGCGCGGCAAAGAGATATTGCTGTTTCTTCTTTTCCTGATGATATCCTATGTTTTCTGGCTGCTGCTCACTCTCAACAATGAGATGCAGGAGGATATCGAAGTGCCTGTCGAAATTGCAGGAATACCCGACAGCGTCACCGTAATATCAAATATTCCCGAATCATTGAAAATAAGCGTGCGCGACAAAGGCTCGGCGCTTATGAAATATAAACTGGGTGGAATCAAACCCATGAAAATAAACTGGGCCGACTACTCGCAGGCTAAAAACAAATTCCTGCTGAACAAAGCTGACCTCGGAGCAAAAATCAGGGATTACATCAGTAGCAGCAGCCAGCTCGTGACCATGCTGCCTGACTCCATAAGCCTAAGCTACACCACCACGCCAGGAAGGCGTGTAGCAGTAAAAGTTCAGGCTGATCTAAAACCCATCTTCGGCAGTATAATCAACGGTCCCTTGACCACTAACACCGACTCGGTATGGCTGTTTTCGGTGGAAGACCTCCCTCACAACCTGACCCATGTCGAGACACTCCCCATTGTCAGAAGCTCCCTTTCTGACACAACCGAGATAACCGTGGCGATTAAACCGCTGCCAGGCGTGAAAATCGTGCCCGAGGAGATTGTGGTGAAAGTTCCGGTCGAACCGCTCATTGCCCGACGGCAAATGGCAACCGTGATCGCTAAAAACATTCCCGACAACATCAGCCTTCACACATTCCCGTCGCGCATCGAGATCGCCTATCTTGTGCCCATGAGCGAATACAATTCCGAGCCCTACGACATCAACGCCTATGTCGACTATGCCGACATTGCCAACAATACTTCGGGTAAACTTCCGGTGACACTGTCACTCTATCCCGAATCCTACCACTCGGTCGAAGCGATTCCTGACAGCGTCGAATATATCACCGAACATAAAGTCATCTCACAATGAAGCAACTTATAGCCATCGCCGGAGGAATAGGCTGCGGGAAGTCGGTCGTGTCGCGAATTCTGACATCGATGGGCAACATGGTATATGACAGCGACAGCCGCGCGAAGCAGCTCATGGACAACAGCAATGAAATAAAATCGGCAATAGCCAAAGAAATATGCGCCGACGCAATCACCCCCGACAACCGCATTGACCGCCGAAAGCTCGCGTCGATAGTGTTCAGCGAAAAGGAAAAACTCGAAAAGCTGAATTCAATCGTCCATTCAGCCGTAAAAAAAGATATTCTGAAATGGCGAGAAAGCAACACTGCCGAAAAACTGTGGGTGGAAAGCGCGATTATATACGAAAGCGGAATAAGCGAGATGGTCGATGAAGTGTGGGACGTGATCGCCCCTGAAGAGCTACGAATCAGCCGTGTGGTCAACCGCAACGGAATATCCCCTGAAGAAGTGAAACAGCGCATCGACGCGCAAAACATCACCGTCACAAATCCCCACAAGCGCACATTCACATTGCTGAACGACGGTGTGCAACCGCTCCTCCCCCAGATATTAAATCTGTTGAAAAAATAATGGCGACACTTGCAAGCGCCGCCATGGTAACTTAAAATTCGCTCGTGAAATGGAAGCGTATTTTAGGGAAATCGTTCTGCGCCATTTGCAACACATAATTTGAATCGGCGAGAAACACGTCGCATCCATCACGGTCAACAGCCATAAACTGATGCTTGCGCTTCTTAAATGCCTCAAGCGCCTCGGCATCGTCACTCTCAATCCAGCACGCTTTGTATAGAGAAATCGGCTCCCAACGCACTGTCGCTCCATATTCATGAAGCAATCGATACTGAATCACCTCAAACTGCAATTGCCCCACAGTGCCGATAATCTTGCGCCCATTGAATTGATTTATGAACAACTGAGCCACGCCCTCGTCCATAAGCTGCTGAATTCCTTTCTCCAGCTGCTTCGACTTCATGGGGTCAGTGTTTTCTATGTACTTGAACATCTCGGGCGAGAAGCTCGGGAGCCCCTTATAATGAAGGTTTTCACCCGACGAGAGGGTGTCGCCTATCTTGAAATTGCCGGTATCGGGAATGCCTACTATATCGCCGGGATACGCCTCATCGACAATACTCTTTTTCTGAGCCATAAAAGCGGTTGGAGCCGCAAAACGCATCATCTTTCCGGAACGCACATGCTTATAATTGGCATTACGCTCAAATTTTCCGGAGCACACCTTCACGAAGGCGATGCATGAACGATGGTTAGGATCCATGTTGGCATGAATCTTAAACACGAATCCGGTGAACGGCTCCTCCTGAGGGAGCACTACACGCTCCTCGGCAGCCACCGGTCGAGGCGTAGGGGCAATCTTCACGAAACAATCAAGCAGCTCCTTAACTCCGAATGTGTTAAGAGCCGACCCAAAGAACACCGGTGCGACCTTGCCGTCAAGATAATCCTTTTCGTCAAATTCAGGATACACGCCCTCGATAAGCTCAAGATCCTCGCGCAATTTAGCCGCGTCCTTCTCGCCCACGGCTTCATCGATGCGCGGATCGTTCACCGAGTCGATTTCCACTCGCTCAGTCACCTGCGTCTTGCTGGGGGTGAACAGGTCAAGCGAATTTTCATATATATTATAAACGCCTTTGAACTTGGCTCCGATATTTATAGGCCAGGAAAGCGGACGCACGGCAATCTTAAGCTCAGCCTCAAGCTCGTCAAGAATCTCAAACGGGTCACGCCCCTCACGGTCAAGCTTATTGACAAATATTATGACCGGAGTGTTGCGCATGCGGCACACTTCCATCAGTTTGCGAGTCTGCTGCTCCACACCCTTGGCGACATCGACCACGATAATAACGCTGTCGACCGCAGTGAGAGTGCGGTAAGTATCCTCGGCAAAATCCTGGTGACCGGGAGTGTCGAGAATATTTATCTTATAATCTCCGTAATTGAAACCCATCACCGAGGTAGCGACCGAAATGCCCCTCTGCTTCTCGATTTCCATCCAGTCGGAAGTGGCAGTCTTCTTAATCTTGTTTGACTTCACGGCGCCGGCTACGTGAATCGCGCCTCCGAAAAGCAACAATTTTTCAGTAAGAGTGGTTTTACCGGCATCAGGGTGAGAGATAATTGCGAAAGTTCGTCTGCGGTTTATTTCATCATTAAGAGTAGCCACGTTTATATACAATTAAAATCAGTATGTAAATCAAATTGGGTCACGAATTGGAATAAATGCATCTTTTTACATTTTCCGCTTACAAAATTACAAAAAATTATGTTATAAAACACGATTAAGGATTAATATCTCACTTAAGGCTTCAAAACATCTAAAAATCACTATCCAAAATTTGGATTGTTAGAAATATAATAATAAATTTGCACAACCAAAGCCGTAAATTAACGGCTCGGAATGCTTGAAGATGGATCGAAGAGCCACCTCCGAGACAAGTAGCGCCACTACTATTACCTTTATTTAGGGTGAAGCTGATTGTT
Source organism: Bacteroides sp. (assembly GCA_014801525.1). Classification (GTDB taxonomy): domain Bacteria; phylum Bacteroidota; class Bacteroidia; order Bacteroidales; family Muribaculaceae; genus Muribaculum. The sequence goes on from JAAVEB010000002.1 coordinate 80,157, forward strand.
GACAAGGACCATGTAAACTCACGAAACACAACACTTGCATAAACAGTAGAGATATAACACTTTAAAATAACTTTAATTCATTATCATTCAAAAAATTATGGAAAATCAAAAGCCTAATGCTGGAGCCGCTCCGGCTAAAAAACAGCCTAAGAACGAAGGTTCTAACGTACGCGGTATTAAGAATGCATTTCTTGTAATCATCGCATGTTTCATCGTAGCTCTTTGCTTGTTCATCTTCTGGTTCGGACATGACATGCACTTCGACGAAGCAGGTCACCCGCAGGATCTTTGGGGAACCGTATACAAAGGTGGTTTCATCGTGCCTATCCTTCAAACTTTGTTCCTCACCGTTATCGTTCTCTCTGTTGAACGTTGGATCGCTCTTTCAAGCGCAAAAGGTAAAGGCAGCATCTCTAAGTTCGTTGCCGGTGTTAAAGATTGCTTGAAGAAAAATGACATCGCCGGAGCTCAGGCTCTCTGCTCTAAGCAGAAAGGTAGTGTTGCCGCTGTAGTTTCAGCTGCTCTCGTTCGCTACGAAGAAATGGACAAGAACACCACTCTTTCAAAGGAACAGAAAATCGCTACTCTTCAGAAGGAAGTTGAAGAAGCTACCGCTCTTGAGATGCCCGCTCTTCAGCAGAACCTCCCGATCGTTGCAACCCTCACCACTCTCGGTACACTTGTCGGACTTCTCGGTACTGTGATGGGTATGATCAAATCATTCCAGGCTCTTGCTGCATCAGGTGCTCCTGACTCAACCGAACTTTCTACCGGTATCTCTGAGGCACTTATCAACACCGCCTTCGGTATCGCAACCGGTGCATTCGCAGTTATCTCTTACAACTTCTACACCAACAAGATTGACAACTTGACTAACTTGACTTACGCTATCGACGAAATCGGTTTCTCAATCGTGCAAACATTTGCTGCTACTCACTAATCCATTGTCTTTCAGATAATATTCGATTAAAAATCTATTAACAGAAAAACAATGGGAAAAGTAAAAATTAAAAGAAAGAGTACCCTCATCGACATGACCGCGATGAGTGACGTGACTGTTCTTTTGCTTACTTTCTTCATGTTGACCTCGACCTTCTTGCAGAAGGAGCCGGTTACAGTGCTCACTCCGTCGTCAGTGTCGGAAATCAAAGTGCCTGTGACCAACACCACCACTGTCCTCATTTCACCCGAGGGGAAGGTCTTTCTATCGGTTTCAGGTGACGCCGACTCTACCTATTCAAGCGAAAAAGTAAGAGCCGAACTTATCAGAAGTGCCGTAGCCGAGTATAACAAGACTCATAGTAAACAAGTACAGCTCACTAACGAACAGGTTGCAAAGTTCTCTAAGATGAACATGTTCGGTATAAAGATCGCTGATCTTCCCGCTTTCCTTGATCTTCCTCAAGCAAAGCAAGACGAAGTTCTTTCCGACATGTCAAATCCTTCGACAGGTATTCCTATCGANGACAACAAGGACTTGACCAAACCTAATGAGTTCCAAATCTGGATGCGCGCAATCTACAATTCATCCAANCCCAANCTTGAAGCAACAATCAAGAGCGGAGAAGGTATTGCAGTGAAAGCCGACAAGGACACCCCCTACACTACTGTACACGATGTTCTTGACAACCTGCAGACTTTGAAGATGAATAAATTCAGCTTGATGACCGCGCTAAAAACTGAAAACGATTAATCATTATGGCACAGATAGAACAATCAGACGGCGGCAAAAAGAAAAAAGGCGCCCAGAAGAAGATGTCAATCCACGTCGACTTCACCCCGATGGTGGATATGAATATGCTCCTTATCACGTTCTTCATGCTCTGTACCACGATGATCAAATCGCAGACCTTGCAGATATCTCTTCCGTCAAACGAAAAGGTAGAGCAGGAGCAACAGAACAAAGCTAAGGAATCTCAAGCAGTGACCCTAATCCTTGACACCGAACGCGACGCCGACGGTAATGTGAAGTATGATCCTGAAACCGGTCGCCCGGCTCACATCATCTACTATTACTTCGGTAAGCCCGAAATCGCTGACGAAGACAAAGACGGACATCTCGACAACAGCAACCTGAAAGTTGAGAAGTTCATCGGCAATCAGAACGGCGAAACTCAAGGTATCCGNAAAATTCTTCACGACAAAAACAAGACCGTGCTTGAAAAAATCGCTGTCTTGAAAGAAGACTGGAAGAATAAGACCATTACTGACGAGGAGTATCAGAAGAGAGCTAAGGAAATCCGTAATGACTCGCTCATTACCGACCGTCCCGTAGTCATCATCAANGCNGGTCCCAACGCATCTTGGGAAAGCTTGATCGGCGCTCTTGACGAAATGCAAATCAACCAGATTTCACGCTACCAGATTGACAATATCAATAATGTTGACTCATTGCTGATATTCGACTACATCGCAAAGCACCCTAAAAAGTGATGAATGGTTTAACTATTAATTGACAAAAGAAAATGGCAAAAGATGTAGATCTTTCATCAAAAGAATGGCGCGATATAGTATTTGAAGGTAAGAACCAGAATTTTGGCGCCTATGAATTGCGTAAAGAGTCAGATGCTCGTCACAATAAGGCAATGATTGTAGTTATCATTATAATCGCAATCGCATTCCTTCTTCCGTTACTGGTCAACACCGTGCTTCCCAAAGCCGAGGAGCGTCCCGAGGACCTCACCGAGCAGGCAATGGTTAATCTTGACAACTCTGCTGATCAGGATGANCCTGAAGACGAACCCGAACAGGAACGCTACGAAGAAGAAAAGCCTGAAGTTCTCCCCGAAGAAGTGCTCAACACCGTTAAGGTTACCGAGCTCGCCATCGTGGAAGACGACAAGGTGAAAGCCGAAGACGAAATCAAGACTCAGGACGAACTTGCTGAAACCACCACCGCTTTCGGTCAGAGTGACTTCGACAAGGGTACTGACGACCGTAACGTCGTTCGTGAACACAAGGACGAAATCGTCGTTGAAGAAAAGAAACCTGTTGAAGAGAACAAGGTGTTCACTGCCGTTGAGCAGATGCCTCAGTTCCCCGGTGGCGAAGGTGAGCTCATGAAGTATATTCGTGACCACTTGAAATATCCTCCTGTGGCTGCAGAAAACAACATTCAGGGACGTGTCATCGTNCAGTTCGTCGTAACTAAAACCGGTAAAGTAGGTGAAGTGAAAGTTGCTCGCGGTAAAGACCCCGACCTCGACAAGGAAGCNGTTCGAGTTGTGAAGACTCTTCCCGACTTCATCCCCGGCAAGATGAATGGACAGGCAGTGGCTGTATGGTACACATTGCCCATCACATTCAAACTCCAAGGAATCTAATCTTACAACAAGAATTTCCTATAGAGAGCATGATTAACCAAAATCATGCTCTCTTTCTTTTTATCCGTTTCCGGGCTCGACGCAAGCCCGGCTTCTATGTTGCAATTTGAAAAATTGAACTAAAATATATGAAATTTCAGCAATAATGCTTGATTCAATAACATAGATTTCTTAACTTAGCNAAGTTGAACATAAAGCACCAAGCCATGGCTGAAGACAAAGAAATGCAATTTGACGAAGATGAAGCAGTGAAATTCATCCGCAANTATATGCCGGAGACTATCCGGAACCGCTATTCTGACGACGAAATTCTCAACATCATCGACATGGTGTGGGACTACTATGAACAGAACGGATTGCTTGAAATCTCAGGCGACGGTTACAGCGATGACTCCGATCCCGAGTTGCCGCTCATCCTCGACTATGTGAACAGGATGTTGAAAAAAGACAAGCTCGCCGTGGTCGACACCGATGACGTTCATTTCATTGTTGAAGGCGAACTCGAATATGAAAAATCAATCGGTCTTGAAAACGCATAACCCACTGCCGATGATTACAACCGAAATCTCAAAATCAAAGCTACTCCTGTTCCTGCTGCTGTCAATCTTCGCGTTGCCGGCAAGCGGGCAGAATATATTTACCACAATTAAAGACAAAATCTCGGGAGCGTTCTCGTCNGANAATACCGNNAANAANANGCCGTCGGCTGACAACAAAACTACCTCTGCCGCTCTCGACCCGTTTGAAATGTCGCTTGACGACAATCTCGCTGTCCCGGCGATAAACGAGAAGTATCATGATGCGATAGCCGACCACATGAACAATCTCGCAAAGAAAATCGCGTCACATAAACGCGAGCGTGTCGAAACAATGAGGCGAGGAGAAGTCGTCGTGGCGACCATCTCCACCGATCTCCTTTTCGCCCCTAATGACACAGTTCTGACACGCGCAGCCAACACTCTGCTCCANCCCTACGCCAATCTCATGAGGCAACCGGGAATGTACAAGCTTATCGTAGTGTGTCACACCGACAACACCGGTTCTGAATACTATACCGACATGCTGAGCGAGGCACGCGTGAACAACGTGAGCGAATACCTTCTTCACGGACTGAATGACAACCACGCCACGCTCGTGCCCTACGCTCTCGGAGCCAGCGAGCCTATACGCCCGAATAACACGATGGAAAACCGCNCCGCCAACCGGCGTCTTGAAATATTCATCGTTCCCGACGATCTCATGATTGAAATGGCTAAGTCTAATAAACTACAATAAACCATCAATACAACCAATTAAATGAAACATTCAAGTATCATCGCTGTTGCTTTGGGAGCATTGGCGATTTCATGCGCAAACCAGTCAGAGGGCGGAAAATACACCGTCACAGCGCCTGCTAAAGCTGAAGATGCCGGAAAAATGGCATATATCGTCAACTACGATTCAGGCGACAAGGTNGACAGCACCCTAATCGAAGGGNAATCAATCGTGATGAGCGGAAATATCGCCACGGCTATCCCCGCCCGATTGATCGTCGGCTCACGNCGCGCTTCGACATTCATTCTTGAGGCCGGCGACATCACCATCGACTCGCTCGGAACCGCCTCAGGCACCAAGCTCAACAAAGAGCTCGACGAATACATGGCTGCCGGCGACTCGCTCGCTGCCGCTTTCAGCAAAGCTGACACCGACTCGGCTCGCCAAGTGATCGAGGGCGCTTACAACGAGCTCACCCAAACCGCTATCGACACCCAGGCAGGAAACCCCATCGGATTCTTCGCTTTCACCAATCTCGCCTATGAACTGACTCCCGACCAGCTCGACAGCATCGTGAAGGTTCATCCCGAATATCTCGAATACTCGCGCATCCAGAAGCTGATGGAAATGAACAAGAATCTTAAAGCCACAGCTCCCGGCACAATGTTCAAAGACTTCACCATCGAAGGCGACAGCACAGTNTCATTCAGCCAGTATGTAGGCAAAGGTCACTTCACCGTAGTCGATTTCTGGGCAAGCTGGTGCGGACCGTGCCGACGCGCGATGCCGTTGCTCAAAGAACTGTATGAAAAATATCATCCGCAAGGTCTCGACGTGCTCGGAGTCGCAGTGTGGGACAAGCCCGAAGACACTAAGGAAGCTATCGAGCAGCTCGGACTCCCCTGGCCTCAGATTATCAACGCCCAGAATGTTCCCACCGACATCTATGGCATCTCGGGAATTCCCCACATCATGCTCATCGGACCCGACGGAACAATCATCGACCGAAACCTCCACGGCGACAGCCTTGCAAACATCGTCAAGCGAGCCATGGAACACCCCGAATCATTCACCGACGCTCAATAAGCCATTTCCTTAAAGAGCTCCAGCAATTCAATTCTACGATGAATGCGACAAGGGCTCCAATGGAATCAGCTACGAAATCCATAAAATCCTCGCTTCGCCCGAGCCCCATAGCCGACTGAAGCAACTCAATAACGCCGCCGAAAAGGATGGTNAATGCCAGCAGGCACACCAGCAGTCCTTTCGGCGGCTTGATTTTGTCCCGGTACCTGCGTGAACGCAGGCAATCATAAGCCACGCATCCTGAAACGCCCAGCATCATCAAGGCATGAATCACCTTGTCGGCGCCAGGAAAAAGCTGCACGTCATTATCGGGAAGCGGCTCAGGATAAAGCGTGAGATATAACACTGCCGCTATCACCAACGCGGAAGCCACGCCTATCGGGAGGGAATTTAAGAACTTTCGCATAACCTGTAAATCTTATCGCAAAGTTAAGAGTATGTTTTCAGATTTGCAAAATGGAAGATTTTGAGTAATTTTGTAATGAATAAATTCTAATCTGTCTATAATCATGGCTCAAAAAGTCCAATTTGGAAGCAAAATAGGCCTAATTGCGGCAACTGTCGGCTCGGCAGTAGGACTCGGCAACGTGTGGCGTTTTCCCGCAGAAGCGCAAGCCAACGGCGGCGCAGCGTTTCTCCTTCTATACATAGGATGCGTATTTCTCCTCGGAATCCCGGTGATGCTCGCCGAATTCACTCTCGGCAGAGGATGTCAAAGCGATGCCGTAGGGGTGTTCCGCAAACTTGCTCCCGGCAAACCATGGTGGATAGTCGGAGCGATAGCAATCCTCGCGTCNTATCTGATTCTATCCTTCTATATGGTTGTGGCAGGATGGACATTCGAATACCTGTGGCANTCAATAACCGGAGATCTTTACACCCCTGTCGANGGACTTTCAGCTATCAATGGGANAGAGAATCTCGACATGCAGTTCGGAGCCAAAATGAAGGAGTATATCTTGACAAGCGCCCGNCCGCTGGTGATGACCTATGTCATGATAGTCCTGAACCTCGCCATTCTTCTCCTGGGAGTGAGAAAAGGGATTGAAAAGATGTCTAACATTCTCATGCCGCTGNTATTTGTCCTGTTGCTGATTTTTGCCGGTGTAGCCTGCACATTCCCCAAAGCCATGGAGGGGCTTGAATTTTTCCTGAAACCCGATTTCAGCAAAATAACGCCCGCGGTCATCATCAACGCTCTCGGGCAGTCATTCTTCTCCCTTTCGCTCGGCATGGGTATCCTCATCACCTATTCGAGCTATTTCCCTAAAGACACCAAACTCACTCGTACGGCTGTGACCGTTTCACTCCTTGATCTCCTCGTCGCNGTGATGATGGGATTCATCATTTTCCCCGCCGTGGAAACATTCGGGCTCTCCTCCCACAATCTCGAGGGCGCCACTCTCGTTTTTGTAACGCTTCCCGAAGTCTTCGCACAGATGCATGCCACCCGCCTNTGGTCGATTCTGTTCTTCCTCCTGCTGATGGTAGCGGCNCTCACCTCCACCATCTCGCTCGCCGAGGTGTCGATAGCCTTCCTTCAGGACCGGTTCAAACTGAAACGCGTAGCGGCATGCTGCATCGTNATCCTGCCGTTGTTCCTGCTGAGCTCCATCTGCTCACTGTCGCAAAGCTCACTGGCATGGATAAAAATTGCCGGACTCAACATCTTTGACTTCCTCGACACNGTTGCGACCAACATCATGCTTCCCCTCGTGGCGATAGGTATCTGCGTGTATCTCGGATGGTTTGCCCCGAAAAATTATTTCTACGACGAGCTCACCAACAGCGGCACTGTCGAAAGCCGCTTCTATCGCCCTATCCGAGCCATCGTGCGCTACATGGCTCCGGTGCTCATCGCTGTTATCCTTATTGCCAATTTCTTCTGAATTTTACTTGAACCATGGAAAATAATAAACGNGCGCAGTTTGCAACTCGCCTTGGAGTGATTGCGACAACAGTAGGCTCAGCNGTCGGGCTTGGAAATATATGGCGCTTCCCCTACGAAGCGGGAGTGCATGGAGGNGGCGCTTTCCTCTTGATATACATTCTGTTCATTCTCCTGCTCGGCATACCCGTGATCTGCGCNGAGTTCATAATGGGACGCAGCACACGCAGCAACATATTCGGCGCCTATCGAAAACTTCACAGCCGCCCTCAATGGGGATGGGTAGGATATATCGGCATTCTCGCCTCGATGATGATTCTGTCGTTCTATTCGGTGGTTGCAGGATGGACGCTTGAATACTTTTTCCAGTCCATCAGGGGAACATTCATCAGCATATCGCCCGAAGACCGCCACCTGATGTTTGACTCATTTTCCACAGGATGGCGTTCACCCATGTGGAGCATCATCTTTCTGCTCATCAACGGGTGCATCATGCTTCGCGGCGTTCAGAAAGGAATCGAGAAAGTGTCCAATATCTTGATGCCCGTGCTNTTTGGAATCCTTGTGCTGTTCTGCATCAATTCGCTCACCATGCCCGGAGCTGCCGACGGTCTGCGATTCCTNTTTCTCCCCGATTTTTCCAAAGTCGACTCCTCGGTTCTGCTCGGAGCGCTTGGACAGGCATTCTTCTCNCTGTCGCTCGGGCTTGGCACCATGCTCACCTACGCAAGCTATTTCTCCGACAAGACCCCGCTTGTGAAGAGCGCCACTACAACCGCCNTGCTCGACACCCTGGTGGCAATCCTTGCCGGCATAATCATCTTCCCGGCGGTCTTCTCATTCAACGCCGAACCGGCGGCAGGTCCCAAGCTGGTCTTCGAGGTGCTCCCTTCCATTTTTAGCCAGATGCCGTTTGGAATCGGATGGTCNACGCTGTTCTTCTTCCTGCTGTTTCTCGCGTCGCTCACNTCTACNATATCCATGAGCGAAATAGCGATAGCCTTTTTCACTGAACAGCTCGGCATGACCCGACGCTCGGCAACCCTTCTCAACACNGGTATNGCGATTGTGTTCGGAACCCTATGCGCCTTGTCATTTGGCTCGCTGAGCGGATTCACCATTTGCGGACTCACTATTTTCAATCTCTTTGACTACGTTTCGAGCAACATTCTCCTGCCGCTCGGNGGAATGCTCATTTCGATATTCGTCGGCTGGATGATCGACCGCAAAATAGTAAAAGCGCAACTGCAGGGAGCAGGCACGCTTTTACCATGGNTATTGAACCTTATCGTGTTCAGTCTGCGCTACATCGCCCCGATTGGCATAGCGCTCGTGTTTTTTGCAGGACTCGGCATTATTTAAACATGTCGGCTGAAAGAGCGTCAAGGCTCACCGACACCTGTTCGCCGGTCGCCATATTCTTCACCGTCACCTTGTTTTCAGCAAGTTCCGAGTCACCGATTATAGCTACATAGGGTATCTTCAATGCGTCGGCATATCCCATTTGCTTCTTCATCTTGGCGGCGTCGGGATAGATTTCGGCAGCCACGCCCATTGAGCGCAACTCTTTCACCGCCTTTATCGACGCNGCAGCCTCTTTCTCTCCGAGATTCAAGAAGATCACCTGTGTGCCGTGGGTTGCGTCGGCAGGATAGAGGTCGAGCGTGTTGAGCACGTCATAAATGCGGTCGGCTCCGAATGAGATGCCCACTCCCGACACACCCGGCATNCCAAACACTCCGGTAAGGTTGTCATAGCGTCCGCCGCCGGTTATCGAACCGATCTGCACGTCGCGCGCCTTCACCTCTATGATCGCGCCGGTGTAATAGTTAAGTCCGCGAGCCAGCGACACGTCAAGGTCAAGCTCGGCGCGAAGACCCAGNCTGCGCGTAGCGTCAACGATAGTNCGGAGTTCTTCGATGCCCTTCATTCCGGTCTCAGAATCTTTGAGCACGGAAGCAAGTTTNTCAAGACGCTCGTCGACAGTGCCATCGANCGANAGCACCGGAGTGAGCGCGTCGATAGCCTCNTCCGAGAGTCCGCGTTCTCTCAACTCAGCCTTCACGTTGTCAAGACCTATCTTGTCAATCTTGTCAATCGCCACCGTTATGTCGGTCATCTTCTCGGGCTCCCCTATNATNTCGGCGATTCCGGCAAGCACCTTGCGGTTGTTCAGTTTTATGGTGATATTNATTTTAAGACGGCTGAAAACCTCGTCNATAAGCTGAAGCAGCTCCACTTCGTTCATAAGCGAATCAGAGCCGACGACGTCGGCGTCACACTGATAGAATTCGCGATAACGCCCTTTTTGCGGACGGTCAGCNCGCCACACAGGCTGAATCTGGAAACGCTTGAACGGGAACTGGACATCATTTCGATGCATCACCACATAGCGGGCAAANGGAACTGTGAGGTCATAACGCAACCCCTTTTCCGAAAGCGCCGAGGTCAGCTTGCCCGANGCCTCGCCACGGTCAAGCAGCTCCTTGTCGACACCATGAAGATAGTCGCCTGAATTCAGAATCTTGAACAGGAGCTTGTCNCCCTCCTCGCCATATTTGCCCATNAGCGTCGACAGTGTCTCCATAGCCGGAGTCTCTATCTGACGGAAGCCGTAAAGACGAAACACTTCACGAATAGTATCGAATATATAGTTGCGACGAGCCATTTCTACGGGCGAAAAATCGCGCGTGCCCTTGGGAATCGATGGTTTCTGTGCCATATTAATTACATTTTCTTAATTTTCGGCAAAGTTAAGCATAAATCCCCGATTACCCAATTGCAACCGCCCAAATCCTCACATTTACCCTNCCCCGCAGTTATTTTTTCAACCTACNCGCAAAACGNNCTAAAGACNTTAATGCACAAAGACGCGCATTGCACTTGCCGGNATAAGCNAATTATTGTAACTTTACGGGGTAACCCATTAAAAATTTNTAAAATGACGACGCAGCGAGTAAAACTAAGCNCTTATTCAATAGTCATCACTATTGTGGCNATAGCCATAATGGTAGGCGTTCTTATAATGTTGTGCCTGAAAGACGCAAACGTGTGGAAAATATATGTTATCTCAGCCGCNGTCGTTGCTTTGCTCTTCGGAGGNCTGTTCTACGCCCCGATTTCGGTTTCGGTCGANGACAACGAGCTGTCGGTCAACAGAACTCTGCGCAAGACAATGATTCCGCTTGCCGACATTAAGAGNGTGAAGCTATGCCCTCCCACTCTCGCCGAGAAGCGCNTNTGCGGAAGNGGAGGATGGTTTGGCTACTGGGGNTGGTTCAGCGAAAAGGATCTCGGCAAATATTTTGCTTACTATGGGAAGGCTTCAGACTGCTTTCTCGTGACACTCAAAAACGGCAAAAAATACATGATCGGCTGCGAAAATCCNCAGTCNATANTCGACGCAATCCAAAANCGAATAGGTTAAAATCGTCTAAGCATCCNCATTGAGCGACGCAAGATAGTCGGCGACAACGAATGTGCTACCGCCTATAAAGACCGTGTCGCCCGCCTCGGCATTGCCAAGAGCCGCCTCGACCGCCTTNGCGACNGAGGNNTACGCATCGCCTTTCAATCCGGCTTTTTCAGCCTCGGCGGCAAGCGCGTCAGCGGGAAGCGCCCTGTCGACCGACGCCTGCGTGAAATAATAGGANGCGTCGCGAGGCATCATTTTCAGNATGTGGTCTATCGCCTTGTCATTGACGAAGCCGATAACGACGTGCTTCCTCCCCGGGCACGAGGCAATCTGCTTCGACAGATATTCCCACCCGCCCGAATTATGNCCGGTNTCACATATCACCANCGGGGAGTCGCCGGTCTTCATCCACCTGCCCATCAANCCNGTCAATTCACACACTCCCGCAAATCCTTCGGCAACCGCCTCGGGAGTTATGCTCCACCCCTGCTTTGAAAGCTCGTCGACGGCATTGAGGATTGTCGCTGTGTTCTTCTTCTGGCACTCGCCGGCAAGTTCGCCGACAAGGTCCCCGTAAGGCGTGGCAAGATATCTTATGACCGAGCCGTCGGAAACAGCCTCGTCATAGAGCGGAGAATCGTCGGCGTAACGGATGGATGCCTTTTCCCGCCAAGCCTTTTCGGCAAACACACTGCGGACAGCGCCNTCNGACTCCCCTATCACNACCGGAACACCCGGCTTGATTATCCCGGCTTTCTCCGANGCTATCTTTTCAAGAGTGTCGCCGAGAAACTGGGTGTGGTCGAAAGAGATGTTGGTGATGACCGACAGTTCAGGGGTGATGATGTTAGTGCTGTCAAGACGTCCNCCAAGCCCCACTTCGATCACNGCNACATCGACGCCGCGGCGCTTGAAAAACTCAAACGCCATCATCATCGTGAGCTCGAAAAACGATGGATGGAGGTCGAGATTCATGGCAAGATAGTGCTCCACAAAGTCGACCACTTCCTCACGTGTGATCATCTTGCCGTTCACCCTCATGCGCTCACGGAAATCGACCAGATGGGGCGACGTATAGAGCCCCACGTTGTAGCCCGACCGCTGCAGAATGGCGGCAAGAGTGTGGGATGTCGACCCCTTTCCGTTGGTGCCTCCCACATGTATGCTTTTAAACGAGCGGTGGGGATTGCCCATCGCCTCGGCGAGCCGCAGCGAGGTGTCGAGCCCCGGCTTATAGGCATCGGCGCCTATGCGCTGAAACACCGGCAGCTGAACATAGAGAAAATCAAGCGCTTCCTGATAAGTCATTTCAATAAACGATTAGTCCGGTCAACCCGGCGAGACATATAATGTAAATTGGATGAAGTTTGGTGAAATAATTGAGGCAGAAAGCCGCCGCGCATATAGCGATGCTTATATTGTAGTCGGGAAAATTCTGCTTGTTCATCAGAAGGAGCGCCGCCGAGGCGATAAGCCCTATAACGACGGGACGCAGCCCTGTGAAGATACCTTTTATCACCACCGACTCCTTGTGGCGCCTGATGAAGTGGCTCGCATATATCACCAGCAGGAACGAGGGCAACATCACCGTGACGGTTGCGACGATCGAACCCCACACTCCCCCGGTCACGACATAGCCGATGTAGGTGGCGCTGTTGATTCCGATTGGTCCGGGAGTCATCTGAGAGATGGCTACAATGTCGGTGAACATCTGCTCGGTGATCCATCCCGGGGTGACAACCTCGCGCTCTATCAACGCAAGCATGGCATAACCTCCGCCGAAGCCGAAAAGCCCTATTTTCAGGTATGCCCATATCAGTTTCAGATACACACTCATTTCAGTTCACCCTCCTTTCCGCTTTTCATCAGCCTGTCGGCGCGGCGAAGGTATAGATACCCTCCCAATCCGCCGAGAATTATAAACACTATCGGGTTCCAACCAACATAAATCAACACGGCGACCACCACGGGAATCCACACCGTTTTCAGGTTGATCCGCGCCGCCTTTGCCGAGGTTATCACAGGGGCGATGATCAACGCCACCACACAGGGGCGTATCCCCTTGAAGATTTTAGCCACGACAGGATTATTCTTTATGATGTCGGGGGTGAGAAACATGGCGATGGCGAGGATTATCAGAAACGACGGCAGAATCGTGCCCAATGCGGCAACGGCGCTCCCCTTGAATCCGCGCAGCTTGTCGCCGATCGACACCGAGATGTTCACCGCAAGGATGCCCGGAAGCGACTGCGACACCGCAAGCAGGTCAAGAAATTCCTCCTTGCCTATCCACTTGTTTTTGTCGACTATCTCACGCTCTATAATCGAAATCATCGCCCAGCCGCCGCCGAAGGTGAATGCCCCGATTTTAAAAAACGTCCAGAACAGTTTGAAATAAAGCTTGTCCATTACTCAACCGATATTTATGCCCGCAAAGTTACACATTAGCGCCGATTCGACAAAATCATAGTGGCGGCACACGCCAACCAATCGGCGGGACGAAGTGTTATAAACTTATATCGACATTAAAATTCATCCATTATGTGGTTCGTTGAAGCATTACGTCACACTCCGGCTCTTGCCGTGTTTCTCACCATAGGTCTGGGCTTCTGGCTCGGCAAACTCAAGTTCAAAGGCATAGCCCTCGGCACCGTCACGGCGGTGCTCATCGTGGGGGTGCTCGTTGGTCAGCTCGACATCAACGTGGGCGGCCCGCTCAAGTCGGTCTCCTTCCTGCTCTTCCTCTTCTGCATCGGCTACAGCGTCGGTCCTCAATTCTTCAGGTCGCTGCGCGGCGAGGGGCTCAAAGAGGTTCTCTTCGCGGTGGTGGTGTGCGTGCTCATCCTCGGAGCCGCCCTCGGGGCGGCGGCGCTGTTCGGGCTCAATCCCGGTCAGGCTGCGGGCATGATGGCTGGAGCGTCGACGGCGTCGCCCGTTGTTGGCGCCGCTGAAGACACCGTCAACTCCCTGCCGGGGTCGGCCGACGAAATCAAGGCGATGGTCGACGCCATCCCCGTGTGCTACGCCATGACCTACGTGTTTGGAACCCTCGGTGCCGTGTGGCTGCTCGGCTACGTAGGACCCGCCATGATGGGAGGCATCGACAAGGTGAAGGCGATGACCCGCGAACTGGAAAAGACACTGAGCCCCGCCGATTCGGGCAGCGATCCGGCGAGCTTCAACGCATGCCGCCCCGTGGCGTTTCGCGCCTTTGTCGCCGACGGCGACTGGATGACCGCGCCCCGCTCGGTCAAGGAGATAGAAGCCAAGTTTGAAGACTCGGGGCGACGGCTCACCGTGGAGCGCATCGAGCGTGCATCAACCGCCGAACGCATCGACCTGATCACGCCCGACACGCTCGTTAACCCGGGCGACACCGTGGCGCTTGCCGGTAGGCGCGAAATGATCGTAGCCGACAATTCCTGGCTCGGTCACGAAGTGGCGGGCGTGAATCTCCTCACCTTCCCCGTGGAGGATGTCGACGTCACCGTGTCAAAGCACTGCGCGGTCAAAACCGTTAGAGAGCTGTTTGACCAGCCATGGATGGACGGGGTCGACATAAAGCGCATCGTGCGCAACGACGTGCCCCTCAATCCCCTCAACCCCACGGAGATTCAACGCGGCGACGTGCTCGAGCTCGTCGGCTTGAAAAAGAATCTCGACCGCGCCGCCAAAGAGATCGGATATGCCGACCCNCGCACCGTAGCCACCGACTTCGTGTTCATCGGCATCGGCATTCTCCTGGGCGGACTTCTCGGAGCCCTCGCCNTNACGATAGGCAACGTGCCCGTGAGCCTCGGAGCGAGCGGCGGCGCCCTNGTGGCAGGACTTATNCTCGGATGGCTGCGTGCCAAGCGACCCGTCTACGGCGCCATCCCCAAGGCATCGCTGTGGGTNTTCAACAACCTGGGNCTTAACATGTATATCGCNGTCATCGGCATCGCCTCGGGNCCCTCGTTTATCAGCTCGTTTGCCGAAGTAGGACCCAAAATCTTCATCGCCGGACTCATCGTGACCCTCGTGCCNCTCTTCCTCGCAATCATCATCGGGCACAAGCTCTTCAAGTTNCACCCCGCCGTGACGCTCGGATGCTGCGCCGGAGCCCGCAAAACCACCGCCGGACTCGGAGCCGTGCAGGAACGCCTCGGNAGCAGCGTGCCCGCCCTCGGCTACACCATCACCTACGCCGTGTCCAACACCCTCCTCATCATCTTCGGCATCATCCTCGTGCTCCTCACCGCCTAAGACTCCCTCCCATCATACCTCGGAGTTGTGTCAAAACAAACATTTTGACACAACTCCGAATNAATTTCCGNCCATCCCCACAACAGCACCCAACACCCCCTTACACAGCACTCTGCNCNCCAACTTTCCNCCCCATTTATAGCCGCTATCTCAGAAAAATCACTAANTTTGCANTTAAGTAACGNNCATCTGAAAATGACCTGCAANTAAAGAANANGAAACCGGCNTGNCGCTTGACTCAGCCAAGATTCACGGCACAAGCAAAAANNTTGAGAAANNNCCNNGTAGNCGTTACAGGCNTTCTTTGCNGNTGCAAAGCGAGCANAGCTCGACAAGGTCAGCCANCAGATGCTACACGGGAGTTTATTTTATGTAGTCATTCATATATGAGCTTTAATGGTATGACTTTTATTCTTTAAAGACAATTTTAGACATATTAAATAGTTATGGCAAAATTCTCATGTGGCGATACTGTTTTAAACATTGTGACACAACAAAAAGGTGTCGTATGTGAGGTCTGTCCTCCTGCCCGTGGACGTCAGTTGTATCGTGTAAGATACAATGAATCACTTGAAACCTGTCTTGAACAGAATCTTGACGGGTTCTTTGAAATAGAAAATCCGTTTGAACGTGTACGCAAGGGTATTTTTGGTAATCGTGATCAGTTTGTACTTGTCAACACCACGTACAAAATCAATAATTCCAATAATAATACGATCTCTTCACTTAAGGCCTCGAAGACCTTATTTAAGGCTTATCAGTTCAAGCCTTTGCTGAAATTCCTCAATTCCCATACTCGCCGTATCCTCATCGCCGATGAAGTAGGNCTCGGTAAGACTATTGAAGCTGGACATATACTTCTTGAACTGAAAGCCAGAGAGGAATTTAAGACCGCCTTGATTGTCTGTCCTAATTCCCTTAAAATCAAGTGGCAGACCGAGCTGCAAGAAAAGTTCGGCCTTTCATTCAAGATATACGAATCCCTGAATGATGCAGTTGAAGACCTGAAGGCACATCCGCAAAATGCCAGAGGAATTCTTAACTATGAGAAAATCAGGGCAAAAAGAAAGGATGACAGCAAGAGTAACGACGATACGGGACCAACTAATGCCTTGATAGAGTTTCTGCAATCTGGTCAACGCAAATATTCTGTTGTGTTGTGCGATGAGGCACATAAGATGCGTAATAACGATACACAGACGTATAGAGGCATGACACGCATACTTGACTATGCGGATTCCGTGGTGTTTCTTACCGCTACACCTATTATGCTCGGGGAGAATGACTTGTATAACCTGCTGCATCTTCTTGAACCTTATGATTTTGATAATCAAGAAGTATTTCGTAACCTTATAAGTGCTAACAGGCCCTTTGTAAAAGCAATCTCCATGCTTAATGCAAATGAGCCATTGTCAGCAATTAAGGAATTGTTGACCACCAGTGAAATCAAAGAGACTCATGAGATTGGCGAGTTGGTATATTCCACAGATTCAACAGTAAAAAAGTTGTACTCCGGTATCCCTTTGTATGAAAAAATCTTAGAGAGGCTTGACATGGAAGACTCACTTGCATTAAGAGCTCAGTTGCAGAGCGATATCTCCGCTATGAGTTCAATAAACAATGTATTTTCAAGGACTCGTAAGCGTGAGGTGTCGACTGATGAAAGACAACAGACAGAACGCATGGCTCACAAGATAAACATTTGTCTTTCGGCGAGTGAACGGGAGATTTACGATGAAGTAATCGACAATTATCTTGAAAGTAAAGGTGGAGTGGAATACGACATATATGGAGAAGAAATAATTCCTAAAGGNTCGATTCTCGGACTTATACAGAAGAAGCGTATGGTAGCGAGCAGCGTCAATGGCTATCGTTTGTTTATCGATAATGACTGTGATGTTGAAGCCTTCTGCAAAGATGTTTCTTCTCAAAATGATCTCCCCGATGCCAAGATAGATAACCTTGTCGAGATTTTTAATGGAGTTAAGGCAGCCGGAGCTTCGAAGGTGATAGTTTTCTCTATCTTCAAGTTCACTGTAAGATACCTTGCAATTAGACTCCAGAAAATAGGCTACAAGGTCTTTGCTATTCATGGTGACATAAAGGAACGAGAAAAGATAATTCAGGAGTTCAAGGATTGCCGCGATTTCTGTGTACTTCTTTCCACTGAAGTGGGTTCGGAGGGTCTTGATATGCAGTTCTGTTCTCATCTGGTCAACTATGACCTCCCGTGGAATCCGATGGTTGTGGAACAGCGTATCGGTCGTATTGATCGTTTCGGCCAAAAAGCTGCACAAGTGCATATATATAATCTTGTAGTACGGGATTCAATTCAGGAATTGATATACGACCGACTTCTTGAACGTATAGGNGTGTTCCAAGGGGTTATCGGTGATCTGGAGATGATTCTTGAAGAAATGACCGAGTCGTTTCTTAAACTTGAGAATGACCTTTATGGAATGAATCTGTCAAAAGCGGCTCAAGAAAAGAAGATTAGAGACATCGAAAAAGCTATAGAAAATCAGAAAATACAATTAGACCAAGTTGAGGAAGGCATGACTAATGCACTTTCCAATGATATCTATTTCCAGAATGAGATTAGCAAAATCCGAGATCAAAAGCTATATGTTACTGAGGAGGAATTGAAAAACTATGTCAGGATGCTCGTTGCGGAAAAACTTAAAACTTGTGTGTTTGAGCGAATCAATTCCCATGAATATTCTTTCGGTGTTCCAAAAAGTACTCCGACTATCCTAACTAATTTTATAACTGCCAATCAACCACATGGTTCGGATTTTGAAGATTTGTTCAGAGCATATCGCCATGACATTCTGGAGGATTTCAGAGAAACTGGGAAGAGAGTTCTTACCTTTGAGCAGGAATTTGCTTTTGATAACAAGTATGCAGACTATGTAAATATATACAATCCAATAATAATAGCGGCATCGGTTCATTTCAAAGAGGCAATAACTGATATTGGAAAAACTTTTCAGTTAGGTTATCGTATTCCTGAGGGAATAGAAATAAAAAAAGGAGTTTATTACCTGGCGGTATATTCTGTATCAACCAAAAGAAAGATTATGGGTAAGGAGGTGCCTTCGGATATTCTCGTNCCTGTCTTATATAATGTTGAGAAGGATATGACAATAACTGATGAAGTTATCAATATGAAAATATTTGGAGACCTTCAAGACAAAGCCAAGTTTCTTGAAACAAGTGATATTTCTGATAACTTGTCTGCTGAAGCCTGTGCCAATATGGAAAGTGATTTCACCGCCTTTATCTCCGATTTTGTAATNAGGAGGAAGGCTGAGATTGCCATTAAAGATGACTCTCAGCGAGAACTGCGCCTCCGCCAGCTCAAAGAATATTTTGACGCACGTATAAAGAAAGAGGAACGAAACATACGTGATGAAGAACAGAATATTGAGTGGCTTAGCGATGAAAAAGAGGTTGCCCGTGCTAAAAACAGACTTCAACTGGCGAATAACCGTCTTAAAATGCTTCTCACGTCCAAAGATGCGGCATTTGAGAAGGTAAACTCATCACAACCACCGATAATAACACACACTCTCGTGTCGTTATCTAAAGTAGTAATGAATTGATAACATGGCTATAACAGTGGGAATTGATTTTGGGACCCATCAGACCAAAATCTGTATTGAAAATTCGGATATTCCATTACATAAAACTTATGAATTTTATGAATGGGAAGAGGGTGTTTTTGCCTTTCCTTCTATTATCCAAATCAATAAAGACCATACTTTAAGATATGGTAGTATTGATTTGGAAACATGTCTTNTAGCTCGAAAAAAGAAGATTGTTGCAGATCCGGGTGAATTGACTTTACCGGTTCACCCTGTCGAGCCAAATATTCCTATTGTTGAAGAACCCCAAATGCCTCCTCAACCTGTTTATACATTTGTCACAGATGGTGGTATTTCAATGACTATTCCCTACAAAGATTTATACGGAATTGGTCGTCCTTTACCACAGAAGAAAGATAAACCAGATCCAATGAAAATTTGGCATACGAAATGCCAGAAATTAAAATTGGATTACGAGAAAAGGAAGAGAAAATGGGTTCATATGGGGGGCAAGAGATTAGGCTTACCTATGCCTGTAGAGCCTGTTTATCCTCTAAAGCCTTTACAGTCAGAATTAACCTCTGAAATACCAGAATCTATAAATCCCAAATTGATAGCATCAAAAGAACAAAAAGATGAATATCAGGATTGGCTAAATCAATGTGCCTCATTGAAAAAACAATACAAAAAGACTGTTAATCGATATAATTGGCTTGTCTCTCAGCACAAAAAGGATATTAAAAATTGGGAGGCTGAATGTGAACGTATTAAAAGAAATTATGCTTTCAGAAAGAACCAATATGAGGAGTCGCTTATAGAGTATCCGATGATTTTCAGATATTTTAAGCAGGCTACTTTCTCTGCATATGTTTGGGACTATGAGATTAGAGCTCAAGAATTAACCGTCTTGTATCTTGCTTATATTATTTTCAGATTGGAGGAGCGATTTGGATCGGATTTTTCTATTCAGATGGGAATCCCTGCGAGTAAGGCTACATTTAGTCGGTTGAAGCCATTTGCTTCTGGTTATTTAATTCAGGCAATCAGATTAGTTGAAGATGTTTTTCAGAATGACTTTGAGAAATTCTTAGCAACTCCATACGAAGATTTGCTTTCTTGGATTCCTAAATATGAATATTCGGAAGATTTGAAAATGCAATACGGCTTGATAATCCTTCCGGAAGCGTATGCTGCATTACGTTCTCTGACAACCAATGCCCGGATTCCAAGAGGTATGAGTATCATGCTTGATATGGGTGGAGGTACTACCGATATCTCTTTCTTTGTTATCGAGGATAATGGGGAACCGCACATATATCATTTTGAGTCAATAGCAAAAGGTCTTAATTTCTTTCTTGAATATGAAGAAAGAAATAGTTTTAGAGCTATTGATTTCAGCAAAAAGAAAGAATTGGAGGATGTCCCAAGGGATGTATTCGATAAAGCCTTTACGGAGTTCAAGGGCAATATTGATACTATCATAAAAAATCTGACTGATTTTCTTCACAAAGATACAATATCAAGAGGCTTTATGAAGTCTGCATTCAGAGATGCAGTTCAGAACCGACCTGCGATATATACAGGAGGCGGTTGTTATGATAACCGTATGAGAAAGCCAATCTTAGATTTTTCTGATGTGAAATATATTGACAAGAAGATACTGGGTATTCCTAATGTAGTTGAGGAGAGCCGTGTTACTATTCCATATTCTCTTATGGCAACAGCCTTTGGCTTGTCAATTCAGAGGCTCGATGATGAAATTGAGGTGTCTAAGAAAGAGGACTTATTTGCGCAATATACAAACGTGAGTGAACAACATTCTCGATGGGAGGCTCATAGAGAACATGGAATGTATGAAGACTGACAAAAAAGTAAGCCTCCATATTTTTGTAACCAATATTTATAATCGAACTTGTGCAGTTTTTGCTTAAGTTCAAACTGAGGAAAAGCAGCAATGAATGCTAAACATATAGGAACACTTTTGACATGGATACAAACAATGACATATACCGCAGGATTCATTTCGCTGTAATGGCGATTGAGAGCGGAGCGCGTAAACTAGGTATCTCCGGCAAGGAGATGCACGCCCGATTGAGCAAGCAGGGCTTGATTCAAAACAGGCTTATGAAAAGGCATGAGGAACTTCAAACGCAAAGCCTCGATTGGGTTGCCGACAACATGAGCGAGACACTTCTAAACTGGGAGGCNGGATTATGATAACACTTTATCACGGTTCATACNTAGCAGTGCCATCNCCATTGGTGGGACTGGGNAGAAAAAAGGTTGACTTNGGTCAAGGTTTCTANCTCACTAATCTGCATGATCAGGCAAAAGCATGGGCTGAAACAATAGCGGAAAGAAAAGGCAGAAACACCAAACCTATTGTATCGGCATATACATTGGATTACTCGTCGGTTAAAACCGGTGATTTTCGTGTCAAAGTATTTGACTCATACGATCTCGAATGGCTTGAGTATGTTATAGACTGTCGGCGCGGTGGAGAAATGCAGAAACAGTATGACATAGTAGAGGGTGGTGTGGCCAACGATAACGTAATCGACACCGTTGAGGACTACGAGAATGATATTATCACGGCAGAACAGGCTCTCGGTCAGTTGCGTTATAAGAAAGTCAATCACCAGCTCTGCATACTCAATCAGGAGATAATAGACAAGTATTTGACATTCATAAATTCGGAGATTGTGCCGAAATAAATTGTTATAACTTATGAGAGACAATGTACTATGGCGCAAGCAAAGCCGAATAATAATGCTCTTGGCTGATACTCTGAAAATATCGCCTGAGCGCGCTCTTGACCTTTATTATAGCACAAAGGTATATGAGCAGATGACAGACCCGAAATATGGTCTGCAACTGATGAGCGACGATTATATTCTCGAAGAACTGATAACTGAACTGAGAGAGACCCAATGACAAGAGTAATTTCAGTTCTTAAGCAAGACTTACGGACTGGAATCGATGCTTACCGTCTAATGCCATCTATGAGCATTACTGGCAGAATTGTTGAGCTAGAAATCGAGCATTTGCTAGTAATTTGCCAGTTGAATAAAAAAGAAACGAGATAACTATTGGATTTTCAATAAGTTATCTCGCTTTATCTGTGCCCAGAACAGGACTCGAACCTGCACGCCTCTCAGCACTCGCACCTGAAACGAGCGCGTCTACCATTCCGCCACCTGGGCAATAGGTGCATCGCGGTTGCTTTTGCAATTGCAAAGTTAAGAATCTTTTCTTATTTATACAAGTTTTTGTCAAGATTTTTTGCATATGCCATCGAAAATACTAATTATTCTAAGTTGAAAATATAAAATCATACAAAATGAATTTATAAATCGTGCCGTAGAAAATATAAATTGTTCAAAAAGTAGCGCAAGTCATAAGACTCTTTTTGAAAGATTACGTTATACCTATAGATTGTATTGTGCTATGCTCATATACCTTAGTGGGCTCTATCTATAACCGTAGTGTATTATGCCTATGGACTGTATTGTGCTATGCCTAGATACATTGTTGCATTAGAGTTAATGGCTTAACCTATATATATATGATTAGGCTATGCTGATAGACGTTCCTGCGTTATAACAATGGGTGTTATCTCGTTATCAATAGTCAGTATTGGTTTAGGGCAGATAGACGGTGTTGCGTTATAGCAATAGGTAGTGTCTCGTTACCTACCGATAGCATTGTCTTACGCTGATAGACAGGATAGCGTTATAGCTGCGGGTAGTATGGTTACTTTAAGTATGAAGATATTGTAAATAAGATATTATAAAATTATTTGTTATGAAATTTGAAGAACAGATTAAGAAAGATCTTCACCAGTATCTGGTGAGAGAGGGTAGAGTGGATGAGAAATTGCCGGAATGTCCCGATGTCGAAGCGTTGTGGCCTTCGGTAGAAGAGGCATATCTGCCAGATGCCGTCAGAGAGTTTGCCGAGTATCCGGTGGTTTCTCTCGGTTGGATTATGTTTGTCGGTATGGCCTTCGCAAAATATTGGGATACCGACTGGGAGAAGTATGCCGATAAGAGTGGCGAAACACTCTATAAGGATCTGCGCGACTCAAAGGGATATGATAATCTGGATGATGTGGTGCTCTATGAGGTGCTCGGTCTTGATAAGGAAGAAGGGGAGAAGGTGAGTGCTATAGTCGGTGAATGTGCTGCCCGTACGTTCAGCGCTATTCAACATTCAGGTATTGAAGCCGGTACTAAGGAGGCAGTGGAAGCTTATCGCGGTGCATTACATGCACTCTATATCATGGGTATGGCTATGGAGCTTAACGCTCTTGGCTATCACATGCAAATGCTCGGATGATGATATCCGACTATCGCGATGGCGAGTTATCAGGTGAGGCGGAAGGTGAGGCGATGATGCGGAGTTGGACCGTATTGGGCGATAGCGGCACGGTGCGCCTTTGTCGGGTAACCTTTGTTGACGGCCCAACCATATTCCGGGTATTCCTCGGCCAGACGTTCCATAAGTTCGTCACGATGAGTCTTCGCCAGTATCGAGGCGGCGGCTATCGACATATATGTGGCATCCCCTTTCACCACTGTGGTGTGGGGGATGTCGTTGTATTTACGGAAGCGGTTGCCATCCACAAGTATGTGCTCCGGGCGGATACTCAAAACGTCCAAGGCACGGTGCATACCGGTGATTGATGCCTGGAGAATGTTGATACGGTCAATCTCATCTGCCTCAACCATCACTACAGCCCATGCCAAGGCGTGCTCCTCTATGTATGGTCGCAGAGCGGCACGTTTCTTTTCTGAAAGTTGCTTGCTATCGTTGAGCTCGGGACATTCGAAATCGGGGGGCAGTATCACCGCGGCACAGCTTACAGGGCCGCACAGACAACCTCTGCCGGCTTCGTCGCATCCGGCTTCAATGATTCCGGGATTTAAAAATGGTTGGAGCATAATTATTTGTCGCGGTCAATGATGTAGGCGAAGATGTCGCGGAGCGACTGCTTCCAATGAGATTCCGGATAAGACTCAATCAGATGGTCCGCCTCCTGCTGCATACCACGCATGCGGTCGTAGGCATATTCTATGCCACCGTGAGCCTTCGCGAATTCTATCAATGTGCCGATCTCCTCATTGGTGAGATTGCCCCTCTGAAGCAACGCTATCATAGGTTCTGCTTCTTCCGGAGCCGCCGTGTTGAGTGCATAGAGCAATGGCAGGGTCACTTTCCCCTCTCGGAGATCATTACCCGTAGGTTTGCCGATAAGTTTATTATCGAAATAGTCGAAAATATCATCCTTTATCTGGAAACAGAGGCCGAGCATCTCGGAATATTCCACAAGTGGCATATACTCTTCGGGAGTGGCGCCGGCTGTTTCTGCCCCCATCTTCGCGCAGTTGCGGAAAAGGGAGGCGGTCTTCTGCCGTATCATGGAGAGATAACTCTCCTCATCGAGGTGATGTTCGCGGGCATTGCATATCTGGTCGATCTCACCGAGCGACA
>JAAVEB010000003.1 GCA_014801525.1 Bacteroides sp.
GCAACCGTTGCAGATACCGAGGCTCAATGTGTCGTTTCTCTTATAGAAGCGTTCAAGCGTGTTCTTTGCGTTGTCATTCCAAAGGAAGCCGCTCGCCCATCCTTTTGCCGATCCAAGCACGTCGGAATTTGAGAATCCGCCGCAGAATACTATCATGTTCACATCGTCAAGCGTTTCTCTGCCGCTCATCAAGTCGGTCATGTGAACATCCTTCACGTCAAATCCTGCAAGATAGAGCGAATATGCCATCTCTCGGTCGCCGTTCACGCCTTTTTCACGAATGATAGCCGCGCGTACGCCTGACTTGCCGTCACGACGCAATGATAGGCATCGAGACTTCAATGAACCCTTGAAATTTGACGGGAAACGATAACGGATGGGCTGCTTCTTGTAGTTTTCAAAACGCAGCGCGGCGCATTTCTCTCCGCTTTGCACCGCATCAAGAAGATAAGATGAGCGGAACCACACATCACGGAGATAATCGATGAATAGCATCTTTTCACCGTCATTGTGCTTGATAAGAAGAGTGCGTTCATCTGACACTGTTCCTATTTTGCAGAAACGGGCGCCGGCATTGGCGAGCGCATCCTCCACTTTCTCGCATTTTGAAGTTGAAACTTGGATGACAAGCGCGGGATTTTCGGCAAACAAGATTTTGACAAGATCCTTCTCGCCGAGAGCGGCAAAAGAATCTGCGTCAAATTCAATACCTCCGTTAGTATTGGCAAATGCCATCTCAAGAAGAGTGGTCACGAGACCTCCTGCCGACACGTCGTGTGCCGCAAGCAGCGATCTGTTCTTGACGAGTTTCTGAACTGCGTTGAAGGTTTTTGCGAATTGTTCGGGGGAGGTTACCGTTGGTGCGTCATTGCCGAGTCGGTTGAGCGACTGTGCCAATGCCGAGCCTCCAAGTTTAAGCGCGTCGCCGCTGAAATCTATATAATATAGGTTAGATTCTTTATTTTGAAGAACCGGTGACACGGTGTGGCGCACGTTGCTCACTTCTCCTGCGGCAGAAATAATGACAGTGCCGGGAGCGAAAACCTTATCGTCGCCATATTTTTGAGTCATCGAAAGACTGTCTTTTCCGGTGGGAATGTTGATTCCTAACGCGCAGGCGAAATCGCTGCACGCTTCCACTGCTCTGTAGAGAGCGGCATCTTCACCGGCATTTTTGCAAGGCCACATCCAGTTAGCGCTTAGCGAAACGCTCTTAAGACCTTCGGCAAGCGGAGCCATTACGATATTGGTCAATGATTCTGCCACGGCAATTACCGAGCCTTTAGCTGAATCCACAAGCGCCACCTGAGGCGCATGGCCTATTGAGGTCGCAATACCTGCTTTACCTTTGTAGTCAAGCGAAACAACTCCACAGTCGCTCAATGGAAGCTGAATTTCACCCTGGCACTGCTGACGGGCTATTTTGCCGGTCACTGAACGGTCCACTTTGTTAGTGAGCCAGTCCTTACAAGCAACGGCTTCAAGGCTCAACACGTCTCTTAGATAATCCTCGATTTTTGATGCGTCATATTCTACATCTTTATATGTGAGGGTTACAGTGCTGTCGGTCATGACAGTTTTGGGCGAGTTGCCAAACATGTCAGCCATTGCAAGGTCTATAGGTTTGATGCCGTCGGGTTGCTCGAACACGAATCGGTCATCGCCAGTAGTTTCTCCAACCACATAGAACGGAGCGCGTTCACGGTCAGCGATGCGTTTAACATATTCAATATCCTTTTCATCGATCACCATTCCCATTCGCTCCTGG
This sequence comes from Bacteroides sp., assembly GCA_014801525.1. GTDB lineage: Bacteria > Bacteroidota > Bacteroidia > Bacteroidales > Muribaculaceae > Muribaculum. The sequence continues at coordinate 1,769 of JAAVEB010000003.1, forward strand.
CTTTCATTACCTACGATTTCTTTAGCCGATAGAGTCTTGTCGCCGATAGGCAGCGCGCCGATTTCGATTTTTCCGCCGGTCGCTTCGACCAACTCGGAAAGCGCGTTGAGATGACCTCCGGCTCCGTGGTCGTGGATTGAAACGATGGGGTTGGAATCGCTTTCTGCGAGAGCGCGAATCACGTTGCTCACGCGCTTCTGCATTTCGGGATTGGCTCGCTGAACAGCGTTCAATTCAATCGAATTGTCATACTGACCTGTTTCTACTGATGACACTGCGCCGCCTCCCATTCCGATTCGGTAGTTGTCACCACCCATCACAACAACTTTTTCACCGGCTTCAGGAACACCCTTTATGGCATCCTTCTTAGCTGCAAAACCAACACCTCCGGCAAGCATTATAACCTTGTCGTAGGCATATTTCTTGTTGTTTTCCTCATGCTCGAATGTGAGAAGAGAGCCGCAGATAAGCGGTTGTCCGAATTTGTTACCGAAGTCCGAAGCTCCGTTTGATGCCTTGATAAGAATGTCACAAGGAGTCTGATAGAGCCATGCGCGCGGATCCATCATAAGTTCCCAGCGATGTTCCGGCGACATGCGCGGATAAGATGTCATGTAGACGGCTGTACCGGCGATGGGTAGGCTTGCCTTGCCTCCGCCAAGGCGGTCGCGGATTTCTCCGCCCGTTCCGGTTGCCGCGCCGTTAAACGGTTCCACCGTGGTCGGGAAATTATGAGTTTCCGCTTTCAGTGAAATTACCGTATTCACATCTTTAACCTCGAAGTAGTCAGGCTTGTCAGGGTTTATGGGATAAAATTGGTCAACCTTCGGGCCTTTGACGAACGCTACATTATCTTTGTAGGCTGATACGAGGCTGTTGGGGTTGACCTGCGATGTTTTCTTGATAAGCTTGAATAGCGAAAGAGGCTTTTCCTCTCCGTCGATTATGAAAGTTCCGTTGAATATTTTGTGACGGCAATGCTCTGAATTAACCTGTGAGAAACCGAAAACCTCGCTGTCGGTCAACGGGCGTCCGAGCTTTTTGCTCAAATCGCGCAGGTATTGCTCCTCTTCTGCGCTTAGAGCAAGTCCCTCTTTCTTGTTATACTCGGAGATATCATCTATATATACGATGGGATCCGGAGTTTTGTCGACAGTGAACACTCGGCTGTTCAGCCCTTCATAAACACGCTGCAACATTTTGTCGAATACTGGCGACTCCTCTGTTGCGCGATGAAATTCCTCGATTCGGGAAATGCCTTGCAGCCCCATGTTCTGGGTGATTTCCACTGCATTTGTACTCCAAGGAGTGATCATTTCACGGCGAGGTCCAACAAAACGTCCTTTTAAAGACGTGGATGACAATTGAGTTGCTCCACCGAAAAGCCATGTCAATTTCTGGCTTTCTTCTTCTGAGAAACGATGGTCAGTCTCCACCGCGATGATAAGATTAGCTCCTTTCTTGAAGTAAACTACCATATATTGTAAATTTGATGATTTATTATAGGATGCAAAAATACTAAAAAAATATCATTCTTTTGTTCTGTTTGACCCAAAATGTGGTTTGCGTTGTTGTAAAGAGGGAAAATTGGCGCGGATTTTGCTTATTTTGCAATGTTTAGATTGAAAAATAGTTGGTAAATGAATTTTAAACGCTAATTTTGTAGTCCGATTTTAGAAAATTTAGTAAAAATCATAGCATCATGAATGTAACATTAGACAAGAAAGACAATGTGAGCGCTGTTCTCACAGTCAACATCCAGGAGCAGGATTATAAGGATAAAGTGGCTAAAGAGCTTAAAGAAATAGGTAAGAAGCATTCTATTCCCGGATTCCGCCCCGGACACGTTCCCGCTGGCGAGCTCAATCGCCGTTTTGGAAAGCAGGTGACCAGCGATGTGATCAACCAGGAGGTATATGAGGCGGTTATCAACTATATCCGCGAAAATAAACTTGGTGTGCTTGGTGAGCCTATTCCTGTTGAAGTTAAAGAACTTGACCTGAAGAACGAAAAGGACTTCACTTTCCAGTATGAACTGGCTTTGACTCCGGAAATCAACGTGACTCTCGACAAGGAGGTTAAACTTCCTTATTATACAATCGAGGTGACTGAAGACATGGTAACCGAGCAAGATGGCAAGTTCCGCGAACGTTTCGGCGCTCAGGTTCCTGGTGAGGAAGTAGAACCCAACGCTTTGGTTAAGGGTACCATCATGGAGCTTAACGAAGACGGAACCGTCAACACTTCAGAAGACGCTATTCAGATGTTGAACGGCATTGTCGCTCCTATGTACTTCAAGGATAAGGCTGAAGCTGAAAAATTTGCCGGAAAGAAAATCAACGATAAGGTGGTGTTCAACCCCTGGAAGACTTGCGAAGGCAACCCCACCGAGTTGTCATCAATGCTTGGCATCGACAAGGAGAAAGCCGCAAATGTGAAAGGCGATTTCGAATTTGCTATCTCTGAAATTATCGTATTGCGTCCAGCCGAGCTTGGACAGGAACTTTATGACAATGTTCTTGGAAAAGACAAGGTTACCGATGAAGCCGGATATCGCGCGGGCATTAAGGACATGATTGCTAATGAGCTTTTGCGTAACAGCGAGATGATGTTCCGTGCCGACACTGAAAAAGCTATGCTTGAAAAGTATGGCGAAATGGAACTTCCCGCCGAAGTTCTTAAGAAGTGGCTCGTGCGTCGTCATGACGAGCTTAACGGCGAAAACATCAACGAAGAATACGAAAAGATGGTTCCGGGTCTGAAATGGCAGCTCATCAAGGAGCGTATCGGAGACATCTGCCAGATTAAGATTGAAGAGCAGGATCTGATCAACCACGCTAAGATGATTGCCGCTATGCAGTTCGCCCAGTATGGCATGACCAACATGGATGACGCTACTCTTGAAGACTATGCTAAGCGCATTCTCGCCGACAAGAACTATCGTCCGCGTATCATCGAGGAAGTTGGAGATGCTAAACTCTTTGACGCAATCAAAGAGCGCGTCACTCTCGACAATAAAGAAGTGTCTCTTGACGAGTTCAAGGAACTCGCTTCAAAGATGTAAATTTCCTTCTTGACAAATAAGCGAAGAGAGCGGCGTTTCCACGTCGCTCTCTTCGCTTATTTAAAAATTGATAAAAAATTTCGCAATTACAATTTTATTTTTGTATCTTTGAAATAGTAAATTAGACATTATATATTGGAAAATATGAATAATAACGATTTTAGAAATTATGCAGTAAAGCATTTGGGCATGAACGGGCTCGCGCTTGACCAGTACATCGCGGCTGCCGGAGTCCCCAATATTACTTCAAGCTACATCTCTCCGACAATTATAGAGGAGCGTCAGATGAATGTCGCTCAGATGGATGTTTTCTCTCGTCTTATGATGGATCGCATCATTTTCCTTGGAACTGAGGTCAATGATTACACCGCCAATGTGATTCAGGCTCAGTTGTTGTATCTTGACACGTCAGATCCCGGCAAAGATGTTTCGATCTACATCAATTCGCCCGGCGGATCTGTTTATGCCGGACTTGGAATATATGACACCATGCAATATATTTCAAGCGATGTTGCCACTATCTGCACCGGTATGGCGGCTTCGATGGCGGCTGTTCTGCTCGTTTCGGGAGAAAAAGGCAAGCGTTTCGCGCTTAAGCATTCGCGTGTCATGATCCACCAGCCCATGGGCGGCGCTCAGGGACAGGCTTCCGACATTGAGATTACAGCAAGAGAGATTCAGAAATTGAAAAAAGAATTGTACACGATCATTGCCAATCATTCAGGCATGAGCTATGAGAAGGTGGAACGCGATTCTGACCGCGACTACTGGATGACAGCTGAAGAGGCTAAAGAATATGGAATGATTGACAATGTTTTGGTAAAAGCTGCTCATTAATTAAAATAATATGGCAAAAAAAACAGAAAGCGCTAAATGCTCATTCTGCGGACGTCCTGCCGAAATGTCTGAGATTCTTGTGCCTTCAGCCGACAAGCCCAACACCTACATTTGTTCCTATTGCGTGGAATCAATCAGTGAGATTCTGAATGAATACAAGACAAATGCGTCGGGAAAGGGTGTCTCTGCAAAGGCGGAGTCTCTTGGCGAGATTCCAAAGCCTAAGGAGATTTGTGAATTTCTTGACCAGTATGTCATTGGACAGACTGAGGCTAAGAAATATCTCTCGGTAGCGGTATACAACCACTACAAGCGTCTGTCTCAGACTGACGACGACGATGTCGATATCGAAAAAAGCAATGTGATTCTTGTCGGACCCACCGGTACCGGCAAGACATTGCTTGCTAAAACCATCGCAAAACTGCTCGACGTCCCCTTCACCATTGTCGACGCTACCGTCCTGACTCAAGCGGGATACGTAGGGGAGGATATTGAAAGTTTGCTCACCCGTCTTCTGCAAGTCGCTGACTATGACGTGGCTAAAGCCGAGCGGGGAATTGTGTTTATCGATGAAATCGATAAAATTGCTCGAAAAGGAGACAACCCCTCCATCACTCGAGATGTAAGCGGCGAAGGAGTGCAGCAAGGACTTTTGAAATTGCTTGAAGGCTCGGTGGTGAATGTTCCGCCCCAAGGTGGCCGCAAGCATCCTGAGCAACGCATGATTCCTGTCAATACCAAGAATATCCTCTTTATATGCGGCGGCGCGTTTGACGGCATCGAAACGAAAATAGCCCATCGCCTCAACACTCATGTCGTGGGCTATTCGACAAGTCCGGCTAAACAGCGCTACAAGCGAGACAATTTCTTGAAATACGTGGCGCCCCAGGATTTGAAATCATTCGGGCTCATCCCTGAAATAATTGGACGTCTGCCCATATTGACCAGCCTCGAACCCCTCGATCGAGAAGCGTTAAAACGAGTATTGACTGAGCCTAAAAATGCCATTGTGCGTCAATATGTCAAGCTGTTTAAAATGGACGGCATTGATCTTGAATTTGAAGACGCCACTTTGGACTTGATTGTGGATAAAGCTATTGAATATAAACTTGGAGCGCGTGGACTCCGTTCAATCGTGGAGACGATAATGATTGATTCAATGTTTGACAGCCCGTCATCCAATGAAAAGAAACTCGTCATCACTCCTGATTACGCGCTTAAAAAACTGCAAAAATCAGAATTTGAATCATTGGAAAAATAAATACTAACCTGAACCGCACTGCACCATGACACAGAAAACGGCATTGACTGAAGAGCTGAAAAAGCATTTCGGATTTGATACCTTCAAAGGCAATCAAGAGGCGATTATTTCAAGCCTGTTGGCGGGAAATGACATCTTTGTCCTGATGCCTACCGGGGGAGGAAAATCATTGTGCTATCAACTCCCGGCTCTAATGATGGAGGGAACTGCTATCGTGATTTCTCCATTGATAGCCTTGATGAAAAATCAAGTCGATGCGATGCGCAATTTCAGTGAGCATGATGACGTGGCGCACTTCCTTAATTCTTCATTGAATAAGGCGGCTGTCGATCAGGTGAAAAGTGATGTGATTGCAAAAAAGACAAAGTTGCTCTACGTAGCGCCCGAGTCTTTAACAAAAGAAGAAAATATTGAATTCCTAAAAACAATTCCTATATCATTCTACGCTGTAGACGAAGCCCATTGCATATCGGAGTGGGGACACGATTTTCGTCCGGAGTATCGAAGAATAAGACCTATCATCAATGAAATATGCCGCCGCCCGGTGATTGCGTTGACTGCCACTGCAACCCCTAAAGTGCAGCATGACATTCAAAAAAATCTCGGAATGCAGGATGCGATGGTGTTCAAATCATCATTCAATCGCAAAAACCTCTTTTATGAGGTAAGGTCTAAGACTGCTAATATTGATAGAGATATCATCAAGTTCATTAAAGCCCACAGCGGTAAAAGCGGAATCATCTACTGCTTGAGCCGCAAAAAGGTTGAAGAACTCGCTGAAACGCTTAAAATCAATAATATCAGAGTCCTTCCTTATCACGCCGGGATGGATGCTGCCACCCGTTCGGCAAATCAGGACGCGTTTCTCCAGGAAGATGTCGATGTCATTGTGGCGACAATCGCGTTTGGCATGGGCATTGACAAGCCCGATGTGAGGTTTGTGATTCATTACGATATTCCGAAATCTCTTGAAGGTTACTATCAGGAAACCGGACGTGCCGGACGCGATGAAGGCGAAGGTCATTGCCTTGCCTTCTATTCCAATAAGGACTTGATAAAGATGGAAAAATTCATGCAGGGTAAACCGGTTGCCGAACAAGAAATCGGCAAGCAGCTCCTGCTTGAGACTACAGCCTATGCTGAGTCATCGATATGCCGCAGAAAATCCCTTCTGCACTATTTCGGCGAAGAATACAACGAAGATAATTGTGGGAATTGTGACAATTGTTTAAATCCTAAAAAACAAGTGGAAGCAAAAGATGAACTTTGTGCTGTCATTGAAACTGTTACAGCACTCAAGGAAAAATTTAAAGCTGAGCAGGTCATTGATGTCCTGCTGGGCAAGAATACTGCGACCGTAAAGTCATATAATCAAGATGAACTGGAAGTGTTCGGATGTCTGCAAGGAAGTGATGCGAAAACCTTGAATACGGTGATTCGCCAGGCGATAATTGCAGGATATTTGGACCGTGACATTGAAAATTTCGGACTTTTGAAGGTCACCCAAAAGGGCAAAGGTTTTGAGAAAAAGCCCGTTTCGTTCAAAATCGTGGAGGATAATGATTTTAACGAAGAAGAGGAAGAATTAGTGCTGAAGAGCGGGGCCTCATGCGCGGTCGATCCTGAACTTTATAACATCCTGAAGGATTTGCGAAAGAAGATAGCGAAACGTCTGGAATTACCGACCTATGTTATTTTCCAGGATTCTTCGCTTGAAGCTATGGCTACCACCTATCCGATTACGATAGAAGAGCTTCAGAACATTCCCGGTGTAGGAGCCGGCAAAGCGAAACGCTATGGCGATGACTTCATTAAGGTTATCAAAACTCATGTCGAAGAGAACGAGATTGAACGTCCCGAAGATTTGAGGGTGAGAAGCGTGGCAAACAAGAGCAAGCTGAAAATATCTATCATTCAGGGTATTGACCGTAAAATTCCGCTTGATTCTCTTGCCGAAAGCAAGGGCTTGGAATTCAATGAACTCTTGGACGAGATAGAAGCCATCGTCTATTCAGGCACGAAAATCAGCATCAATTACTTCCTTGACGAGATAATGGACGATGAGCGTCAGGACGACATTTTCGAGTATTTCAAAGAGAGCGAGAGCGACGACCTCAAGTCCGCTTTTGAAGAACTTGGAAATGAATACAGCGAGGAAGAAATAAGGCTCATGCGCATAAAATTCCTCTCTGAAATGGGTAATTGATCCATAAACATATTAAGCTTGTTGAATGATGTCTATAACTGAACAGAAAAAAAAGAACACTGCGATTCTGCTGATGCACTGTCCTGATCAGCCGGGTATTATAGCGGTTATCACTGAATTTATCAACGTGAATGGAGGAAACATCGTTTACCTTGACCAGTATGTGGACAAGGTGAACGGTGTGTTTTATATGAGAGTGGAGTGGGATTTGGACAACTTCATCATCCCCAAGGATAAAATAGGCGAATATTTCCGCATCCTTTATGGCGGAAAATATAACCTTACCTATTCGCTCAAATTTTCCGATGTGCCTCAGCGCATGGCTATCTTTGTCAGCAAAATGTCCCACTGCCTCTATGACATGCTCGCAAGGTATGTTTCCGGAGAATGGGATGTCGAAATTCCGGTGATAATAAGCAATCACCCTGACCTCGCCGATGCCGCTGAAAAGTTCAATATTCCGTTTGAAGTGGTTCCCGTCACCCGCGACAATAGGGCGGAAATGGAAAAAAAAGAGTTTGAGATTCTCGACTCCTACAAAATCGATTTCATTGTCCTCGCGCGTTATATGCAGGTTCTTTCCGAAGAGTTCATAAAGCGTTATCCGTGCCACATTATTAATATACATCATTCTTTTCTCCCGGCATTTGTTGGCGCCAAGCCTTATCATGCCGCCTATGAGCGCGGAGTGAAACTCATCGGAGCGACAAGCCATTATGTGACACCCGATCTTGACGCCGGTCCCATTATCGAGCAGGATATTGTCAGAGTCACCCACAAGGACACCATTCAGGATCTTGTCCACAAAGGGCGCGATTTGGAAAAAATCGTCCTTTCTCGTGCGGTAGAAAAGCATATCCAGCGCAAGATTCTGACTTTCGACAACAAGACTATAGTTTTCAGTTAATACGATGGGAGTTGCAATCATTAAATACAATGCCGGAAATAACTATTCCGTACTGTCGGCTTTGAATCGGCTTGGAACTGAGGCTGAAATAACTGACGATCCGTTGAAACTGCGTGCCGCCGATAAAGTTATATTCCCCGGAGTGGGAGAAGCCCGCGCGGCTATGGACTACCTTCGTTCACGTCATCTTGACGAAGTCATTCTGTCGCTCAAATGTCCCGTGCTTGGCATCTGTATCGGGCAGCAGCTCCTGTGCCGCCACTCGATGGAGGGCGACACTGATTGCCTTGGCGTTTTTGACGCCGATGTCCTGCGCTTCCGGTCTGACAATCCCGAATTTAAGGTGCCCCACATGGGTTGGAACACCGTTAAAATAACCTCCGGTTCAGGAGTCATTCCTTTAAAATGTGACGGTGACTACGTCTACTATGTCCACAGTTACTATGTGCCCGTCAATCCTTACACCACGGCGGTGACTGAATACGTCACTCCTTTCAGCGCCTCGCTGAAAAAAGACAATTTTTATGCCACCCAGTTCCATCCCGAGAAAAGCGGGGATGTCGGCGAGTCGATAATTAAAAACTTTCTGGAGATATGACCGAGATTATTCCTGCGATCGACATTATAGACGGCAAGTGCGTCAGGCTCACCAAAGGCGATTATTCAAGCGCGAAAGTCTATTCGGGCAATCCTGTCGACATAGCGAAAGCTTATGAGGACGCCGGATGTTCGAAACTCCATGTCGTTGATCTTGACGGCGCCAAGTCAAGCCATATAGTCAATCATCTCACTCTTGAAAAAATAGCCGTGGCAACCTCGCTGACGATTGATTTCGGCGGGGGCATTAAACATGACCGGGACATACGTCAGGCATTGGACTACGGAGCCGCAAAAGTGACTCTCGGAAGTATTGCCGTGAAAGATCCGGCACTTTCCCTTGAATGGTTGAAGAGCTATGGCAACGAAGTTGTCATCATCGGCGCCGATGCCCGAAATGGAAAAATATCCACCTCCGGATGGATGCATGATTCCGATTGGGACATCATGGACTTCATTTCCGAATACGTGGATAACGGCGCCACCCAGATAATATCGACCGATATCAATGTCGATGGCACCCTTGGCGGTCCGTCGATAGAACTCTATAAAAAGATTTTGGCTAAATTTCCCGCTCTATATCTGATTGCCAGCGGGGGAGTGGGCAACATTGACGATGTCATTGCCCTTGACGATGCCGGCATTCCCGCCGTTATCGTGGGAAAAGCTATCTACGAGGGGAGAATAACGCTTAAGCAGATGGAAAATTTTAATATGCAGAAATAACATGCTTGCCAAACGTATTATACCATGTCTTGATGTCAAAGACGGCACGACTGTCAAGGGTGTCAATTTTGTGAATTTCCGTGAGGCTGGCGACCCGGTGGAGCTTGGACGCAAATATAGCCGCGACGGAGCCGACGAGCTCGTATATCTCGACATAACAGCTTCCCATGACGGGCGAAAGACATTCATTGATCTTGTAAGACGCGTTGCCGCAAACATAAGCATTCCGTTTACTGTCGGCGGCGGCATCAACCAGGTCGAAGATGTCGAAAAATTACTGAATGCCGGAGCCGACAAAATCTCGATTAATTCCGCCGCGATAAAAAATCCGGGACTGATCGATGAAATCGCCGCGCGTTTTGGCTCCCAGGTATGCGTCGTGGCTATCGATGCCAAGTTGGAAAATGGCGAGTGGACCTGCTTCCTAAATGGCGGCAGAATCCCCACTGGGCGCCATCTCCTTGAATGGGCGCATGAAGCCCAGGAGCGCGGTGCCGGAGAAATTCTCTTCACAAGCATGAATCACGACGGCGTTAAAACCGGGTTTGCTTGCGAATCCCTGTTGCGCCTTCATGAAACTCTGTCTATACCCGTTATTGCTTCGGGAGGAGCGGGGGAGTTGTCCCATTTTTATGACGTGTTTTCCGCCGGCAAGGCTGATGCGGCTCTTGCGGCAAGCATTTTCCATTTCAATGAAATCGGAATTAAGGAATTAAAATCGTATCTTCGTGAAAAAAATATTAATGTAAGAATATAATTATGGCAAATTTGGACTACACTAAGCTGAACGGACTTGTTCCGGCAGTCATTCAGGACCCGCGCACCAAAAATGTGCTCATGGTGGGATTCATGAATGAGGAAGCTTATAAAAAAACGGTAGAAACCGGCAAAGTTACTTTTTTCAGTCGCACTAAGAACCGTCTTTGGACCAAAGGCGAGGAGAGTGGCAATTTCTTGAACGTAGTTTCTATTCAGCAGGATTGCGATGACGACACTTTGCTCATCATGGCAATTCCGGCAGGTCCCACTTGCCATAAAGGAACCGACACTTGTTTTGGAACCGACAACAATGCCGGAGTTCATTTCTTCGAATATCTTCAGGACTTCATCGATCGCCGTCACCAAGAGATGCCCGAGGGCTCTTACACCACGTCGCTCTTCCGCAAGGGTGTGAACCGCATGGCTCAGAAAGTGGGCGAGGAAGCCGTGGAAACAGTTATCGAGGCGACCAACGGAACTGACGACCGTCTCATCTACGAAGCCTCCGACCTCATGTACCATCTCATTGTGCTGCTCACTTCAAAAGGGCACCGCATCGAGGAACTTGCCGAAGAATTNAAAAAAAGGCACAAAGAATAATTGGAAATGCTGATTGTCGATTATAAAAATGTGGAGATTCTGCGCAAGGAGCATGTGGTCTTGCGCAATGTCAATCTGCAGATTAACAGCGGTGAGTTCACCTATATCATCGGGAAAGTGGGCAGCGGAAAAAGCAGCCTGCTGAAATCAATGTATTCCGAAATCCCTATTGAGAGCGGTGAGGCTCACGTGNTGGAATATGACCTTACCGATATCAGGAAAAAGGATATTCCGTTTCTAAGACGAGCCATCGGCATCGTCTTCCAGGATTTTCAATTGCTCACTGACCGTTCGGTCTATGAAAACCTCTATTTTGTCCTTCAGGCTACCGGTTGGAAAAATCGACAGGAAATAGACCAGCGCATCGAGGAAGTGCTCAAAGAAGTGGGAATGCTCAACAAGTCCTATAAAATGCCCCACGAATTATCNGGTGGTGAGCAGCAGCGCATAGTGATTGCGAGAGCCCTCTTGAACAAGCCGAAGCTTATTCTTGCCGACGAGCCCACCGGAAACCTCGANCCCGGAACCGGAGAGCAGATTGTGAGATATCTCCANGAAATATCAAAAGAGGGGACAGCCGTGATAATGGCGACCCATAATCTTACGTTTATCGAACAGTTNCCGGGAAAAGTTTTGAGATGCGACGACAAACAATTGCGCCCATGCTAATAAATTGCCCCTATATCGGTAAATATGCGTGATTTTTTGTATCTTTGCACCGTTTTCTGTTATAACATATATTTTTAGAGAATGAAAGTTTTAAAATTTGGAGGCACATCAGTTGGTTCTGCCGACAGAATGAAAGAAGTTGCCAAACTTATTGCTGCCCGTGGCCGTAACATCATTGTGTTGTCTGCAATGTCCGGCACTACCAATACGCTTGTTGAAATTTCAGAGTACTTGTATAAGAAAAATGTTGATGGAGCTAAAGAAACAATCAATCAGCTCGAAGCGAAGTATATGAAGACCATCGATGCCCTTTATCAAAAGGAGGAAAGCAAGGTCGAAGCCATTCGNGAGGTGAAATCTTGTTTCAACTACATCAGGTCATTCACTAAAGATATTTTCACTCTTTTTGAAGAAAAGGAAATCCTTGCGCAAGGCGAATTGATGTCTACCGCAATGATGAATATATACATGGCTGAACTCGGATACAAAGCCGTGCTTCTGCCTGCGCTCGATTTTATGCGTACCGATAAAAATGCCGAGCCCGACGCGCAGTATATCAAGTTGAAGCTTAACGCGCTCCTGGAGAAGCACACTGATGCCGATCTGTATATTACNCAAGGCTACATTTGCCGCAATGCCTACGGCGAGATTGACAATCTTCAGCGTGGAGGAAGCGACTACACGGCTTCGCTTATCGGGGCGGCTATCAATGCCGAGGAAATCGAGATTTGGACCGATATCGATGGAATGCACAACAATGATCCGCGTTTTGTCGAGGGAACTGATCCCGTTGAAGAACTTCATTTCGAAGANGCTGCCGAGTTGGCTTACTTTGGAGCTAAAATTCTGCACCCCACCTGCATCCTNCCGGCTAAACTCAACAACATTCCCGTTCGCTTGCTCAACACCATGCAGCCCGATGCCAAGGGAACGCTTATCCATAATGCCCAGACATCTTGTGCCATCAAGGCTGTAGCGGCAAAAGACAATATCACCGCCATCAAGATAAAATCAGGACGAATGCTCCTTGCCTACGGCTTCTTGCGAAAGGTCTTTGAGGTTTTCGAAGCCCACCAGACTTCGATTGACATGATTACCACNTCNGAGGTAGGCGTGTCGCTCACCATCGACAACGAGCGCAACATCGACGCCATCCTTGATGACCTCCGTAAATTTGGAACCGTCACCATTGATCGTGACATGGTCATCATCTGTGTTGTTGGCGATCTCGAGTGGCAGAACCGCGGTTTTGAAGCGAAAGCACTTGATGCTCTGCGTGAAATTCCAATCCGCATGATTTCCTACGGAGGTAGNAACTACAACATTTCTTTCCTCGTTAGAAAAGAAGATAAGACTAAGGCTCTCAATTTGTTGAGCGACCACTTGTTCAAAAATAAATAATTCGGCAAAACTGTCATCGATATGGAAAAATTTCCNATACAGAAATTTGAACAGGCGGTAACTCCGTTCTATTATTATGACATGCAGCTGCTGTCNGCCACTCTTGATGCGATAAAATCAGCAGCGCCTGAGGCTGAATATTGCGTGCATTATGCCGTGAAAGCCAACAGCAATCCTGAGATTCTCAAACTCATTGCCTCCAATGGTTTAGGAGCCGATTGTGTCAGTCAGGGTGAAATCAAGGCTGCGTTGAATGCCGGATTTCCGGCTGAAAAAATCGTATTTGCCGGAGTAGGGAAGAGCGATTCTGAAATCGATTTTGCNATTGATAAGGGTATCGGTTGCTTCAATGTNGAGTCTATGCCTGAACTGCAGCTCATCAATGAAATGGCGATGAACAAAGACCGCGTCGTAGACGTGGCTCTCCGTGTAAATCCCAATATTGATGCCCACACTCATCACTACATAACCACCGGATTGGAAGAAAACAAGTTTGGCATCGCTCTTGAAATGCTTGAAAAGGCTATCTTCTATTGCTTGAAGCAGCCCAATCTTCATCTCGTTGGACTCCATTTCCACATCGGTTCGCAAATCACCACTAATGAGCCATTTAAACTCTTGTGTGATAAAATCAATGAACTGGTGGCTCAATATTCGGCTCAGGGAGTTGAGTTCAAATCTATAAATGTTGGGGGAGGCTTAGGCATTGATTACGATGATCCTGACTCCAATCCCATTCCTGATTTTGCATCTTATTTCGACACTTTCCGTAAGAATCTGAAACTATCAGCTTCACAAACTCTCCATTTTGAACTCGGTAGGGCAGTTGTGGCTCAATGCGGATCTCTTATCACCAAAGTGCTNTATGTCAAAGAAGGTCTTAAAAAGAAATTCGTGATAGTTGATGCCGGCATGACCGATTTGATTCGTCCGGCACTATATCAGGCACATCACTTGATTCAAAATTTGACATCAACATCGTCACAGACTGATGTTTACGACGTTGTNGGTCCCATTTGCGAATCATCTGATTGTTTCGGAACTGATGAAACGCTTCCTGAAACATCACGCGGCGACCTCCTTGCCCTGCGTTCAGCCGGTGCCTATGGAGAGATTATGGCGTCACAATACAATTGTCGTAAGTTGCCACAAGCCATATTCAGCTGATACAATTGCGTTTATATCACTTATNAAAGCGGCTTTTCATCAGGAGAGCCGCTTTTTTATATCCNTGATTTCCTAAAGTGGCATAATCGGATAAATGGGTATTACGGCGAGCTTTTCCAACATACTGAAAATTATCGAGGCGTGTGCCACCATAGGTTGAAGGACGAAAAAAAAATAGGGGATAGGGACAATTTGTGGGTAAATCCGGCAGAATCGAGTATTATCTTTGCCCTCGCTATGAAACACACCCGAATCAATTCGCAGCTATGTGCCTCTTCGCGGTTCAGCCTGAACTGCTCGCCATCGCTCCATCTTGCTGACCAACGCCGGCAACGGTCAGCTATTATTGGAGCGGTGTCAGCATTGGCTTATGACCGTAGGAGCGCTCTGAAGCCAGGCTCGTGGCTGCGGAGCCGTTTCGGCATGACACGGAAGCAGATGGAGTCGCCCGATGATATTTCGCTAAGTTCCTTCATGGAAGACTGCTTGAATCAGGTTGCTGCCGTCGCGAAGCGCAATCTGCCAACACGAAGCCGCCGTCATGTCAGAAACTGTAAAAAGATTCATTCATCTCATTTACCCAGAGCTCCTGACATCGCATTATTATCAGTATAAACTAATCAGATCGTGCACGTCTGATTAAATTTACTGATAACATCGCTATGAGATTCCCATAATAAGAATCTATCTCTTATAAGATTTGCATAATAAGAATCTATCTCTTATAAGATTTGCATAATGAGAATCTATCGAGCATAACAACNTGAATAGGAGAGCCTGAGAACGGTAAACCTAATTATTGCGCTATNCCAATTTAACATAATATCGATTATGTGAAAAACTATATCATTATAAATGCCACTCGGTTGCGCTGCTTTCTCACTAATTTTGCTACCTGTAAAAGCAATATATCTGACACAAATAAATTCATCTCTACCAAATAATTTGTATCTTTGTAAAAATCTCATTACAAAACNAATCGATTATGTTTGACAAAACCTACGGACTCTATATCGCTCACGGTCCCAATGGACCGATTTCCCTAAACGGTAAAATGGTAAACCGTCATGGACTTATTGCNGGAGCCACCGGAACCGGAAAAACCGTCACCTTGCAGGTAATGGCTGAAACTCTGTCTCAAGCCGGTGTTCCTTGTTTCATGGCTGATATCAAGGGAGACTTGTCAGGAATTGCGGAAAAAGGCTCATCAAGCAAATTTATCGAAAAACGGTGCGAGGAATTTGAACTTGACACTCCTAAGTTTAAAGCTTGTCCTGTAAGATTTTATGATNTTTTTGGTGAGCAAGGACACCCAATGAGGGCAACTATTTCTGGCATGGGCGCCGATTTGATGGCTCGTTTGTTGGAACTTAATCCCACTCAAAGCGGTGTGCTCAACATCGTGTTTAGAATCGCATCCGACGAGAATCTGCAACTGATTGATTTGAAGGATTTAAGGTCTATGCTCGATTATGTTTCCAAGAATGCGGCAAAATATACCACCACCTATGGAAATATAAGCCCGCAGTCAATCGGGGCAATTCAGCGTGCACTGTTATCGCTTGAAAATCAAGGTGCTGATAAATTCTTTGGAGAACCGGCGTTCAACATTCAGGACCTCCTTGCTGTTGAAGGNGGCATGGGNGTTATGAGTGTTCTTGCCGCTGATAAGCTCGTCCAATCGCCCAAGGTCTACTCCACTTTTTTGATGTGGCTTCTTAATGAGATTTACAACACCCTCCCTGAAGTAGGAGATCTTGAGTTGCCTAAGTTGGTATTCTTCTTCGATGAAGCCCACCTTTTGTTTGATGATGCTCCTAAAGCCCTTCTTGACAACATTGAGAGAGTTGTGAGACTGATTCGAAGTAAAGGTGTCGGCATATATTTCGTCACACAAAACCCCATTGACGTGCCTGAAACGATACTCGGACAGCTCGGCAATCGTGTACAGCACGCCTTGAGAGCATTCACGCCGAGAGATCAGAAAGCAGTAAAGGCTGCCGCTCAAACTTTCCGAGCCAATCCCTCNTTCGATACCNGCGAAACAATTCAGCAATTGGGAACCG
The DNA here is from genome assembly GCA_014801525.1 of Bacteroides sp. GTDB lineage: Bacteria > Bacteroidota > Bacteroidia > Bacteroidales > Muribaculaceae > Muribaculum. The sequence continues at coordinate 18,029 of JAAVEB010000003.1, forward strand.
GCGAAGCCTTAGTGTCATTTTTAGATGATAAAGGCGCGCCCTCAATGGTTGAAAATGCCAAGATAATGTTCCCTCTGAGCCACATCGGAGCCCTTTCGCCGGAAAGTCGTAAAAATATCATCAAGGAGTCTTTGCTATATGGAAAATATGATACTCCGGTTGATCGTGAAAGNGCTTTTGAAATAATATTGGCTCAGCGTCAGAAGGAAGAAAAAGCTGCGAAAGAAAATGAANCGGTCGAGAAAAAGAAAAAANCACAGTCATCATCCGCTTCATCTCGTTCNGAATCGGCTACACGTTCTAAAAGCAGCAAGAAAGGCGGTTTCTGGAGCGCTGTCGCCTCGATAGCCATGCCTATCTTGACATCTATGGGACGGTCAATCGGTCGAGAGGTTGTAAAAAGTGTAACCGGCTCATCCACCACAACCCGCAAACGCAAGAAATGATTCGTTCGGTTATGAAGTTAGGGGCATCTGCTGTGCTGCTGACGTTTGTCGTCATGACATCCGTCCTGCGGTTCCATCACCATGATTGTCATGGGCACATGTCCTTTGCCTTTTCCGGAGCGAATGCCGAATGTGTCTCTCCCCACATTCATCTTTATTCATCATCAGGCAATGAAGCCGCNCACGATCATCATTCCCACAACCATTTTTGCCCGATAATCGTTGAGTTTCAGGCAGAAGATGATTTAAGAACAGGTTTTGACTGGTTCATCTCGGCTTTTNTCGCGGTTCTCCCCTCTTATAGCTTTGATTTCTCACCCTCCGCTAAAATCGTCGCAGTCATCCCTGCTCTGATTACTGCGACGACTTCAACTGGGATAGGACGATCAGTGTCCCTAAGGGCGCCTCCGGTTATGTTATAGTCTTGCATGTAAAAAAATTACGCTACAATACTATAACATAAATCTTACAATGAAAAAAATATCCTATTTATCACTCCTCCTTTTGGCTGGAGTTTTCGCCTGTACATCAGGCTCTCATACCGAACACGATGAACATGGCGNGCATGACGANCATGATCATGCTGCCGTTGCTGAAGAGCATGACCATGAGCATGACCACGACCATGGCGATGAAATAATTCTTGATCCACATGTGGCTAAGGAATTTGGCGTCAAGGTTGCTGAAGTGGCAGCAACTGATTTTAATGAAGTTTTCAAAGTTTCAGGTAGAATTCTNCCCTCTTCGTCAGGCGACGTGATTCTCTCTTCGAAGTCNGCTGGCATTGTGACTTTAAAAAATGATGTGAATCTTGGCGCTAANGTGAATCGAGGCACCGTCATCGCTTCCCTATCTTCGCGAGGCATGACAGGCGGCGATGTCAACGAGTCGGCAGCGTCNGCGCTTGAAATGGCAAAGAAAGAACTTGACCGCTTGAAGCCGCTCTATGAGGAGCAGATTATACCGAAGAAAGATTATATTGCCGCTCAAAACGCTTATCAGCAGGCTTTGATCGCTTATTCCGGCAGCAAGTCGGGAAGCGCGGTTGTCTCCCCTGCTGCCGGTGTCATCACTGAGCTGTTTGTGAAATCCGGTGAATATGTCGATGCCGGACAGCCTGTTGCGCGTGTGTCGTCGTCACAAAATCTTGTGCTGCGTGCCGATTTACCCGAGAAATATATGAGCGAAAGTTCAAATATCAGTTCGGCTAATATCCGNGCGACTTACATGGATTCATCCCTCTCTCTGTCTGATTTAGGTGGAAAAATGATTGCGGCGACCAAAGACACCTATCCTGTTTCCCCNGGCTATATTCCTGTCTATTTTGAATTCAGCAANAACGGCGCGGTCACTCCCGGCAGTGCTTGTGAAGTGTTTTTGCTCGGAAAAGACAGAAATGATGTCATCCTCATTCCTGAAAGCTCGATTATTGAGCAGATGGGACAAAAATACGNATTCATTAAGATTGATGCTGAAGGCTATAAAAAAGTTCCGCTNAAACTTGGAACCTCCGACGGTATCTATCGTGAAGTCATTTCTGGAATTAATCCTGGCGACAGTCTTGTGGTTGAAGGCGTGACATTCATAAAACTCGCCGAAACAAAAAATATCGTACCCCAGGGACACACCCATAACCATTAATCCCTATGCTTAATAACATAATAAAAGGCGCGCTGGCTAATCGCGCCGCTATTCTTATAGCATTCGGACTGATGCTTATTGCCGGAGCGTCGGTCCTTATGCGAATGGAGGTTGATATTTTTCCTGACTTGAACGCTCCCACCGTCGTGGTCATGACCGAGGCGCCGGGATTGTCGGCCGAAGAAGTTGAAAAGACAGTGACACGACCCATCGAAGCGGGACTCAACGGAGCGGGAAGCATGCGTCGCGTGCGCTCGACATCCACCACCGGCTTCTCAGTTGTGTGGGCTGAATTCAATTGGGGTACCGACATCTACCGTGCGCGTCAGACTGTTGCCGAAAAACTCACGGAGCTTAGCGACAACCTGCCGTCAAATGTNGGCGCCCCTATCATCGGNCCGCAGTCATCAATCCTTGGCGAGATGCTGATNATNGGNCTNACTGCCGATTCTACCGACATGATGCATCTTCGCACAATTGCCGATCGAGTGTTAGGACCCCGGCTCCTGTCAATAGGCGGTGTGTCGCAGGTTTCNGTCCTTGGCGGCGAAGAGAAAGAGTATCAGATCCAAGTGATTCCATCGGCATTGAAAAACCACAATGTCACTGCCGACGAACTGCTTGAAGCCGTTGAATCGCTGAATAACAACGCCACCGGAGGTGTCATAAATCAATACGGAAATGAGTATATCGTCAAAACCGATATAATGACTTCGTCGGCCGAAGAGCTCGGGATGGCTGTTGTCAAAAGCTCTTCTGACGGAATTGTAAGGCTCTGCGACGTCGCAGAAATAAAAGCTGCCGGAAAGTTTCCCAATTTCGGAAGCGCCTCGCTTAATACCCATCCCGCCGTTTTACTGACGGTCACTAAGCAGCNCGGCGTAGGAACGATACCTCTCACCGAGGCTATCGAGCGCCAGATTGACGAATTGAAACCCTCTCTACCCTCCGACGTTGAGATACACACCGACATATTCCGCCAGAGTGATTTCATCGACAACTCAATCGGGAATCTACAGATGTCATTGATCGAGGGCTCGCTTTTTGTCATCGCAATTCTCTTCTTCTTTTTGATGAATATCCGCACCACAGCCATTTCGGTGGTCACACTCCCCGTGGCTGTTATTTTAACAATCATCATTCTAAATCTGTTAGGGCTCAACATCAACACTATGACTCTCGGCGGTATAGCTATCGCCATCGGCTCATTGGTAGATGATGCTGTCGTCGACGTGGAGAATGTCTACAAGCGCTTGAAAGAAAACCGNGGNAAAGCTCCGGTTGTCGATGTCGTNCTCGAAGCGTCGAAAGAAGTTCGTTATCCCATTTTCAATTCATCGCTCATAATCATAGCCAGCTTCCTCCCGCTGTTTTTCCTCTCGGGATTTGAAGGGCGNATGCTGGTTCCGCTGGGTGTTTCATTCATCGTGGCGTTGATAGCGTCAACTTTTGTCGCTTTGACGTTAACCCCGGTATTGTGCAGCTATCTGCTTAAAAAANCCGGCACCGGCGACAATGAACGAGAACCNAAGACTGCGGTCGCTCTGAAAAACGCTTATGTCAAGGGGCTTGAGTTCGTGATGAAACATTCCTGGGGAAGCATAATTGTGACTTGCGCGTTGTTTGTCCTCGCAGTCGGCATCTTCTTCACTCTTGGACGCAGCTTCCTTCCCCCGTTCAATGAAGGTTCGTTCACTATCAATGTCAGCGCTCTCCCGGGAATATCTCTTGCCGAGAGTGACAACATCGGAAGAGTGACGGAAAAACTGATTATGTCGGTTCCCGAGATTAAGACCGTGGCGCGTAAAACAGGTAGAGCCGAGCTTGACGAGCATTCGCTTGGCACGAATGTTTCCGAAATCGAAGCGCCCTACATCCTTGACCGCGGACGTTCAAGAAAAGAGGTGGAAAAGGAATTGCGTGAAAAGCTATCGAAGATTCCCGGAGTGAATATCGAGATCGGTCAGCCCATCTCCCATCGAATCGATGCCATGCTCTCGGGAACTGAAGCCCAAATCTCCATCAAAATATTTGGCGATGACATCAACCAACTTTATTCTTTGGGTAAAAAAATATCCGAGTCAATTCATGAAATTCCNGGNATNGTGGATGTAAANGTNGAGCAACAGATGCAGCGTCCGCAAATTGAATTGCGTCCCCGTCGCGAACTGATGTCCTCCTATGGCATAACCAATGCGCAGTTCGCGCAATGCGTCAACATGGCGCTCGGAGGCATAAAGGTGTCGGAGGTTTATGAGGATGGCACTTCGCGTGACATCACTTTGCGTGTCCATCCCGATGAAAGCTCCACTCTCGACGCTCTCGCCGATGTAATGATCGAAAGCAACCAGGGCGCTATTCCCTTGAGCTATGTAGCCGAGTTTGTCACAACCACCGGTCCCAACACGGTGAATCGTGAAAACAATTCCCGGCGCCTTGTCGTGTCGGCAAATGTGTCGGGCAGGGATTTGAAAGGAGCGGTCGACGAAATAAAAGACGCAGTGAAACGTGAAGTTTCGATGCCTGAAGGATATTATGTGACTTATGGCGGACAGTTTGAGAACGAGGAAGCCGCATCGCGCACTTTGCTTCTCACATCTTTTCTCGCGCTTGTCATCATCTTCCTCCTGCTGATGTCGGAGTTCAAGAATGTCACCGAGTCATTGATTGTGCTCGCCAATATGCCTTTCGCTATGATAGGCGGTGTCATCATTCTACGTCTCACCTCGGGCGAACTTAACATTCCGGCGATTATTGGATTCATTTCCCTTCTTGGCATATCAACCCGCAACGGTATGTTGCTGATTTCCCGCTACAACTCTTTGCTCGATAAAGGCAAATCACTTGGCGACAGTATCTATGAGGGCGCTAAAGACAGGGTGTTGCCCATCGTGATGACCGCGCTTACTTCTGCGTTGGCTCTTATCCCTCTTGCTTTGAGAGGCGGAGAACCCGGCAATGAGATTCAATCGCCGATGGCTATCGTCATTCTTGGCGGCTTGCTCACATCGACATTCCTGAATCTGTTCATCGTTCCCGCCGTGTTTTATATCGTTAAATCAAAAACGACTTGCAAATGAGAAAAACCAGAATAATTGCAGCTATACTTTTGGCGAATGCTTTTTGGGCGCGTTCGCAGTCATTCGACGCTTTGGTCGACAGTGTGATTGAGAACAATCCGACATTAAAGGCTGAGCAAGCAAGGATTAAAAGCGAACTATATAGCGCCAAGAGCGAGAATATGCTTTCGGCTCCTGACGCCGAGTTTGAATACCTGTGGGGCCGGAAGGATGCGGGCGACAAGCTTAATGCCGGAATTTCACAGGAATTTGACTGGCCCGGAGCCTATAAGGCGCGTCGCAAGGCGATGAAAACCAAGTCACGCGCATTGCAATTCCTAAGCAAAAGCAATGAACTTGAAAAACGCCTTGAAGTCAAGTTGTTGTATATAGATATTATAAACAACAAGAAAAACAGTTCCCTCCTGAAGCAGCGTATTGAAATAATGAATCAGCTTATCGAGAAATATTCCCGAGGAGTGAGCCTCGGACAGCTTGCCGTTCTCGACCTAAATAAGCTGAAAATCGAGAATCTCAGATTGAAAAATTCACTGACTGATTTTGAAACTGAGTTTACCGTTCTGAAGTCGTCGCTCGAAAAACTGAATGGAGGAAAGCCTTGCGGTTACATCATTGAGAGCCTTAATGACTATCCGGAAGAGATTGTGCTCCCGATAAGCGAATATGACCGACAGCTCGCGGAGTCTGATCCNATGACCATGTATAGCGAATCGGCTGCCGAGTCACAACTTCAGGAAATCAACGCTGAAAAAATGATGAGACTTCCCGGCTTTTCATTGGGATACCATTACAGTATGGAAGGCGGAGAGGTGTTCAATGGAGTGGCTTTAGGAATTAAATTGCCCTCCTATTCATCAGGCGCCAGGATAAAGGCGGCGCAAGCATTGAGCGAGTCNCTTTCTTACGAGAAAGAGATTCTTGCCACCGAGCGTAGAGCCGACATGCTTGCCAACAGGGAAAAAGCGGTCGACCTGTTGCGGAAATATTCCGATTACAAGGCTCTGATGAAAAATGACGACAGCGTCAATCAGTTAAAGAAATCGCTTGATGCCGGCGAGATTTCAATAATAGATTATCTTGCCGAGATGGATTTCTTTCTCGTTGCGACGCAAGAGATGCTTCAACTGGAATATGACTACATGGTGGCGTTGACAAATCTTAATAAGTATCAATTGCTTCGTTAAAAAGGGTTATATCTCGCTATTCTTTTATCACGTCCCTAAACTTTCCGAGTTTGGGGACGTTTTACTATCAAAACACATAAAGAACAATAATAACACACATAACTATGGAAGTAAATATCTTTTCACAACCTGAGCTACCTTATGCTCCCGACGCTCTCGCACCTGCGATAAGTGAAGAAACAATTTCTTATCACTGGGGAAAGCACGAAAAAACTTATATTGACAACCTCAATAAACTTGTAAGAAACACTCCTTGGGAAGACATGCCCCTGGAAGAGATAGTCCGTAAAGCCGACGGAGCGTTGTTTAACAATGCGTCTCAGGCGTGGAACCATATTTTCTACTTCTTCTCATTCAGTCCTGCCGGAGGCGGAGAACCTAAAGGTGAGCTCGCCGATGCCATAAAGAGAGATTTCGGCTCTTTTGAGGAGTTTAAGAAACTTTTCGTAGAGGCAGGCACCACTCTGTTTGGTTCAGGATGGGTTTGGCTGTCAAAAGACAAGGATGGGAAGTTGTTCATTACTCAAGGTCCTAATGCGTCCAACCCCATCAAGGACGGATTGACTCCGGTACTTACGTTTGACGTATGGGAGCACGCATACTACCTTGATTACCAGAATCGACGCGCCGATGCCTTAGGCAAGTTGTGGGATATCGTCGACTGGGACATAGTAAGTGGACGATATGCAGCAAAATAAATGTAATCATACTTTTTCTCTTACAGCGTAAAATTTACGCAGAAAAAACTATAGCACTTTTAAGCATAATGTGATGAATGGAGGGCGGAGTACTCGTGAGAGCGTTCCGTCTTTTTTTATGTCTGCTTGTTTGAGTGCCTGTGCCATGCTTGTGTCATGTTAAAAATTATTCATTAGAAATAAATTAACTTTCTTCACTTGCGCGGAGATAGGAACTTGCGCGGGAATTTCGTATCTTTGTAAGCTAAACCCGAAATTGAATGATGAGCAATAAAATCCTGTCGATATTATACATTTCTGCGCCTTTTGCTGTTTTTTCGCTGACGGCAAATGCCGCCGGGTCATTGCCGATTGAATTTACCGGCATAGAGCATAAGGCTATAGAAGTGATTCCCGACGCAAGCACCGGGCTGAGTGCCGTTTACGTGCTTAACAGCACGGCTAACGCATCATTCCAGGTCGCATCGTCGCAAAATGTCACGGTAGCTACATTTGCAAATCTCGGGGCGGCTTATGCCGAGGAGATTATTCCGGAGAAAAACGGCGATTCATACAGAGTGGCTCATATCGAGCCTAATCGCGGATATGTCATCACCGTCGGATCCTCCAACCATTACATCTGGATTGTTGACTACTCTAAATTCGAACCGGAAATTCATTCCGTAGGAGTGTCGTCAGAGTCAGACTGCTCGACGGTGATTCTTGACATAAACGGTCAAGCTGCCGCAATCCCCTATTACTCCATCAACGGACAAAAGCTTGAATTGGACCGTGATATTGAAGTCGGCTATAACACGCTTGAGTATGCGGCTGAATCGGGAATGTTTGTGGAGAAGCGCGAATCTAAGAGCTTCAGTCATGCCGGCGAACACCTTTATCTCGACGCTCCGTTGTGCAACACCGAGTTCACGGTGTCATGCGACCGTTTTCTTAAAGAATGGGGACTTCCTGAAGTTACGTCCACGTCATCTTACTACAATGCCGTGGCAGTCGACGCTTACACATCGGCAGAGCAGTCAACAGTGACTGCCGATAATGAACAAGGCGGCGACACTGATGGATTGGGCGGTTCCGCTCCCTGTGAAGTGACCTTCCGCGCGGCGGTGTCGGATGCCGCAATTTTCCGCGAGTGGCAACTNTCCCANGANTCNGATTTCAATGACATATTTTATCGCGACAGCAATCTTGACTTCACTTACACATTTCAAGAGGAAGGAACGACTTACGTCCGCTTCACCGCGAGCAACGATGCTGCAACTTGNGACTACTACGGCGCCCCTTACGAGGTGTCGATAGGATCGTCNGCNCTTGTTTGCCCCAATGCTTTTTCTCCCGGGTCAAGCGAGGGAATCAACGATATATGGAAAGTGAGCTTCAAATCCATCGTGAATTTCGAGTGCCACATCTTCAACCGNTGGGGAATTTGCGTTGCCCATTTCACCAATCCTTCCGACGGATGGGACGGCAAATACAAGGGGAAGCTCGCTCCCGCCGGAGTTTACTATTACGTCATCAAAGCCAAAGGCGCCGATGGCAAAAATTATAATCTCAAAGGAGATATAAANATCATCAACCAGAAAAAGAGACAGGGCTTAGTGTCCGGTAATGAATAAACAAAAATAAAATTAAGACAAAATGAATCATAATATTTCACATCTATATGCCGCTCTGACCATATTTGGAGCAATGTCATTATTCCCCGCNCAGATTGACGCGCAGACATCCGCAAGCCAAAAAANCGCNNCGGNTTTCTCGGAAGTNNTCAGCCCCTCCATTCCTCACTCGGTGACATTCGCCGGTCAAAAAATAAATCTTGACCGNGTGGACATGTATGAGCGTCTTGACCGAGAACTCACCTCGATGGCTTACACTCACGGAAACACCCAACTTGTTCTCAAAAGAGCGAATAAATATTTTCCCGAGATAATTCCTATTCTGAGNAAAAACGGCGTTCATGAGGACTTGATTTATCTTGCCTGCATCGAAAGCTATCTTAATCCGAGAGCAGTTTCAGGCGCCGGAGCCGGAGGAATGTGGCAGTTCATGAAGGGAACCGCCCAGCAATATGGACTTGAAGTGAACCAGTATGTGGACGAGCGTTTCAATCTTGAAAAGGCTACCGAAGCGGCATGCAAATATCTGAGAAAAGCCTATGAAAAATATGGCAACTGGGAATCGGTCGCCGCTTCTTACAATGCCGGGATGGCTCGCATNAGCAAGGAGCTGGAGGCTCAGAATCAGACAACGGCATATAACCTGTTTTTGAATGATGAAACGTCACGGTACATNTACCGAATGATTTCGATGAAACTCATAATGGAGAATCCTAAACAGTATGGCTANTTCCTGACCGANGATCAGCTTTACCAGCCTGTGCGCACGAAGACGGTTACTGTCGACTATCCTGTAGCCGACTGGGCTGAATGGGCGTCGAAACATGGCATCAGCTATATGCAGCTGCGTGATTTCAATCCGTGGATAAGGGACAAATCACTTCCCAACAAGACAGGAAAAGCTTACAAGGTGAAGGTTCCCGAGCTGAAAGATCTTAAACGCTCTTCTCAGCAGCATAAAACTTACAACTCTAACTGGACCGTAGATTAACAATCATGGACAATAATCAAGAAATGCTCTCGGTCATAGGAGCGAGAGTACACAATCTTAAGAACATAGACGTTGAAATACCACACAATAAACTGACTGTAATAACCGGACTTAGCGGAAGCGGGAAATCATCTCTCGCATTTGACACTATATTCGCCGAGGGACAGAGACGATATATCGAAACCTTCTCGGCATATGCCCGCAATATGCTCGGCACACTTGAACGTCCTGACGTGGACAAGATTTCAGGGCTTAGCCCGGTTATTGCTATCGAACAAAAGACCATAAANAAAAATCCGAGGAGCACGATAGGAACCACGACCGAGATTTATGATTATCTTCGACTGCTGTATGCCCGTATCGGGGAGGCGCGAAGCTATATTTCGGGGGCTCCCATGGTGAAGTATACCGCCGAGAAAATCGTATCGATGATTCTCGAAAAGTATGGCGACAGGAAGATATATATTCTTTCCCCCTTGGTGAAGAACAGAAAAGGTCATTATAAAGAGCTTTTTGAGCAATTGCGTAAAAAGGGCTATCTCACNGTGAGAGTGGACGGCGAGTTGCGGGAAATCACATTCGGCATGAAACTTGACCGCTATAAAAACCATTCCATCGAGTTGGTTATCGACAAGCTGAAAGTCAACNCGAAGGATTCGCAACGCNTGAAAGACTCGGTGGAGAAAGCTCTTCAACAGGGTGGCAAGCAGATGATGATTTATGATCTCGACGACGACTCGGTGGGATATTACAGCCAGTTGCTTATGGACCCGGTGAGCGGCATATCCTATCGTGAGCCCGCGCCTCACAATTTCTCATTCAACTCCCCTCAGGGAGCTTGCGAGATGTGTAAAGGGCTGGGATATGTGAACCTAATTGACCGCGCCAAGCTTATCCCAAACGATAAGCTGTCAATTCACGAGGGNGGCATAGTGGCGTTGGGCTCATATAAGAACACCATGATTTTCTGGCAGATCGATGCGATATGTCAGAAATATGGCTATACGCTCAAAACGCCCATAAAGGATTTGCCCGACGAGGTGATAAACGATATAATGAACGGCACTCCCGAGCGATTGCCGTTGAAGACCGAGTCGCAGAACACGTTCTCTTTTTTCCAGACTTATGAAGGACTGGTGAAATATCTTGAGGCTCAGCAAAGCGATGACGCGCCGTCGAGCATTCAGAAATGGAGCGGACAGTTCTACTCGCGAACCGTTTGCCCCGAGTGTGGAGGTCAGNGGTTAAACAAGGAGGGACTGCACTTCTTTATAAACGGAAAGAATATCGCTGAACTTGCCGCGATGGATATTTCTTCGCTCTATGAATGGATAAAAGAGGCTGACAAAGGTCTGAGCAAGCAACAGCTTCTGATAGGAAAAGAGATATTGAAAGAGATTATGACACGTCTTAAATTTTTGGTGGACGTGGGGTTGGAATATCTGTCGCTAAACCGAGCGTCGGCAACTTTATCGGGCGGAGAAAGCCAGCGTATAAGGCTTGCGACACAACTCGGGTCGGAGCTTGTCAATGTCATGTATATTCTGGATGAGCCGAGCATAGGACTTCATCAGCGTGACAACAAAAGGCTGATAAATTCGCTTAAGAATCTACGCGACGCCTTTAATTCGATAATTGTGGTGGAGCATGACAAGGAGATCATGCTCGAAGCNGATTATGTGATCGACATAGGTCCCAAGGCTGGAAGGAAAGGCGGCAATGTAGTATTCGCCGGGACTCCCGAGGAGATGCTTAAAACCGATACTCTGACAGCCGAATATCTGAACGGAAAGAAGGAGATAAAAGCGCCTGAGACTTACCGCAAGGGTAATGGAAAGACGCTTGAGCTTAAAGGCTGCACGGGACATAACCTCAAGGACGTGACGCTGAGTCTTCCGCTTGGAAAGCTCGTGTGTGTCGCCGGAGTGTCGGGAAGCGGAAAATCAAGCCTCATAAGCGGCACGCTACAGCCCGTTTTGAGCAAGCATTTCTATCGCTCATTGCAGGATCCGCTGCCTTATAAAGAGGTCACAGGAATAGAGAATATAGACAAGGTGGTGACTGTGGACCAGTCTCCGCTGGGTAAATCTCCGAGGTCAAATCCCGCAACCTATACGGGGGTGTTCACGGACATACGCAATCTGTTTGTGAATCTTCCCGAGGCAAAAATAAGAGGATATAAGCCGGGGCGTTTCTCGTTTAACATAGCTGGAGGACGTTGCGAGGCTTGCAATGGCAACGGATATAAGGTTGTTGAAATGAATTTCCTTCCGGACGTGCTTGTGCCATGCGAGACTTGCGGCGGAAAGAGATATAACCGGGAGACTCTTGAAGTGAGATTCAAGGGCAAATCGATAGCCGACGTGCTCGACATGACGATAAACCAGGCTGTGGAGTTTTTCGCAGGGATTCCGAATATATTGAAAAAAATCAAGGTGCTCCAGGAGATTGGACTTGGATATATAAAGCTGGGACAGCCTTCAAGCACATTGTCGGGCGGCGAAAATCAGCGAGTGAAGCTTGCGACGGAACTATCAAAACGAGACACGGGAAACACTTTGTTTATTCTTGACGAGCCTACAACGGGACTGCATTTCGAGGATATAAACGTGTTGATGGATGTGTTGAACCGGCTTGTGGATCGAGGCAACACGGTGCTTGTGATAGAGCATAATCTTGATGTTCTTAAGTGCGCCGACCATATTATAGACATGGGACCCGAGGGGGGGAGTAAAGGCGGACAGATAATAGCTTCAGGGACTCCAAGAGAAATTATGAAAGGGAGTTCTCCTACCGCTAAATATCTCCTGGAGGAAATAGAACAGCAACAGTCTAAAAAATAGGCTCTGATTCAAAAATAGAGCAAAATAGAGAAAAGTAGGCGCAAAATGAGATTGCGCCTACTTTTTTTGTGTTTAATAGCGAAATAGGAGGAAATTGGATTTTCCGGGAGATTAGGCGGTTTTTATCAAATATACCGAAGAAAAACTGCTATATAACATATGAAATAATTTGGTTTTGTGGAAGAATTGCTTATTATAGTTAAAAAGAATGAAAAGGATGTTACTAAGCTGTTAAAAACTTGCGCCGAAACAAATCTTTTTTTTAACTTTGGGTGTTCTTAAATAAAAGAGCAAATCGGGCGAGAGAGTCCGATTAAAAATAGAAATTGTTTGCATCAGTTAATAATTTGACAATTCAATCACTGAAATTGAATAATTAAATTTGCAAAATCACACAAAATGTCAGATTACAATCACAGAAAATTGCGGTAAGCAATCCGGAATTAGAGCGATTAATTAAGCGAAATTCGGGAAATCATAATTCAAATTAGCGGTTTTCAAAGTGAAACAAGGTGCTTTAAAAATATAAACATTCTCTATAATATACTGAAATCCATATATACTACATAATAATATTAGAGCGATACTTTAATATAATTGAAGCTCGGTTGCATATTTGCAGCCGAGCTTTNTATTTGTATCGGCAANTTGCTGATAATCATAGGTAATNCATCAANANGCTAAAGAATNACTTTANATNTATTCCGGTGATTGCAAATGCAAATGCAAATTGCAAACAGGGCTGATTACAAAAGNGAATTTGAATGTTGCAAAATAAAATTTGCAGTTTACAAATTAATTAATTACATTTGCACATTCTTAATTACAAAACAAAACAGCATCATGGACATTCCATCTCGCATCAAATTGTTCCTGGACTCAACCGGAATTCAAAATTCACAGTTTGCAGATACGTGTGGAATCCCCCGTCCCTCACTGTCTCAGCTTCTTAATGGACGAAACAAGAAGGTAAGCGACGAGGTGATAGGCAAAATCCATGATGCGTATCCCAATCTTTCTGTTCTGTGGTTGCTTTTTGGCGAGGGGGATATGCTGAACGGAGGAAATATTGAAACCTCAGAGCGTCAAAATGAGGAAATCTCCCCTATTTCTCTATTTGAACATTCTGATTTTGAGGATATTGATTTGGGAAACCCGGAAATTACGTCGGCACAAAAAAGAGAGACAAATAGAAATTTCAGAGAAAAAGAGCCAATTTCTTCTTCCCAAAGCGAAGATATACCCGTGCAACGCGTGTCTCCCCCTTCGCAAGCGCCTCAAATGCCCAACATCTCGATAAAGGCTGACAATACGAAGCGAGTGACATCTATAATGGTGTTTTATTCGGATAACAGCTTTGAAACTTTCATTCCGCAGAATAGAAAATCTATTTAATATTCGTAACTTTGCGGATACATTAACACAATTCTTGTATCCACAATTTTATGGCACCTAAAAAATATATTATGGATTTTGAGGTGGTGAAGAATGATCGTCTTCATGACCTCTATACCTTACTTATATTAAAGCCTGTCGAAAAGGACTTGCCCGAAATCAATCCCGGGCAGTTCGTTCAGGTAGCGGTTGACAACAGTAAAACGACATTTTTGCGACGCCCTATCTCGGTCAATTTCGTCGACAGAGCGAAGAATCACCTGTGGCTCCTCGTAAGAAAAGCCGGCGATGGCACAGCCGCTCTGATGGAAAAAAAGCAGGGTGATGTTATCAACCTCATTCTGCCGCTTGGCAACTCGTTTACGATGCCTCAGCCCGGAACCCGCGTGTTGCTTGCGGGTGGCGGCGTGGGTGTCGCCCCGATGCTTTACTGGGGCTCTAAGCTGAAAGAAGCGGGGATTGCCGTAGAATTCCTTCTTGGCGCGCGATCGGCTAAGGACGTGCTTGAGCTTCCGGAATTTGAAGCTGTGGGAAAGGTCCACGTTTCAACTGAGGATGGCTCGATGGGCGAACAGGGTCTGGTGACAGGCAACAGCGCATTGTCGTCGGAGAAATGGGACATCATTTATTGTTGCGGTCCGGCTCCGATGATGAAGGCGGTGGCTAAGGTGGCTGCCTCGATTGGCGCCGATTGCGAGGTGTCGCTTGAGAATATGATGGCTTGCGGGCTTGGCGCGTGTCTGTGCTGCGTAGAGAAGACGGTCAAGGGGAATGTGTGTGTTTGTACCGAGGGTCCCATTTTTAACATAAATCAATTGACATGGCAAATCTGAATGTTACAATAGGTGGATTGGAGCTGAAGAATCCTGTGCTTACTGCGTCGGGCACCTTTGGCTATGGAGAGGAATTTTCTGATTTTATTGATCTCAGCCGTCTTGGCGGATTTATAATAAAGGGTACTACCCTAGAGCATCGTGAAGGTAATCCTTATCCCCGCATGGTTGAAACGCCGTCGGGAATGCTTAATGCCGTAGGATTGCAGAATAAAGGCGTAGATTACTTTATCGAGCATATATATCCGCGCATAAAGGATGTGGATTCACATGTGATAGTGAATGTGTCGGGCGCGTCGATAGATGATTATGTGAAGGTGTGCGAGAAGCTGAACGAGCTTGACCGCATAAATGCCATAGAGGTGAATATATCATGTCCTAACGTCAAGCAGGGCGGCATGGCTTTCGGCACGACTTGTGACGGCGCGGCGCAGGTGACAGCCGCCGTGAGGAGGGCTTTCGACAAGACTTTAATCGTGAAGCTTTCTCCGAACGTGACTTCGATAGCCGACATTGCTAAAGCCGTGGAAGGCGCCGGCGCCGACTCGGTGTCGCTTATCAACACCATGCTCGGAATGGCTATCGATGTTGAACGCCGCCGTCCCTATCTGTCGACTATCACCGGAGGGCTTTCAGGACCCGCTGTGCGCCCTGTAGCCGTCAGGATGGTGTGGCAGGTGGCTCATGCGGTCAAGATTCCAGTGATAGGTCTTGGAGGCATTATGAACGGCAGGGACGCGATGGAGTTTATAATGGCAGGCGCACGCGCGGTTGAGATCGGTACCGCTAATTTTATCGATCCTACAACAACAATAAAAGTCATCGAATATCTCGATGACTTCTGTAATCGGCACGGAGTAGCCGATATCAATGAGTTGGTGGGGATTATTTAGACAGATATTTTTCAACAAGCATTTGGTACTCGTCGGTCTTTTTAAGGTCGACGAGCCATTTATTTATACTGTCGGCAAGAGCCGGATTGGCTTTGGATGTGAGCCATGACTGGAACTGGGTGAAGGAGATGTCGGTGCTGATGTCGACATTAGGGTATTTATCGATGAGTTCACGGGCGACGCGCTCGTTGACCACGGCATTGTTTATTTCGCCCAGGGCGGTCATGATGAATAGCTGTTCGGCTCCGTATTCGTCCTCGTGCTTGATGTTGATGTCGCTTCCGATTTCTTTTGCGAGGTTATTGATGCGTTTTTCGATCGAGGAGCCGGCAACAATCCACAGTGTGTCGCCGGCAAGGTCGAGCTGTGATTTTATTTTGACATTTCCTTTGGGGTCTTTTCTTTGCACCAGCACCTGCTTGTCGAGCAGCACGGGTTCGAGCAGAGTGTATTGCTCTTTCAGTTCGGTTGTTGCCGGGATGTCAGCCACCAGGAGGTCGTAGTCGCCATTCTCAAGTTTTTCCAGGGGCTTGGAAACTGCGGTCACGGGATGGTAGTTGAACACGAGGTTGTGGTCGCGAGCCAGAAGACGAAGCAAGTCGTAGTTGTAGCCTCCCAAGGTGTCGTCATATTGATAGAATGACAGCGGAGAGTATTCGATTGCGACGTCGATAGTGTCGCCTCCGGAGTTGCCATCGGCGGCAGCTGAGGAGCCTCGCGCGCAATTCCCAAGCGTGTACATCAGGGTGAGCGCTACTCCAAGTCCGCCCAACAAGGGGAGGACGTTTTTCTTTTGCGGCATTTTCTGAGCCATATATTTGTGTTTTTTAGTTAGCGAAATCAATTGAAAGCCCTATCTGGAATCGGCGGGGATTGATGGGATAGTGGGGCATCGAGAAGTAGTTGTCGCCGGTCAAACCCTGGTTGACATGGCTGAAGAGGACGTAGAAGCGTGTTTTGCTCAGCTTCATGTTGGCGTAGGCGTTCATGATTGGATAGTTTCCGCAGAGGATGTCGCGCTGATTGTAGAATGTCATTGTAGCCGGCTGGTAGTCGACTGACTTGTAGCGGGTGTAGTAGTTGCAGTCAAGCCCGAACTGGACGTCGAGCACTTTTGCCACTTTGAAGGCGACATACATGTTGCTGTAGACTGAAAGTTTAGGCAATGGGAGCGACACTTCGTCGGATGTTGCCTGATAGGTGATCTTGTTTTCCCAGTTGAAGGCGCGGAATCTTAAATCCTGCCGGAGAGTGGCGCTGAACACTTGGACGCTTCCCCCNTTTTGANTAGGAAGCGACTCGGGATTGAAGTAGATGAGATTCTGAATGTTTTCCACTCCAACGTTTATGCCGGTTCTTGTGTGGGGAATGTTGAGGATTCCGCCGAAACGGAATGATCTTGTTTTTCCGAATTTGTTGTCCCAGATGAAATGATTTGAGACGTATTGCTGCAANAGATAGGGCGCTTCTTCGTTTTTGAAATGTCCGTAGCCGGTGATGCCGACTGAATCGCCAAGCAATTTGAAGCGTGAAGAGATGTGTCCACGGATGTCGATATCGCCTACAACTGACCCGATGAGTCCGAACTTTGCCGTCGCGCCATAGGTGAAGAGCGTTCCGAGATTTTNGGAGAGCTCCCCTCCTACCCATACCAGATTTTCAGTTTTCTTTGCCGGTATTTTTTCGGTGGGATAGGGAGTGATGCCTTCGGGTATTACGGGCAGACGGTCAATGGTGTCGGCTGTTTGCTTGTAATTGCGGATTTCGTGAGTGGCAAACGCGCTTAGTCCGAATTTAGCGAAGCGGTTGAATTCTTCGAGAAGCGTAACTCCGAGGGTATTGGTCAATGACCANTAGCTTGTGCGGTCGTCGGTTTCTTCAAGATTCAAGTAAGTGTTTTTCCAGAAGTCATTNTCTTCTTTTGTGTCTTTGAAGATGTGCTTGTCGGTTTGATAATTCAGAATCCAGTGGAAACTTGACACCGGAACAAAGGTGCTGANGGTGGTGGTGTCGTCGATCTCCTCTTCTTTCCAGAATCCGACTTTGTAGGCGTTTGAGATGTAGAACTCGCTTCCGACAATCTTGGAATGGGCGCCGGTTAGATTGGTGGGTATGGCGCTCGGCTCGATCGACGTTTGTCCGCCTTGCAGCTGGGCTGGGTCGGTTATGTACAGGTCATTGGTTATACCGCCGTTGTTCTTCGCCAGGGTGTTCCAATGGTTGTAGAATGCCTGCATTTCATAACGGTCGCCCATGTANGAGCCAGAGAAGCCCCAGTTGAGGGCTTTTGCNGCCTGATAGTCATAGCATCCCTTGGAGTAGAGATAGTCGACGAAGGCGCCTATCTGAGCCATCTTGTTGATGTTGCCTGAGAAGGTTGCTTCAAGGCGATCCTGAGAATTNAGTTTGCCGCCGCTGGTGTTGTAGGACAGGAGGGTGACAGGGATGCGCGAGTTGAAGTAACGCACTTTATTGAACGAAGGCAGCCATGTGGACAGAGCGTCCTTGAAGAAGAACTGGCTCATGGGGCGGCGTTCGAAGAAGAGCAATGTTTCGCCGGGNCCTCCGAAATTTCCGGTAGTGGCGTATGCCGGTTCTACGGTTGCCGGGACGGAGCGCTGTCCGTAATTTACCGGCAAAGTGTCGACTTCGACGAATTCTCTCGCTCCGAATGGTTGAGTGAGCTTCCACGAATATATGACTTGCTGAATCTCGTCGGCTTTCTGTGATTGAGCCGCCAAGTTACATGCAGCAACAGTGCATAAACTTCCTAAAATAACGATTTTTTTCATCACCGCAAAGATAACAATTTAGAGTCGGTTCAACAAAAAATCTTCACGGCATGACGGNATATATCAGATTGACTATGCGAAGCAAANGCGATGTCAAGGCTGATATTGAACCTGAGGCTTACAAAAAAAGAGGAAATGCCGGCGGTTAACTAAGGCATCTCCCCTNTTTTGTNAAGGTTNTTTTTTCNGCAATCANTCTTCNAGNTAATAGACTATCGTGGAGACGACTCTCACTTTTTTGATGTAAGGNGTGCTTGAATCGCTGTCGTCAATCGAAAATTGACCTTGCGAGGCTGTTTTTATTTTTCCTACCCGGCTTTCGCTGTCGGCGGCAAATTGATCGGCTGCCGCGCGGGCGTTGCGAGTGGCTTCNGCAATCATTTCGGGTTTGACAGAGTTAAGCCCGGTGAACTGATAATTGATGTAGGAGTTGGAAAACGCTACGCCTTCTTTGAGGAGTTCGGACTGGCGGTTGAGCAACTCTCTCACTTTGTCGACCTGACGGGTGGTCACTGTGACCGTGCAGTTTATCGAGTAGTTGAAGTTGAATGANTCAGAACGATAGCGATTGGACGAAGCNTCGTAGGTGTCGGGCGGATTGACGGATATTTCATCGGGCTTTATGCCGTTGGAGGTGAGAAATTTTACGATTATGTCGTTGTTTTTGCTCACCTGATCATAGATGTTCTGAAGGTTGTTTCCGGCAAGGCTGTAGGTGATAGGCCATGTGACCAGGTCGGCTTTCACTTCCCTTTCGGCAAGCCCTCGGACNGTCACNATNCTGTCGCGNTAGGCGATGTTGTCGATTCCCGCCTTGATGCATANGCCAAGGATGACGATGCCGAGCGCGATGAGAAGCGCCGGCATGAGTTTGTTTAGATTTTTCATAAATATGCGCAATTTGATTATAGTTGACGAAGCTCGCCTGTTATTGTGTCGATGACATATCCCTTCACAACGACATCCGACGGTATGAGCGGATGCTTGGCTATGAGGTCGACTGTTTCGTTGATGGCTTCATCGGTGTCTTCAAATCCGTGAAGCCAGCTTTTCAAATCGATTCCGCAGTGCATCATCAATGATATATGCTCTTCGGAAACACCTCTTTCTCTCATGAGNTGGAGCATTTCGTCGGCATCCATGCCCTGGACTCCGCAACCGGTGTGACCGATGACCATGATCTCTTCCACTCCCAGCTCATAGACGGCNACNAGGATGCTGCGCACCGTAGAGTCGAACGGATTGGTGATGACNCCNCCGGCGTTTTTGATAATCTTGACGTCGCCATTTTTATATCCGAGAGCCGCCGGGAGCAATTCGACCAGGCGGGTGTCCATGCAGGTAACGATGGCTATTTTCTTGTCAGGGTATTTGCTTGTGATGAAGCGTTCGTAGCCCTTNCTCTCAACAAATTGCTTGTTATGCTTTAATATTTCGTCAATCATAATTTGTGATATAATGTTTCATTCGCAAAAATATGAAACCGATATTTAATAAGCAAATTTTTTTACAATAGCTATATCCCTGNAGAAGCGGGGCGGGCATTTTTTTTGCTATCTTTGCATTAAATTATGTCATTATCACAAACTAATTAATATTAACTGAATGCCAATGAAACGACATTTGCTTTTCTTTTTGTCAGCACTGCTGTATGTTGCGGGATATGCTGAAAATTATCCTTACCGCAGCGATGTGCTGTGGGTTACGGTGCCTGACCACGCNGATTGGATTTATAAGACCGGTGAGAACCCCAATATAGAGGTTCAATTGTACAAATACGGTGTGCCGGTCGACGGTGTCACTCTTAACTACGAACTCGGCGGCGACATGATGCCCGCTGACGCGAGCGGNTCCACGACGCTGAAGAACGGCAGGGCAAACGTGAAGATGGGCACGATGAAAACTCCCGGATTCAGAGATTGCCGCCTGTCGGCAGTGGTTGATGGTACGACTTATACTCATCATGTGAAAGTGGGCTTCTCCCCCGAAAAAATCGAACCCTACACGAAAATGCCCTCTGATTTTGACGCATTCTGGGAGAAGAACAAGGGGGAGCTTGCCAAGGTGCCGTTGGAATATACTATCACTCCGGCTCCCCAATATTCAACCGACAAGATGGACTGCTACCTGGTGAAACTGACGGTGAGCAAGCAGGGACAGTCTATTTACGGATATCTGTCAATGCCTAAGAACGCCAAGCCGGGTTCGTGCCCCATCGTGCTTTGTCCTCCCGGGGCCGGGATAAAGACAATCAAGGAGCCGCTGCGCCACAAGTATTATGGTGAAAACGGATGCCTGCGTTTTGAAATGGAGATCCACGGGCTGCATCCCGAAATGACTGAAGAGCAGTTCCGCGACATCAGCAAGGCTTTCGGCGGTAAAGAGAATGGTTATCTTCAGAACAGTCTCGACAATAAGGATAACTATTATATGAAGCGCGTGTATCTCGCATGTGTGCGCGCAATTGATTTCCTAACTTCGCTCCCGGAATGGGACGGCAAGAATGTGGCGGTTCAGGGGGGCAGCCAGGGCGGCGCGCTCGCTATCGTGACCACCGGTCTTGATCCGAGAGTAACGCTGTGTGTGGCGAACCATCCGGCACTTAGCGACATGGCAGGATACAAAGCGGGACGCGCCGGCGGATATCCTCACTTCTTCAACACTCCCGGCATGGATACTCCGGAGAAGCTTGAAACCATGGCATATTATGACGTGGTGAATTTTGCCCGCAATCTTAAAGTGCCGGTTTATATCACCTGGGGGTATAATGACAACACTTGTCCGCCGACCACAAGCTATGCTGTCTATAACGTGATCACTTCGCCGAAGGAAGCATTGATAACTCCGATCAACGAGCACTGGACTTCGGACGCCACAGAGCGCGGTCAGCTCGACTGGATTCTGAACCATATAGAAAAATAGGATTTTCCTGATCTTAATAAAAATGCCCGTCGAATAATCGGCGGGCATTTTTATATGTACCGGTGTAGAGTAGCCGGTGCCATTTATATATCTCGCTCTATGGAGGCACCCTGCGTTTTGATGTTTCTATCTTGAGCATGATGCCGTATCGAATCCTCCAAGCAGTCCCTTTCAGTCCCTTTACTTTTCAATTTAGTTTTATAATGATAATTTTCAGTATTTTTGTGCACAATTTCTATACGTTCAAATATGAAAAGCGGAAATACACCTGACAATGAGGCGTTGGAGAGATTACGTAACGATGTGGAGAAACATATCGGACGAAAACTCGTTTCGCCTGCCGACTTCGTATTCCTCAGCGACAGGCTGCAACAGGAGGGACTCGGATATGTCAGCTCCACCACCCTCAAACGTGTGTGGGGCTATATCGCCGATAAGGGCGATGGCTATTCCCCGAGCAACTTCACATTGCGGGCGCTCAGCGGATTGTTAGGGTTCATGGACTGGTCGGAATACCGCACCGACACCTCTCTAATGCAATCAAGGGAATATGTGGGGGAATATGTAGATGTCCGCTTCTTGGCGCCTAATACGGAAGTCTCGCTCTTATGGCAACCCAATCGCAAAGTGCGCTTGCGGCTTATCGCGCCATGGCTTTTTGAAGTTATTGAAAATGAAAACTCGCGGCTGCGTGTGGGAGACACCGTGGAATGCCGCTGCTTCACTCAACACGCGCCTGCTTTCTTCAGGGTATTTCGTCCCAACGTCGCTCCTATTTCCTACATCGCCGGTTCCGCGCAAGGGATATTTTATGTGATTCATTCCGCTCCCAATGTTATGCCGTAGTTTTTCATTGTCTTGTCGCGGATTTCATCGGCTCCGTCAATTCTGTTCGTTTCCTTTATAATATGATTCCAAAGCATAAGATTGGCATTGGCACATTGGCGGCGATCCATTCCCATTAATGTCAATTCGCGTTCCATCTTGTCAGCCAGTTTGTAGTGCTCCTCCCCTCGCTGAATCCTGAGCTGAGCTTTCGTTTTCATTACCTCCGGATCATATATATCGTCATACGTTATTGCTCCATACCGGGCATTGATCTCATCAGCTTCCACGATATATTTATCCACTACCGAATCGACCGTCTTTCCGGTTGTCGGTTCAGATTCCTTAATATCTTCTGTAACACTTTTTATTGTTGAAACAGCTTTAGTCTCAACGGCACTCTTCTGAGGCTCGATTTCGGTTGCCGGCACATCGCTATTTGGCACATCTCCCCTCTCATCTACCGCAAGTTGAGGCGTTTCAGCCGGCTTGTCATCATCGCCGGTTACAGTCTGCAAGGTTCTTACATAGCCAATCGTTATTGCCGTGATCACACAAAACGCAATGACCCCCGCCAACCTTTTCATCAGGCGAAACCTATCGGTATCATCGCCAAGCTGCCGCGCGATTTGAGCCATGTCAGGACGCTGAGCCGCATCCTGCGCCTTGCAAGCGTTTCTTAGCTTGAGAAATTTGCCTTCAGGGAGCAAGTCGTCCAGGATTTTACCAAAAGAGTATACGTCGCTCGCCATCCCTCCTTGCGATGGCACTTGCTGCTCGGGAGCTCCATAACGTTCAGTCCCCGCCGAGTTCTTGTAGAGAACAAACTCATCGGAGTCTGCGTTGCCGAAGTCGATTATCTTTGGCCGCAGGGATTTCGAGCTTATTAGTATATTGTCGGGCTTCAAATCACGGTGAGATACTCCGGCACGGTGGATAGCTTCAAGAGCTGCCGCTATTTCACAGGCAAGTTTGTGGCGCTCAGCCAGTCCAAGAGAATCACATGATGCCAGATATTCATTCAATGGCTTGCCGTCGATATATTCCATCTCGATCACGGGACCAAGCTCAGGATATGTTTTGTAGCCGTAGACCCTTACCACCCCATCAGCCTCAATTCGCAGCCCCAGCAGATACTCTTTGCGCAAAGATGCCACTTCCTCAGGATGAGAGCGTAGATGCTCGGGAATGGCTTTCAGCGCCACTTTCCGCCCGTCTCTGACCGCAAGCCAGATTTCTCTACGTTGTCGCCTGCTGATGACCTCCATAACGCCGTCGACGGGACCGCCATCTCCTTCAACCATCAAGGAGGGTGGCATATTTGATATTTCAGCCATTATTTAATGTTTTTATGCATGGCAAAGTTAATCCATTATTGTCAAATAAAAAAGAGCGGGAAATCCCCGCTCCTTACCAAAAATAGTTTTATCGGTGTTTCATAGCCTACATGACGCTTTGGGCAATCTTCGCCGAAATTTTTTGAAGACGCTGTAGCTGTGCCGGGGTAAAGTCATTCTGTGCGTTCTCCAATTTCTTCGACAGGCTCTGAGCGTGCTCCAAAACCGAAGCATAGTCCGACATTGCCGACAAACCTCCAGATTGGGCTTTTTTGCTGAGAGCTATCGCCTTATCGCAATAAATCTCATATTCGTCAAGAATATTGTCCCAGTTGTTAGCCGACGACACTGACTGAGCGGCGGTGCCATAACCCTCGTCATCCGCTTCCGGATCATCATTACATGGCGCTACCTCGCGAGTGTTTATGGTAATGCGGAAAGTTTCAGCTCCGCGCAGCTTTTCAGGCCAACCTCCCAGATAAATCTTCACCTTGCCCATCTCTCCTTCACGCAGGCTTAGAAACTCATGTGACGATAGAGGGTTGATATCTTCAAGAGTGGCATTTTTGCTATCAAGTACATTGCCTTTGCCGTCAAGTATCTCATAGCCGATACCAAGTTTAGAATAGCCGGTGGCATTATCATCGCCGATTCGCTTAACGTCAAACGAAAATTCACTTGAGTATTTTGAAATCGGGTATGAACCTTCTACAAGTTCATAATAATCACCCATGTTTCCTCCGATTACCGTTGTTTCGGGCGACAAAGATTCAGCCACTTCCTTCTTTCCGCATGCGGTAACGACAAGAGCGATTAGTGCTCCTGATAAAATTCTTCTGATTTTCATCTCTATTAAAGTTAGTTTATGTGTAATTTACCAAAACCGACCTATTGGCGGTTAAACGACAGCAAAGTTATATCAAACTTATCCATGCGATAATCACATCCTGCCAAAGGGAACAAAAGGGACTAAAAGGCAATAATGGATTAAAAGGGACTGCGCAACATGGCCCTACATTCTTTATCTTTGCATGTGAGAGAGTATGCTGAGTTTAAAACCAATGTTATATCCACCACAATGCTCTGATTATTAATTAATTCTAACAATTCTAATTAATGTAACACTATCCGATATGAAACTCAATCGATTATTATCCGTTTGCGCAGTATTTCTATTCAGCATTTTATGCATGGGTCAAAAATTTGAGAAAATTGAGAAAAAAGGCAAATTTGGCATCCGAAATACTGAAACCAACAAAATTGTATTAAAGCCTAAATATTCCTGGATCGGGGATGTCAATCAACCATTTACTATTGTCAAATCTTATGATAAGATTGCAAAAAAAGAATTGTCAGGCTTATTATGTGGGGGCGAAGCTCTAATTCTCGACTGCAAATATGACACGATTTCGATGCCACGAAAATATGCCGATGGAATAGTGCGCGTATTTGTGAAAAAAAATGATAAGAAATTCTTATATGAAATTAAAACTTATCCACTTAATTTGTTTCTTGACAAGCCGATCGATTATTTTGATGTAACGAAAAATGGGACGAAATTTGTTAAATATGAACTAAAACCCGGTACGTGGGTATGGAAGATAGAGGATAAAACCGGGAAGGTTCTATTTGATTATATAAGTAATGCCACACAATTAGGCGAAAACACGTTACTCCTCCATGACGCGAACAGGAATAGGTATGTGCTTGTTAACGGCGAAGGAACAGTCATAGGTGAAAAGAGTGATAATAATGGTTACACAAAAAGAAAGCCTGATGGATTCTATACAGATAAAATTGCTGTAATCGGCAATAAATTAATTCATTTGCTTAATCATGATGAGTATTTTTACAAAGCATATATAATTGATGCGGATGGAAAAGAAAAATACGGTATTGTGCATGGAATTTATGGATATATTGAGAGATATGGTCCTGAAATTGTCCAGATTATACCCTTTGAATATGACTCTCTTGATTTACAATCTCGCAAACTTGAACACTTTGGAAAAGGCGCGGTTAAATTGCGCGACTTTGACATACTGTCTCTCAATACAGATTGCGAAATTCCTGATTCCTATTTATCTGAATTATCGAATAAGCGTGGATGGGTAGAAGCGACTGTTAATGGTCAAAATAGAAAGTTATTTAACGACGGATCCAAGTTAAATGCTGATGATGATCCCGAAGCCGTTCCTGAAACAATAGAAATTAATGACTGGGTGATTTTCACAGAAAATAATAAAAAAGGACTTCGCACAAAGAGTGGAAATATATTGCTACCCGCTGTTTATACACAGATAAGTGTTACTCCTGAAGGGAAAAATCTATATAAAGATGTCTCGGTGTTCAATGGACTGTTTTATTTATTTATCGATGAAAATAGAGGAATATATAATGCGCCTCGCAAAAAGATAATTGTGCCGGTAAGAGATTGGGAAAGAATTGTCTCTGACTATAGTTTTGATGGCTTTAAGGTTTTCGCCAAGGACGGTTCAGTATTTTATTTTTTGTTGAACGGCGTGAAAATCAATGGACCGTTTGAAGAATCGGTAAGAGTTTTAGATAAAGGAACTGCGGTTAAGAAAAACGGGAAGTGGGGTTTTATTAATTCAAACGGGCAGCAGGTAATTCCTTGCAAGTATAAAAATTTTGATGGAGATGCCATTGGCTGGAGTTCAAAACTGATTTTCTACTTTTCGAACGGAGCTGACATAACATATTACATCTATGACTATAATGGAAGAATGGTGGTATCTCAGTCCTTTAAATCATATCAGTATAAAGCAAAAAAAGATTTTATCCTAAGATATTGCAACTAACCTATTAAATTTAAAGATCAAAACATGGCGAGACATGTGAGACGATGCGGAGCCGTCCGCAATAAAATCCTTGCATAATACAATCAATCCACGTTGTACCGTGCAGAGGGCAAGCTTCAGGCTTCGGAGTGGTTTCTGGGTGATTGTTCAACATCTCCGATGTTGTTGATTCCGGAGGACTCATTAACCCCTATGCTGATGCACACGCATCAGCATAGGGGTTCTCTCATTATAGCTCTCCGAGCTATCCCACCCGGCAGCCATGCTTTGTAGCGGCATCCATGCTCCGAAATATCTCCCGGGCGGTGCGAGTGGAGTGCATTTCAACCGACTTTTGTGGCTGACCCAAAAATCCGCTGACCCTGAGAAATGGGCATAAAAAAAGAGGCTTCGTTAAGAAGCCTCTTGCATTTTTTGTCGGGGTGACTAGACTCGAACTAGCGACCTCACGCCCCCCAGACGCGTACTCTAACCAACTGAGCTACACCCCGATTTCTGAAAAGCGATGCAAAGTTATGCATCTTTTGCGATATCTCCAAATGTTGGGCAAAGAAAATTTAATAATTTGCATTCTTTAACATTTTGCATTTATCTAATCATTTGATTATATGTGATTTAATTTTAACGCGGAAAAATGCTGAAAAATTGAATAATTGTGGCTTGTTGTGGATAGAGAGAGATCGACGGGGTCAATTTTTACAAAGATTAACACTATTTCTAGGGATTGGTGCTTCGAGCTCTCCCGTATAACTGTCGACTTTGTCATTCAAATAAAGGAGAAACGGCAGTTTCGCTTGCATCATTTTTGATTTTTTTTTTGGTATTATTGGATTTATACTTAAATTTGCCAAATAAAACAATAGAGTCTGAAACCTGAAAATATCCAAATATATTCCTAATAAATAGATTACACTAACTATGAGTAAAGAAAAAAAATTCTTGACCTGTGATGGTAATCAGGCTGCTGCCCATGTGAGCTATATGTTCTCGGAGGTAGCTGCAATCTACCCTATCACTCCTTCATCGACAATGGCTGAATATGTCGACGAATGGGCTGCCGCAGGACGTAAAAACATCTTTGGCGAAACTGTTCTTGTGCAGGAAATGCAGTCGGAAGGTGGAGCTGCCGGTGCCGTACACGGTTCACTCCAGGCAGGCGCATTGACCACTACCTACACTGCGTCGCAAGGACTTTTGCTGATGATCCCCAATATGTATAAGATTGCAGGTGAATTGCTCCCTTGCGTTTTCCACGTATCGGCTCGTACACTTGCTTCTCACGCTCTTAGCATCTTCGGTGACCATCAGGACGTAATGTCTGTTCGCCAGACCGGTTTCGCTATGCTTGCAGAAGGCTCTGTACAGGAGGTTATGGATCTCGCAGGTGTTGCTCATCTTGCTACAATCAAATCACGCGTGCCTTTCGTGAACTTCTTCGACGGTTTCCGTACATCTCACGAAATCCAGAAAATCGAGATGCTCGAAAACGATGATCTCGCTCCCCTGGTTGACCGTGAAGCGCTCGCTGATTTCCGCAACCGCGCATTGAGCCCCTCGAATCCTGTGGCACGCGGTATGGCTGAGAACCCCGATGTATTCTTCCAGCACCGTGAAGCTTGCAACAAATATTATGAAGCCGTTCCTGAAATCGTAGAAGACTACATGAACAAGATTTCGGAAATCACCGGCAGAAAATATGGCTTGTTCAACTATTATGGAGCTCCCGACGCAGAACGCGTGATCATCGCTATGGGTTCAGTTACCCAGGCTGCTCAGGAAGCTATCGACTATCTTGTTGAAAAGGGCGAAAAAGTCGGTTTGGTTTCTGTTCACCTCTATCGTCCGTTCTCGGCAAAGCACTTCCTTGCAGCAGTTCCCAAGACTGCAAAACGCATCGCTGTGCTTGACCGCACAAAAGAACCCGGAGCAAAGGGTGAACCTCTGTATCTTGATGTTGTTGACTGCTACTATGGCGACGCAAACGCTCCTGAAATCGTTGGCGGCCGCTACGGTCTCGCTTCTAAGGACACTACTCCCGCTCAGATCATCGCAGTATTTGAAAACCTCGCTCTTCCCCAGCCCAAGAACAACTTCACTCTTGGTATCGTAGACGACGTGACTTTCCAGTCACTCCCCATGAAGGAAGAGATCGCACTCGGCGACAAGAGCACTTATGAAGCTAAGTTCTATGGTCTTGGAGCTGACGGTACTGTCGGAGCTAACAAGAACTCGGTTAAGATTATCGGTGACAACACCAACAAGTATTGCCAGGCTTATTTCTCTTATGACTCAAAGAAGTCAGGAGGTTTCACCTGCTCTCACCTTCGTTTCGGTGACGCTCCTATCCGTTCTACCTATCTTGTGACCACTCCTAACTTCGTGGCTTGCCACGTTCAGGCTTATCTTCACATGTATGACGTGACCCGCGGTCTTCGCGATAACGGAACATTCCTTCTTAACACTATCTGGGAAGGTGAAGAACTTGCCAAGAACTTGCCCAACAAGGTAAAACGCTATTTCGCAGAACATAATATCAACGTATATTATATCAACGCTACCAAGATCGCTCAGGAAATTGGTCTTGGCAACCGCACCAACACTATTCTTCAGTCAGCATTCTTCCGCATCACTGAGGTTATCCCCGTTGACCTTGCTATCGAGCAGATGAAGAAATTCATCGTTAAGAGCTACGGCAAGAAGGGTCAGGATGTCGTTGACAAGAACTATGCAGCGGTTGACCGCGGTGGCGAATACAAGGTTCTCGCTGTGGATCCCGCATGGGCTACTCTCGCTGACGAACCCGCAGCACCTAACAACGATCCTGAATTCATCAACAAGATTGTTCGTCCTATCAACGCTCAGGACGG
The DNA here is from genome assembly GCA_014801525.1 of Bacteroides sp. Taxonomy (GTDB): domain Bacteria; phylum Bacteroidota; class Bacteroidia; order Bacteroidales; family Muribaculaceae; genus Muribaculum. The sequence goes on from JAAVEB010000003.1 coordinate 47,211, forward strand.
AGACCTTCTCCCCGTTTCTGCATTTGTTGGCGACGAAGACGGAACCTGGAAGCAGGGTACCGCTAAGTATGAAAAGCGCGGTGTTGCCGCATTCGTTCCCGAATGGAAGCTTGAAAACTGTATTCAGTGTAACAAGTGTGCTTACGTTTGTCCTCACGCTGCTATCCGTCCGTTTGTTCTCACTCCCGAGGAAATGGCAAACGCTCCGTTTGGCGAAGATGGCACAATCCCCGCAATCGGCAAGACTTTCACCGGCATGCGCTTTATCCAGGCTGTTGACGTTCTTGACTGTCTTGGCTGCGGTAACTGTGTTGACGTATGTCCCGGCAAGAAGGGTGAAAAGGCTCTCGTTATGAAGCCTCTCGAATCTCAGCTCGATGTTCAGAAGGATTGGGATTACTGCGTTGCTGAAGTTAAATCAAAGGCTTCTTTGGTTGACACTAAGGCTAATGTTAAGAACTCTCAGTTCGCTACTCCCCTCTTTGAATTCTCAGGCGCTTGCTCGGGTTGTGGTGAAACTCCCTATGTTAAGTTGATCACTCAACTCTTCGGTGACCGTGAAATCGTGGCTAATGCTACCGGATGTAGCTCAATCTACTCAGGTTCTGTTCCTTCAACTCCTTACACTAAGGACGAGAACGGCAATGGTCCCGCATGGGCTAACTCACTCTTCGAAGACTTCTGCGAATTCGGTCTTGGTATGACTCTTGCCGATGAAAAACTTCGCGCTCGTCTTGACGTTGAAGTTAGCGGTCTTCTCGAATGTCCTAAGTGCAGCGACGAAATCAAGTCACTCGCTACTCGCTGGCTTGATGAGAAGGACAACGCTGAAAGCAGCCGTGAAATCGCCAACAAGCTAGTTCCGTTGATGGAAGCTTGCGGATGTGACGCTTGCAAGCGTGTGCTCGAACTCAAGCACTATCTCGTAAAACGCAGCCAGTGGATTATCGGTGGTGACGGCGCTTCTTATGATATCGGTTTCGGCGGTCTTGACCACGCTATCGCATCAGGCAAGAACATCAATATCCTCGTTCTTGACACTGAGGTATATTCTAACACCGGTGGTCAGGCATCTAAGGCTACTCCGCTTGGAGCTATCGCTAAGTTTGCCGCTTCAGGTAAGCGTGTACGCAAGAAAGACCTCGGTCTTATCGCAACTACCTACGGATATGTTTATGTGGCTCAAATCGCCATGGGCGCTGACCAGGCTCAGACCCTCAAGGCTATCCGTGAGGCTGAAGCTTACGACGGTCCTTCATTGATCATCGCTTATGCTCCCTGTATCAACCACGGTATCAAGGCAGGTATGGGTAAGGCACAGCAGGAAGAGGCTAACGCAGTAGCATGCGGTTACTGGCACTTGTGGCGTTACAACCCCGCAGCTGAGCTCGAAGGAAAGAATCCGTTCACTCTTGACAGCAAGGCTCCTAACTGGGATGCATTTGAAGACTTCCTTAAGGGTGAGGTTCGTTACGCTTCAGTAATGAAACAGTATCCGACAGAAGCAGCTGAGCTCTTCGCTGCAGCTAAGGCTAACGCTCAGTGGCGTTACAACAACTATCGCCGTCTTGCCCAGCAGCAGTGGGGCGTAGATCCTGAAGTTGAGTCTATCGAAAACGAAAACAAGTAATTAATATTCGGATAGATTAATCAAGAGCCGCAATCAAACGATTGCGGCTCTTTTATTTTGTATTTGTCAGAGAATTGCCTTACGCTATATGCTGACAATTATATTATAAAGCAGCATTCTTTGCGATGTTTCAAGGGAAGTCGCAAAGAATGCTGCTTTTGTCTGACGATTTGTGTTTGATGGATGCGTGCGTGTGTGTGACCGCAAGGCGGAATTATGCCTCGTATTGCGTAGGGTCGGCTATTCCGGCATCGCGCATTGCCTCTTTGCGCTCGATGCAAGTGCCGCATTTGCCGCAATGCTTTTCGCCGCCTTTGTAGCATGAATAGGTCTTGGAATAGTCTATACCGAGCCGCTTTCCGATTGCCGCAATGTCGCTTTTTGTTATTTCAGTGTAGGGCGCTTTCAGTTCAACTTTCATTCCCGATCCTTCTTTCACCGCTTCGTTCATCGCCTGAATGAAGGATTTGCGGCAATCGGGATAGATGGTGTGGTCTCCCCCATGATTTGCGATCATTATGCGTCTTAATCCACGTGATTCTGCGATTCCTGCCGCAATCGCGAGCATTATGCCGTTTCTAAACGGTACGACGGTAGAACTCATGTTGTCGGAATCGTATCGCCCCTCGGGAATGGCGTCAGCGCCGTCGAGCAGTGACGACCTGAAATATTCGTGCATGAAGCCAAGGGGAATTACCAGATGCTCAATATTGAGCATTCGACAGTTTTCCTTTGCCATCTCGATTTCTCTTGCCGCATGGTTGCTTCCGTAATCAAATGTTACGGCAAGGGCAATTTCTTCTTTTTTATCATGAAGGAGCGTCACAGAGTCCATGCCTCCCGACAGTATGATCAACGAGTTCTTTTCCATAAAAAATAGTGTGACAGTCGATAAAAACAAACAGAGCAACGAATGAATCGTTGCTCTGTCCTGGTAGCGGGATCGAGAATTGAACTCGAGACCTCCGGGTTATGAATCCGACGCTCTAACCAACTGAGCTATCCCGCCATTTCCGTTTTGCGAGTGCAAAGTTAATGCATAGTTTTGAATTTTGCAACACCTTTGATGAAATTTTATCGATTTATTGCAAAAAACTTGCAAAAATATCGGGAACACCTCGCTGCTCTCAATGAAAATTAGTAATTTTGCACTCATAAAACAGTTATCACCTTACAAGATATGAACGAATTAGCAAAGACCTACAATCCGGCGGATGTTGAAGACAAGTGGTACAGCTATTGGATGGAACATGATTTGTTTAAATCGGTTCCTGACGAGCGCGAGCCTTATACCATAGTTATTCCCCCACCTAACGTCACCGGAATACTTCACATGGGCCATATGCTCAACAATACAATTCAGGATATTCTCATACGCCGCGCCCGCACTGAGGGCAAGAATGCTCTTTGGGTTCCCGGCACAGACCATGCCGCAATCGCTACCGAGGCTAAAGTGGTGGCAAAACTTGCAACTGAAGGAATAAAGAAAAGCGACTTGTCGCGTGAGGAATTCCTGAAGCATGCCTGGGAATGGAAGGAAAAATATGGCGGCACAATTCTCGAGCAGCTTAAAAAACTCGGAGCTTCATGTGATTGGAGCCGCACCGCGTTCACCATGGATGAAATCCGTTCGGCGAGTGTGATAAAAGTTTTCTGCGAGTTATACCGGAAAGGGCTTATCTACCGCGGCAAGCGCATGGTCAACTGGGACCCGAAGGCTTGCACCGCATTGAGTGACATCGAAGTCATATATAAGGAGGAGCACAGCAAACTTTACTATCTTCGTTATAAGATAGTCGGAGAGGATGGTTATGCGATTGTAGCTACCACCCGTCCGGAAACAATTATGGGCGACACGGCTATGTGTATCAATCCTAACGACCCCAAGAACCAGCATCTCAAGGGGAAGAAAGTGATTGTGCCGCTCGTGAACCGCGAAATTCCGGTGATTGAAGATGAATATGTCGACATCGAGTTCGGTACGGGATGTCTTAAAGTGACTCCGGCTCATGACATGAACGATAATATGCTTGGCGCAAAGCATAATCTTGAAACAATAGATATCTTCAATGACAATGGAACTATAAGCGAAGCTGCCGGAATGTATGTAGGCATGGATCGTTTCGATGTCCGCAAGCAGATAGCATTGGATCTTCAGGCAGCCGGGCTGATCGAGAAGATTGAGGACTATGAAAACAAGGTGGGATATTCTGAACGTAATATCGACACTGCGACCGAGCCTCGCCTGTCGGACCAGTGGTTCTTGAAGATGGAAGATATTTCACGCCCGGCTCACAAGGCTGTGATGGAGGATTTCATTAAATTCGTGCCGGAAAAATTCAAAAACACCTATAACACATGGATGACCGAAATCAAGGACTGGTGTATCTCGCGTCAGTTGTGGTGGGGTCACAGAATACCTGCTTACTATCTGCCCGATGGATCATTTGTGGTTGCGGAAACTCCCGAGAAGGCGCTTGAAGAGGCTATGAGCGTTACAGGAAACGCTTCTCTCACTCTTGACGATCTCCGCCAGGATGAAGATTGCCTTGACACGTGGTTCTCTTCATGGTTATGGCCTATTTCTCTGTTCAACGGCATTCTTGAGCCCGGAAATGAGGAATTGAAGTATTATTATCCGACTACCACGCTTGTTACCGGTCCCGACATCATTTTCTTCTGGGTGGCGCGCATGATTATCGCCGGATATGAATTCGTGGGCGATATGCCGTTCAAGAATGTATATTTCACCGGTATTGTGCGTGACAAGATAGGACGCAAGATGTCAAAACAGTTTGGCAATTCTCCCGACCCGCTTGATCTTATAGCCACTTATGGCGCCGACGGTGTGCGCATGGGAATGATGCTTGCCGCTCCTGCGGGCAACGATGTGCTGTATGATGACAAGCTTTGTGAGCAAGGACGCAATTTCTGCAATAAGATATGGAATGCGTTCCGTCTTGTGAAAGGTTGGAATGTGGCAGATATAGAGCAGCCCGAGGCATCGCGTCTTGCCACAGAATGGTTTGAGGCGCAATTGAGCAGCACATTGGCTGAAGTGAAGGATTTGTTTGGCAAATTCCGCCTTTCGGAAGCGCTGATGGCTATCTATCGCCTATTCTGGGATGAATTCTCTTCATGGTATCTTGAGATGATCAAGCCGGCTTATGGAGAAGCTATCGACAGAGCCTCATATGACGCAACGCTTAGATTCTTCGATATTTTGCTTCGCGCCCTTCATCCGTTTATGCCGTTTATCACTGAAGAGCTTTGGCAGCACCTTCAGGAACGTAAACCCGGCGAATCGATCATGTATGCTGTCCTGCCCGAGCTTCCCGAAGTGTCGGAGTCGGTTATATCGGCAATGCAGAATGCAAAGGATGTCATCGTGGGAGTCAGAAGCGTGAGAGCGGAAAAGAATATCTCACCCAAAGAGACGCTTGAACTTAATGTGCTCGGCGACTGGGATTCTTCGCTTGATTCAGTGATAAAGAAACTTGCCAATCTGTCGGCAATTAATGCTAATGTAGCCAAAGATCCGGCAGCGGCAATATTCATGATCGGCACAAAAGAATTCAATGTCCCTGTGACATCTTCTATTGACGTTGAAGCAGAACTTGCAAAGTTGAATAAGGATTTGGAATATTACGATGATTTCTTGCAGAAAGTTTTGAAAAAGCTTTCAAACGAGAGATTCGTAAATAATGCTCCCGAGGCTGTGGTCGCAGTGGAACGCAACAAACAGCGTGACGCAGAATCCAAGATTGCAACGATTAAAGCAAGCATCCAAGCCCTTCAAGGAAAATAGCGATTAAAATAATAATCTGTCATTCAGCGAGAAATGCGCTAATATGTTTTTAAACATAAACGCATTTCTCGCTTTTTTCAACAAATTTTTATAATTTGCGTTTGGATAAATACTTTTTGATAATTAAAACTCTCTAATAACATGAAAGTTTACCAAACGAATGAAATCAAAAACATAGCCTTGCTTGGTAGCAAAGGTTCAGGTAAAACCACGCTCGCAGAGTCAATGCTCTATGAGTGTGGAGTGATAAAACGCCGCGGCAGTGTGGATGCAGGAAATACTGTCTGCGATTATTTCCCGGTGGAGAAAGAGTATGGCTACTCTGTATTCTCTACCATTTTTTATGCCGAATTCGGAGGTAAAAAGCTTAACGTGATTGATTGTCCCGGAAGTGACGACTTCGTGGGTAACGCTATCACAGCTCTTAATGTGACCGATACAGGAGTTATTCTTATTGACGCTCAATATGGCGTTGAAGTAGGAACACAGAATATATTCCGCACTACAGCCTCTATAAAAAAGCCGGTTATTTTCGCATTGAATCAGCTTGACGGCGAAAAAGCCGACTATGAACACGTGATTGAACAGATGCGTGAGATATTCGGACCGAAAATCACTCCGATTCAATATCCGCTTAACGTAGGTCCCGGATTCAACGCCATGATCGACGTTCTTCTCATGAAGAAATATTCTTGGGGTCCTGACGGCGGCGTGCCTACAATCGAGGAGATTCCCGCCGAAGAGATGGAACGCGCCAAGGAATTGCACCAGGCTTTGGTTGAGGCGGCGGCTGAGAACGACGAAACCCTGATGGAGAAATTCTTCGATCAAGGGCATCTGACTGAAGATGAAATGCGCGAAGGTATCCGCAAGGGGTTGATTGACCGTTCAATCCTTCCGGTGTTCTGCGTCAGCGCTCTTAAAGACATGGGAGTGCGCCGCATGATGGAGTTCCTGGGTAATGTTGTGCCGTTTGTAGAAGATATGCCGGCACCGGTTGACACAGCCGGTGAAGAGGTGAAACCTGACAGCAATGGTCCGTTGTCTTTGTTCATGTTTAAGACAACAGTTGAGCCTCACATTGGTGAAGTCAGCTATTTCAAGGTAATGAGCGGAACTCTTACTCCAGGCGTTGACTTGAACAATGTGGACCGCGGAAGCAAAGAGAGAATTGCTCAGATATTTTGTGTTTGCGGTCAAATCAAGACTCAGGTCGACAAACTGTGCGCAGGCGATATCGGCGCAACTGTCAAGCTTAAAGACGCACGTACAGGCAACACTCTTGACGAAAAGGGATGCGAGTATAAGTTTGACTTTATCAAATATCCCGCGCCGAAGTATCAGCGCGCCATACGTCCCGTTACGGAAAGCGATGCTGAAAAGCTCAGCGAGATTCTTACCCGTATGCACGAGGAGGATCCCACATGGGAAATCCAGCAATCGAAGGAGCTTAAACAAACCATTCTTTCAGGACAGGGTGAATTCCATCTGCGCACATTGAAATGGCGTGTAGAGAACAATGATAAGTTGCCAATCATTTTCGAAGAGCCTAAAATCCCCTATCGCGAAACCATCACCAAAGCGGCTCGCGCAGATTATCGCCACAAAAAGCAATCAGGCGGCGCCGGTCAATTTGGAGAGGTACACTTGATCATTGAACCGTATTACGAGGGCATGCCTGCTCCCGACACATATAAATTCGGCAATCAGGAATTCAAGATGAATGTTCGCGACACTCAGGAAATTCCTCTTGACTGGGGCGGCAAACTGGTGGTGCATAACTGTATTGTCGGCGGCGCGATCGACGCGCGCTTCATTCCTGCCATTGTCAAGGGATTGATGGACCGCATGGAGCAGGGACCGTTGACCGGGTCTTATGCGCGTGACGTAAGGGTTTGTATCTATGACGGAAAAATGCACCCAGTTGACTCAAATGAAATTTCATTCCGTCTTGCCGGAAGAAATGCTTTCAGCGAGGCATTCCGCAATGCCAATCCCAAAATTCTTGAACCGGTGTATGACGTGGACGTAATGGTTCCGGCTGATGTGATGGGCGATGTGATGAGCGATCTCCAAGGACGTCGCGCTATCATAATGGGAATGTCAAGCGAAAACGGATTTGAAAAGATATCAGCTCGTGTTCCGCTTAAGGAAATGTCAAGCTATTCAACCGCGCTAAGCTCAATCACCGGAGGAAGATCGTCGTTCACAATGAAGTTCTCCTCATATGAGCTCGTTCCCTCTGACGTTCAGGAGAAGCTGCTTAAAGCATACGCTGAATCAAACACTGAAGACTAATTTCCAATATAGTCAAAAGGAAACCGGGACTTGCAAATCGCAGGTCCCGGTTCTTTGTTAATGTTGTTTGTTCAATCAAAAAATCAGAGCAATCCGTTTCCGGCTTTTATTATATCAATCAGGATTGGCTTCAGTCCACCCACAAAGCATTCCACAGCAATCACCATCAATATAAGCCCCATGAGACGCATCATTACGTTATTGCCGGTTTCTCCAAGTATTCCCACGAGTTTTGACGAAGCTCGGAGAATGAGGTAGGTGATAAGGTATATCACCGCAATGCTTAGAATAAGCGTCAGTTTCATTTCCCATGAATTGGCATCTTCCATGAGCATGATACCGTTGGCAATAGCTCCCGGTCCGCATAACATCGGGATTGAAAGCGGGGTGATCGAAATGTCGTTGGCATAAACTTTCACCTCCTCTTCTTTCAATTTTGTATTGGAATACCGCGCATGAAGCATATCATAGCCAATTTTCATTATGATAATGCCGGCTGCAATGCGGAATCCGTTAGCCGAAATACCAAATAAGGAGAAGAGCACCTGTCCGCATACCGTGAATCCAATCAATATTATGAAGGAGATTACGGTAGCTCTCTTGACAATCTGATTTCGCTGGTCATAGTCCATTCCTTTGGTCATTGACAGCAATACCGGCATGGTTCCCAGCGGGTTAGTCAGCGTAAAGAACGAAGTCAGGCATATGAATGCAAAGGGAAGCAAGTTTTCCATATATACACTGTGTTTAAGATTGGGGCAAAATTAACATTATTTTTTCGCTTGACAATCACATCGGGTAGAAAAAATCCCCAGGATGATATCATGATCACAATTTCCCATTCATCTCGGTGAGATATTTCCAATATCTCACCGGCATATCCTGTCGCTGTTTGCGAGGATTGAGGCGTTCCATTATCGCAGTTGATTTAAAGTATGCTCTCCATAATTCTTGAAAGAGCCGTTCGTCAGAGTCAAGTTGCTCATCAGAAAGCTTCCCCGTCGCCATATACTGCATGTCGCTATCGAGCTTGATTCGTTTCAGTTCCTGAGTGTCATAGAAATAGCCATAATTGCGCAGCCGGTCATAGATGATGAATCGCTGGTCGGCAAACCTGTCTTTAAAATGGTTTAATGTCATCGGGAGAATATCAAAGAGAGGCTCTATCATTGCGAAATAAGTTCCGTCCACCCCTTTCTGGAATCTTAAGAACTGTAAAATACGGTGAGCCTCCCCTCTTACCCGTCGGCACTCTTTTAACACGGCAAGAACAGAGGAGTCGGAGAAATCACTTTCGATAGAAGTTTCGGAAACTACCGCCCGGCAAATGAATTTGAACGCCAGCCAGGGAAACTCGGGATTATCGGTAAGGTAAGCCGATACCAATGCGCTCCGCGCACCATGAGAAATCACTTTCCCTAATTTGGTCCATACCCTTCCTGCTTTTTCTTCATCAGTGACCACTTCATGCATGGAATCGTAGAAAAGCGGCAAAGAGTCATTTTCCCGATATAAGCCGTCAGGTGTTTCCTTTCGCGCGAATGAATCAAATACTGAAGTGAGAAGCCCGTCAAACGTGCCGTCGAATTTGAAAATGGTCATGACAAATCTAAGGTAAGCTGTTGGGGATTTATACCGCTTTTGCGACTGACCAACTGACGACGCACGTATTCGGGGGATACATCCCCTATCGACGGCGCCGTCAATTCGCCACAAGTGATGAAGTATTTGGCTCGATTCATCGCCACACCTATTTTCTTCAGGTTATAGGATGTCAAGCGGCGAAATTTTCGCGCGTTTACAATCAGCAGCGCAGACTTCACCCCTATTCCGGGAACACGCAAAATCAATTCATAAGGAGCCTTATTGATATCGACCGGAAATGCTTGGGGATTTCTCAGCGCCCAGCCAAGTTTCGGGTCAACCTCCAGGTCAAGATTCGGATTATCAGGTTCGGTAATTTCTTCCGCTTTAAAATGGTAGAATCTCATTAGCCAGTCTGCCTGATAAAGACGGTTTTCCCTGACCAACGGCGGCTGTTTCAATGCCGGAAGCCGTTTGTCATACTCATTAACCGATACGTAGCCCGAGTAGTAGACCCTTCTCATTGTCGGCATACTATATAAAGATGACGACACCTGTAGAATTTGCCGGTCGGTGTCAGGAGATGCTCCGACAATCATCTGGGTACTTTGTCCGGCAGGGACAAACCGGGGAACATGACGCATGCGTTTCCTGTCTTCAGCGCATTCAAGCACGCCCTGACGGATGTAGCCCATCGGTTCATATACGCTTTTATGATCCTTTTCGGGAGCGAGATACTTGAGCGATTCCTCACGTGGGATTTCAATGTTGACGCTCATTCTGTCGGCATATCTCCCGGCTTCGTTGACCAATTCACGCGACGCCCCCGGTATACTCTTTAGATGGATGTAGCCATTGAAGTGGTGAACCTCTCTCAAGTCTTTGGCTATGCGGGCTATCCTTTCCATAGTATAATCGGGATTCCTCACCACTCCCGAGCTCAGGAATAATCCTTCAATATAATTACGCCGGTAAAATTCCATCGTGATATTCACGATTTCACTAACCGAAAGGGTTGCGCGCGGAATGTCATTGCTCCGGCGGTTTATGCAGTAGGCGCAATCATACATGCAATAGTTTGTCAACATTATTTTCAGCAATGATATGCATCGTCCATCGGCGGCGAAACTATGACACACGCCGACTCCGCCGACGGTGTTTCCTACACCTCCGGATTTGTTGTTCCTGACAGTGCCGCTTGATGAACACGAAACGTCATATTTGGCTGCGGCTGCCAATATTTTCAATTTTTCAAGAACCTTTTCTGTCATAATGGACAAAATTAGTCATCACCGAAGCTGAAATCCAGCCCATCAACGTTAAAAAGAGTTTAACGCATTGCGCAGTTTGTTGACAAACTCATAATTTTTCAAACCCCACTTGGGATATATGAGCAGATTCTCAGGAGATTGGCTCGTGAAGCGCTCAATTGCGATTGTAGGACTGATTCGTTTTATTATTTCGGCACACAGTTCAATGTATTCATCCACGCTGAAACGCGGAATATCATATATCCCCTCGCTCACGTCCCGAGCCATCTTGGTGCCTTTGATGAGTTGCAATTGATGAAATTTGACTGTTGAAATCGGGAGTTTAGATGTGGCGTCGACCGTTTCGAGCATCATTTCGCGAGTCTCCTCAGGCAGTCCCATTATGAGATGAATACCTGTCAAGATTCCTTTTTCAACAGTGCGGTTTACGGCATCAACTGTTTGTTCCCAAGTGTGACATCGATTAATCAGTTCAAGAGTTGAATTATGGGATGATTCTGCCCCATATTCAATCAGCACAAATGTTCTGGAGCTCAACTCAGAAATGTAATCAAGCAATTCATCGGGCATACAGTCAGGACGAGTTCCGATTATTATACCAACCACGTCTTCAACTGAAATAGCCTCTTCATATAGTTGCTTCAATCGCTCCATTTCACCGTGAGTATTAGTATAAGCCTGGAAATAGGCAAGATATTTCATGGCAGGATACTTCTTCCTGAAGAAGTGTTTTCCTTCAAGAAGTTGCTCAGTGACTGTTTTTTGCGGTTTACAATACTCGGGATTGAACGTTTGATTATTACAATATGTGCATCCTCCGTAACCAATCGTTCCGTCACGATTTGGACATGAGAAACCTGCATTTATGGAAATTTTCTGTACTTTGCAATCAAAATGTTCCTTGAGGAACATGCTAAAATCCCGATATTCCATTATATGCGTGTAGTCTTGTTCAAAAGATAGGCATCAAGAATGGTCATCGCAGCCATCGCTTCAACGATAGGCACGGCACGCGGGAGCACACACGGATCATGTCGACCTCTCGCTTTCAATTCGGAAGGATTGCCACTGTCATCAACTGTAGCTACCGGTTTTAAAAGCGTTGCCACCGGTTTGAACGCCACACGGAAATATATGTCCATTCCGTTAGAGATACCTCCTTGAATGCCTCCTGAATGATTTGAGGCTGTGGTGAGATGGTGATTGTCGGACGATGGCATGAAGGTGTCGATCATTTCCGATCCCCGGTTTCCAACACCGTCAAATCCCATTCCGAAGTCAAATCCCTTTGCTGCATTTATGCTTAACATCGCTGCTCCAAGCATTGAGTGCAACTTACCGAAAGCCGGTTCGCCCAGTCCTACGGGTACCCCCTTTATGACTCCGGTGATGACCCCGCCAATAGTGTCTCCATCCTTTTTGACATCCTCAATCAGGCTTATCATTTTTAGCGCCGTCTCAGGATCAGGACACCTTACAATATTATTGTCGATAAGCGACGAGTCATAGTGGGAATAGTCCTTTTCAAGACAGATATTCCCTACTTGAGAAGTATAAGCGTAGATGTTTATTCCAAGAGCTGATAATGCCTGACGCGCGAACGCTCCTCCGACAACTCTTGACAGTGTTTCCCGAGCCGATGATCTGCCACCTCCGCGGTGATCTCTCAAACCATATTTTTCGGTATAAGTATAATCGGCATGCGACGGGCGGAAAGTGTGACGGATGTTTTCATAATCGGCAGAGTGCTGATTGCCGTTTTCAACCATGAATCCTATGGGAGTTCCGGTTGTTTTCCCCTCAAAAATTCCACTCAATATTTTCACTTGATCTTTTTCATCCCGGGCGGTTACGATAGATGATTGTCCGGGACGGCGACGGTTAAGTTCAAGTTGCACCTTTTCAAGGTCAACGGCTATTCCCGACGGCATCCCGTCGATTATTCCTCCAACGGCAGCGCCATGAGATTCGCCAAAAGTGGTGAGGCGGTATATATTTCCAAAAGTGTTCATACGTTTATATTCAATTAGAAGCAACAACAGCGATATCGGCGACAGAGCCTTGAGTATAGGCAATCAATTCAGAGGGGTTAATCTCAAATTGAAGTCCCCTTACACCGGCGCTGACATATACGGTATCAAAATCAGTTATCGTAGAGTGGAAAAATGTAGGGAAATGCTTTTTCATACCTATCGGCGAGCATCCACCGCGGATGTAACCGGTGAGCGGAAGCAGTTCTTTCATAGGAATCAAATCAGCTTTTTTTGCTCCGGCAACTTTAGCCGCAGCTTTAAGATCGACCTCCATGTCGCCGGGAATTACACAAACAAAGTAACCGCACTTGTCGCCATGAAGCACGAGAGTTTTGAAAACTTTACGAATGTCTTCGCCCAATTCTTCTGCGACATGATCTGCGGCAAGATTGCTTTCGTCAACCTCATAAGGGATCAACTTATAAGTTATTTTGGCTTTATCGAGCAGGCGCGCTGCATTGGTTTTTGCTATTCCTGACATTTTCCAATTCTTTTTGCAAATATACTAAAATATCCTCAGAAAAACGGGCTGTCATGCCGAAGTGAATCAATAGGCATTTTCAAGAAATTCAATCTCGACAATTCCAAGCTGATATTTCTTCGACGGCTTAGAGTCAAGCTCATTAGCAACACCTCCGGCAAGCTCTTTAATGTCGAATGCGTCCTTCTCAGTCATGGCTCCAATCTGTCGTATTGTTATTTTATCACTAACCACAGGCTGTTGCGGAACGATATGGGCATATCCTAACCCTTTATCAGTGAACCCTCTCCATACAAGTGTATCTCCGGCATATACTTCGACGGGATAAGAACGTTTGCGCCAACCGGTCAATTTTATCACAATATCATTTATTTCAGCCTCGCGTTCAAGATTATATGTTATCCAAGAATTTTCAAGCACGCCGTCGGAGGTCCAGACTGATTTTTCGTTGTCATCATAGCTCTTTGCCACATCGGTTTCTGCCGATCCGGCGACTGCTGAAATGATTGCCACGCTGTTTTTACGAGGTTTATATGACTCCCCTGCGGGTGTCGGACCTTTGTCAAGTCTGCCTTTAAGTGTTTCCCCCTGAATATATCGACTTAATCCACCATCGATGTCGACCGGGATTGTGGTCAGTGTGACGGATTCAGACGGGAGTCCGTCAGCGCTTGCTGTCAATCGGATTTCCCCCGGCTGCGTGGTGCTGCGCAAAAGGACACGATTTACGCCACATTCCACCGGCAGAGATTTGCTCAGGATATAGTTGTCAGGACCCTGCGCGATTCCGCCAAGCCATTCAGCCGGTCCATCGATGGTAAATTCAGTCATTCTGTTGTCAAGTGGGCAACGACGGTTTTCTTTGTCCACAACTTCTATCTGGACAAGAGCCATGTCAGCCCCGTCGGCATGAAATCCTGCCGGGTTTTCAATTACTGACAGCTTGATTCCTGCCGGTTCACCTGCCGTATTTAAAGTATATCGGCTCGATTCATGTCCATTTGCATCATAGCTCACCGCAGTAAGTTGCCCCGGCTCGTAAGCGACATCGTTAAATGTGAAGAGAAAGTTATATTCCCTTTTGCCGTGTCCAAGCGAAACGCCGTTCAAAAATAGCTCGACATCTTCGGCATTTGAAACTACATAAACCGGTTTAACCGTATTTTCAGGATAATTCCAGTGTCCTATTATATATGTTGCGGGAGTTCCGTTTTCAACCCAGGAGTTATCCCACATCACTTTGTGGGCGAAAAATGCGTCCTTCGGTATTCTCATCGGGTCGGTCACCCCTGAACGACGATAATTTTCCGCTCCGCGATAATGAGTGTTGGTGTCGGAAAAGATGATTTTAACGCCTCCGCTACTGTTTCGGCGTCCGCTGCCTGGACGTTCAAGCCAATAATCATACCATCGTCTCACCATCTCTATCGCAAGTTCATCCTGATTGTGGTTATATGCCGACGCATTGGCTCCTCTATACTTGGGACCATCCCCTTCTTTATGAAACGGATAGGAATATTCGTCCCAATATTTGCGAAGTCCTTCGTCTCGACAATATTCCATTGCCCACATGGGGTGCTTTGCAGAACGGTTTATGTAGAGCATCTCCCCACCGTATTCGGCTTCGTCCACTTCAAGCATTTCACGGGAACCGATAGCGCGACCTCCGTGAGGATCATAGTTGTCTCGTATTGACTTCATAGCTATCATGTGTTCAGGGCTGACGCGATAATTGCCCGACTCATAAAACAGAATTGAAGGATTGTTGCGATTATATATAATAGCGTCGCGCATCAACTCTTCACGCTGTTCCCATTGCCTTCCTTCACGGTCTTTTTCAGCATCACCTGCCGGCATTGCCTGTATCAGCCCTACTCGGTCGCAAGATTCGATATCCTGTTTCCATGGCGTCACGTGCATCCAACGCACAAGATTGCCTCCCGACTCCACCATCAATCCATTGGAATAATCACTAAGCCATGCCGGAACTGACAAGCCTGTAGCAGGCCACTCATTAGATGTGCGTTGAGCGTAACCATGCATCATTATGACCCGGTCATTCAACCAGATTTTGCCGTCGGCAAATTTTGTTTTTCGGAATCCGGTGCGGGTTCTGACCTTATCAATGCTTTTCCCTGAATCATCAATCAACTCAGTGTCCACATGGTACAGATACCCGTAGCCCCAACTCCAGAATTTCATGTTACCAAGACGGGCTGAGGTGGTAAGCGTTTCGGTTTTCCCTGGGTCAATAGTTGACTTCTTGCTTTGAAATGCCGCAACCTTTTTGCCATCAGCATCATATACTGTCACTCTGTAAGTAAGCGTTACGGGATTTTCGGTCTCGTTCTTTACCTGCGATTCGGCGGTAACAGTTGCCTTTCTATTCTCGATGTCAAAATCGGTGGCGTAGATATAGACTCCGGTTGTCGCAAGATTGCTGTAGAGCGGCAAGGTTTGATAAACGGGAGAAGTGACGTGCAAGTAGACGTTTTTAGGAATTCCCCCATAGTTAGCATTAAAATTACGGTCATTCCACTGGAATTTGGTGGCAGTTCCACGCTCATGATAATCCCAGTTATTGTCAATTCTGACAGCGATAACATTTTCGCCTTCGCGCATAAACGGAGTCAAATCAAATCCAACAGCCATCACACCGTTTTCATGAGTTCCGAGATGATGTCCGTTCAAAAAGAAGTCAGCCCCCTGGCGAACACCTTCAAATTCGACGAACACTTTCCTATCCTTCAAATCAGGCACAGTGAAGTGTTTTCGATACCAGCTTATGGTATCAGTCAGTTGCTCAATGGACAATCGAAACGCTTCTTCGCCATTGAATGCCCGCGGAAGAGTCACTCGTCTCCATGAACTGTCATCGAGATCGATTTTTTCGCCGTGTGGCACGTCGCCTAATGCAATGAGCCAATCGCGGTTAAAATTGTATTTTTCACGGTTGTTGCCGTTTGCCGACATTATTGAAAATATTGCGGCAAATAAGGTGGTAACCAATGTCCTATAAGTCATACAGAGGTATTTAAAATAGTAATTATTTAACAAAGATAACTAAAAAATGAAGATTGTAGATTATCCAACGCATTTTTGCAAATTATACAAGATTTATTTGCGGTAACAAAAATAGACCTATTAATATTTTTTCAATCGCATGTGCCATATTTTTACCCACCCTCCTATATAAATTTGCACATCTAATAATTCTCTTAAATATAACGTAATGGGTTTTTGGAATTTTATCGGCGGATTTGCCTTGTTCAGTTTCATTTGCAGTTTGTTTTCCGGGTCGTCATCCAATAGATCATCAGTCAATAATGACGAGGAGTCTTACAAGAATCATCAGATTCACAATGAGTGGGATGATTTTGATGACCCTTATACATATTTTGATGAGTATGACGAGTGTGATGATTGGTAATCGCCTTTTGTCCACTATGTAACTATTGTTGCGATGAATCATCAGCTTTGATTCGAAATTGAGCGAAAAGCGCTATCTTAGCAGATTTATAAAATCTGTAACAATTATGAATCATAAAACAATCTCAGAAAGTCTTGGGAATGAAAATCGTGAGGAAATAGCCCGACTTGCTTTAGAGGCTCAAGAAAAGGCATGGCTTGTTTTGAAGGAATCAGGCATTGCCGAGATATGGAAAACGTCGGGATGCCGCGTAAACCTCGTGGGATCTCTGCGAATGGGGCTTCTCGCCTCTCATCGCGATATTGATCTTCACGTATACTCCAAAGGGATAACCGAAGAAAGCAGTTTTGCCATAGCGGCTAAGATAGCTGTAAATCCAAGAGTGTCCGAAATAAAGTGCATAAACGGACTTCACACCGATGAACATTGCATCGCATGGCACATCTATTACAACTATGAGGGAGAAACATGGCAATTCGACATTATCCACATCGAGGAGGGAAGTGAGTATGACGGATATTTTGAATTAATGGCAGACAGAATACAAGCCGTAATGACCAATGAACAACGAGACACTATATTGCGGCTTAAATTCGATACTCCCGACAATCGCGATTTCCATGGAGTTGAATACTATGAAGCCGTTATTGCCGATGGCGTGTCATCAATGAAAGAGTTAGAGAATTGGATTGTTGAACATCGCAAGAAGCCGCCTTATTATTGGATTCCGGAATAAGACAGNATCAGTTAAATTAAAATCCGGCAACAAGTGTTATTAAACAACTCGTTGCCGGANTAAGCTTTATCNAATCAATATATTCTACTTCNCCANNGCGATTTCNGCAATCTGCTCCGGNGTNANATTNTTNGCTTTCATTAATTCTTTCACATTATAGCGGTCATGGAATTCATTCTTGAGTCCGAGACAAGTCACAGGCACGCCTTTGGGCGAAAGATAAGCNGCNACTTTCTGNCCGAATCCACCGTCAATAATTCCATCATCGATAGTGATGACTCGTCTATATCCCTTGAGCGAATCAAGACATTCTGTATCGACACTCGACAGGATGCGCGGATTTATGACTGTGGGTGACAAGCCGCGTCCTTTCAAAATTTCAGCGGCTTTNAGCGCGTTGGCAAGCAATGCGCCTTCGGCAATGATGGCGACGTCTTTTCCTTGTTCGACAATTNCATATCGGAAGAAATCGGTATTGACAGGTCGGTCGCTATGGCTGACACGTCCACCAGGTGTTCTGATGACTANGGGGTGTTCAGTTTGATTTACCGCCATGTTTATCATCCCGACATATTCTTCAGCATTGGTAGCGGAAAGCATTATGATGTTAGGAATATTTGAAACCATCGCTACATCAAAAATGCCTAAATGGGTCACATCATTCATTCCATATATTCCNGGATAAAAGTCGACNAAAACTGCCGGGAGATTATTTATCGCCACGTCATGGCTCAGCTGGTCATAGGCTCTTTGAAGGAATGTCGAGACTACTCCCATCACAGGNCGGACGCCTCCCTTGGCAAGTCCTGCGGTCATTGTGACACAATCTTGCTCCGCAATGCCGACATCGATAAACTGTTTTCCGGCACTCTTGCGNCTGTCTTCACTAAATCCGAATGCCGAGGGGGTGCCTGCGCTAAGCACGGTGACATTTTTGTTCTCCCTTATTATGTCAAGCATTCGGGTAGCAAAAATATCGCCATAATCTTCTGAATTGCTTGAATTGGCAGGAGCTCCGGTTTTAAGGTCAAACGGTCCGGTAAAATGAAACTCCTCTTTATGGCTTTCAGCTACGGGAAGACCTTGACCTTTCATTGTGTTTATATGTACCACTACCGCATGGTCAGAGTCTTTCACGCTTTCAAATGCGCGAATCAGATGGTCGATATCGTTGCCCTCTTTGACATATATGTATTCATATCCAAGCGCCTTGAAAATGTTGTTTGCCGCCTCTCCGTTGGTATTCCTCAATTCCGCGAGATGAGTGTAGAGCTCTCCATGATTCTCGGCGATAGACATTTGATTGTCATTAACAATGAGGATAAAATTAGAACCAAGTGTCGGAGCATAATTCAATCCCTCAAGAGCCATTCCGCCACCAAGCGAAGCGTCTCCGATGAACGCAATCACATTTTGCTTTCCGCCTTTCAAATCTCGGGCTTTTGCAAGTCCGGTTGCAAGAGAGATAGATGTTGATGTGTGCCCTATTTCAAAAAGGTCATATTCACTTTCTGAGGGAGAAGTGAATCCGGTCACTTCGTCATAGCGCGACGGATCAATAAAGGCACCGATTCGTCCTGTTAGCATTTTGTGTACATAACTTTGATGGGACACGTCAAAAACAATTTCGTCCTTCGGCGCATCAAACACATAATGAAGAGCCACTGTCGCCTCCACTACTCCAAGATTAGGACCCACATGACCTCCATGCGCGGCAAGTTTCTGTAAAAGAGCAGCCCTAAGTTCCTCGCTGAGAAGCTTAAGCTGTGAAATATTCATTCCCTTTATATCGGCGGGCGAATGAATTGATGATAAATCTATAGTCATTATAGTTATAATTTAATAAGTTACAGTGGCGGCAAGCTCAGCCGCATGATTTTTTGCTTCTCCATATACTCGTTCCGATGCTTCCTTGTCATTGGGGTCAAGAAGCATCATGCCGAAACTGATGACCGGTTCTTCCCATATNANNCCGCAAAGGTTGGNAAGAGCCTTGAACTGAGGCATAAACTCTTCTATGGAATAATGCTGATACCCGTCTTTTGAATATGCGGTTTCAGGAGCGCCTGTTGTCAATGAAAATATCACTTTCTTACCATGAAGGGCTGTACCGTTGGTTCCATAAGCGAAACCGTGAGTGAGCACTTGCTCAAAATATCTTCTCATAAGCGACGGTGCGCTGTACCACCAGAAAGGAAATTCAAAAATAACAGTGTCGGCATCCTGCAAGCGTTTTTGCTCAGTCTNTACATCGATGTTGAAGTCGGGATACAGAGCATCAAGATAAACAATTTCAGCCGATGGCACTAATCTATGGAATTCATCAAGGATGGCTCGATTGGCAACTGAATGTTTGTAGTCAGGATGCCCGGATATTACAAGAGTCTTTTTCATAAGTATAATCTGTTTTTACTTATTAAACAGCACAAAATCTTATTTGTTGACTTGCGACGGTTTTATATTTACTTTTAATGTGTTACAAGATTAACTATTTTTTGTAAATTTGCCGAGATTAAATCTATAACTAAAACAAGTGTATTCGTATGAAAAAAACTGTAACCTTGTCTATCCTATTTGCCGCGCTATTCGCAATGTTGTCATGTTCAGGAAAGAGCAATGCCCAATCATCGGGTGATGGAAGTAACAAAACNGCTGTCTATTACTTCTCGGCAACCGGGACTACAAAAGCCGCCGCCCAAAGAATAGCCAAACTGATAAACTCGGATATAATTGAAATCGTTCCGCAAGAACTATATACCGACGAGGATCTTGATTGGCGCGATTCGCTGAGCCGAAGCTCGGTGGAGATGAAAGATTCTTTATCACGACCGGCTCTATCGGAATCAATCAAATCGGCAGAAAATTATGACACAATATTTATCGGCTATCCCAACTGGTGGAACACTGCGCCAAGGATTATCAACACATTCATCGAAGCGTCAAATCTCGACGGCAAAGTCGTTGTTCCTTTCATGACATCAGGCGGCAGCAACATTACTAATAGCGAAAACGAACTGCACGCCGCTTATCCCTCCATACAATGGAAAAAAGGATTGCTGATGAACAATGTTTCTAACGAGGAAATCAAATCCTGGATTCAGCAAGCCGGAAAATAGATTTGCGTCAAAGGTAATCATTTTCTGATTGTATAAAGAAAATAATCGGCTGCTTTATGCAACCGATTATTTTTTTTATAAGGACTGATTAACCTACTTTGGATTCAACCTCAGGAGCAATCAGTTTATAGCCCTTACCGTGGATATTGATGATTTCAATTGACGGATCGTCTTTGAGATGTTTACGGAGCTTTGTAATGTAAACGTCCATAGAGCGAGCGTTAAAGTAATTGTCGTCAATCCAGATTGTCTTAAGGGCGAAGTTACGCTCAAGGATTTCATTGACATGAGCGCAAAGCAAGCTCAGCAACTCTGATTCCTTAGTGGTGAGTTTAGTAACTTTGTCGCCAATCATAAGAGTCTGCTTCTGGGTGTCAAATGTGAAGTTTCCAATCTTATACATTGTAACTTCCTTACCCTTCTTGCCCTTTACGCGGCGCAAGATTGCCTCAATGCGGAACACCAGTTCCTCCATTGAGAAGGGTTTGGTGATATAGTCATCGGCTCCAATCTTGAAGCCCTCAAGAATATCTTCTTTAAGCGACTTGGCAGTAAGGAATATGATGGGCACTTCGGAGTTCACGGTGCGAATCTCCTGCGCCATTGAAAATCCGTCCTTTTTAGGCATCATAACATCCAGCACGCACAAATCATACTTCCCTTTCAGAAAAGCTTTGTATCCGGCATCACCGTCAGGATATAAGTCAGCGTTGAAGCCTTTTGCCTGAAGATACTCTCGCAGCAACATGCCAAGATTCTCATCATCTTCGCATAGTAATATACGCAGTCTTTCTTCCATAATAGTTTAATTTTTAGTAAGTGGTAATATAATTATAAATGTTGTTCCTGTTCCAAATTCGCTTTCCACGCGAATATCGCCTTTCAGTTCTTTAATCATTTTGTTAACGTAGGCGAGTCCGAGTCCGAATCCCTTAACATCATGGCGATTGCCGGTGGAAACACGATAAAATTTTTCAAATATCTTTTTCTGATCCTCCTTTTTAAGACCAATACCGTTGTCGGAAATCCTTATTTCAAGACGATCGCCCGATACATTTTGAGTTGACACTTTCAGCAGTAAGGGCACGTCTTCTTTCCTATATTTTACCGCATTGTCAAGAAGATTGAATATCACGTTAGTAAAATGCATCTCATCGACTTCCACGGTAGAATCGGCAGCTTCAAGATCGCTGACTATCTGACCGCCGTAACGCTCCACCTTAAGTTTAAATGTCGAAACGATATTGGCGATAGCCGTGTTGGCGTCAACATCCTGCAATCGCAATGTCGCTTTCTGACGATCAAACATCGACATCTGCAACACTTTCTCAACTTGGAAGCGCAGACGCTTAGTTTCGTCATTGATGACTGTGGCGATATGCTGCATCATTGTCGGCGATTTCCTGACACTGTCATCATTGAGCATCTGGGCGGCAAGAGAAATCGACGATATCGGCGTCTTGAACTCATGAGTCATGTTGTTTATGAAGTCATTCTTCATTTCAGTGAGCCTCTTCTGTCGGAATGCCAGAATGATTGTGTAAAGGAACACAATCAGGAGGATAAAGGTGAAGATGAATGACGGGATCATAAATTTGATCGACGACATGATATAGTCCTTTTTAGTCGGAAAATATACCTTAATCAAGTTTGAACGGCTTGCGGGATCATTCGGGAAGAGCACCTGCACAAATGAACTGTTGGCGCTGATATTTGCAGCGTCATATCCACTTGACCGATAGACTATCCCTCCGCCTCTATTCACAAGGGCATATTCAAACGGAAGATTAAGCCCGTTATTTTCAAAAGCGGTCTTCAAATAGCCATCTACCACAGCCGAATCTGCCCTCTCCTTTATAGGACGGTTGCTCGATTGGCTTAATATGTTGAAAATAACTTCATTGAGCAATCCACGTTGATATAGATATTGTCCTCTGATAGTCTCCTGCATTGAACGGAATCGATCGGAAGGGATGTTGCCTTTCAATTTAGGCAACGAATTCAAATCGCCCTGTATGGTGAGGTTTGCCTCAAGTCCGTCGGGGGTAGTGAAAGAATAGTTCAAACTGCCTATTCCATTGGCGTTATGATTATTTTTGTCAATCTGGCTATAAACAGACCTTTCTATCGCCAAAGCGTCTTCCTCAAGAAAATGCCTGGTCTCGTCCTGTTCAAGAGCAGTCGACACGCTGTATAGACTTCTTCTGACACCCTCTTCAAATTGGTCGTCGCGCATCCTGATCATGTTTTTCATATACATAATCTGGATATACAACAGACCGCTGAATGTCAGCGCCATTATAATCGTTAAAAACCAGATAGTAGCCTTTTTCATTTTATTAAGTCCCTTTCACGCAAGTGAAGTTTTTTAATTATTATATAATCTTAACAAAGAAAACGTACAATTGTTTAGTCATATTGTATTCTAATAGCCGATTTATTTAACTATTAGGCGTAAAATTAACAAAATAATGTGAAAAATTAAAGAATTTCTCTCGGAATAGTTGATTCCCCCCTATTCTGCCCATATATTTTGTAAGGAATAGTAGAAGTAAAATCAAAATTTCGGAATATCACATTTTTTATGTAATTTTGTCCAAATTTTTTCTTGAAATGAAGAATATTTTATTGCGCAGCGTTTCAGGTGCGATTTACGTTGGCTTAATAGTTGCAGGTATTCTTATCGGCAAGTGGGCGTTTTTAGCTCTATGCCTGTTGCTTGCGGGATTAGGAATAATCGAGTTGTCACACATGCATGCCAAGAATAAACTCAATCTCAGCCAGACGATACTCGACACTTTAGGCGGAGCCTCATTAATAATAGGAATATGGCAGTTTGTTTTCTTTCATTCAGGCTGCCTTCTCGGAGTATATCTCATCTACCTCATTGCCCGCATGGTCCTTCAGCTTTACCGCACCGGAGTGACTCCAATGGCCGACTTGGCTTATTCGATGCTTTCGCAGATGTATATAGCTCTGCCATTGGCGCTGTCGATGTTCATTTATGCCCGCTCCCCTATGCTCGTTCTCTCAATGTTCATCTTTATATGGCTTAATGACACAGGGGCATTTATCGTTGGAAGTTCGTTGGGCAAGCACCGTCTCTTTCCCCGCCTGTCACCTAAAAAATCGTGGGAAGGTTTTTGGGGAGGATTGGTGATTTGCGTAATTGCCGCAATTGCTATTGAGTCATTTGCACCTGATTTCTTCCACGTGTTGAACATGGTTCAAGTAATAGCATTCTCTATAATCGTGGTTATATTCTCCACGTGGGGCGATTTGATCGAATCCATGTTCAAACGCAGTTTTGACATAAAGGATTCCGGTAAACTTATTCCGGGACACGGAGGCATTCTCGACCGCATAGATTCGTTGCTTCTTGTTATTCCCGCCACACTGTGTTATCTTATTTTTATTGCATAAACTACACTCTAAATATATTCTCATGAGCGATCAACGATACAATCTGCGCGGAGTTTCCGCATCGAAAGAAGATGTTCACAACGCAA
This sequence comes from Bacteroides sp., assembly GCA_014801525.1. Taxonomy (GTDB): domain Bacteria; phylum Bacteroidota; class Bacteroidia; order Bacteroidales; family Muribaculaceae; genus Muribaculum. Next base: position 71,107 of record JAAVEB010000003.1, read on the forward strand.
TCAAGAACGTCGATAAAGGTTTGTTTCCTAAAGCTTTCTGCAAGATAATCCCCGATTACCTCGGCGGTGATCCTGAATATTGCAATATAATGCATGCCGACGGAGCCGGCACTAAATCGTCACTCGCCTACATGTATTGGCGTGAAACCGGAGATTTGGGCGTATGGAAAGGAATCGCCCAGGATGCGCTCATAATGAATATCGACGATTTGCTTTGCGTAGGCGCGACCGACAATATTCTCGTTAGCTCTACTATAGGCAGAAACAAGATGCTCATTAGCGGTGATGTGATTGCCGCTATCATAAACGGAACCGAAGAGCTTCTTGCCGAATTGAGAGATATGGGCGTAACGATTTACAGCACCGGAGGCGAAACAGCCGATGTTGGCGATCTCGTGCGCACTATTATAGTTGACAGCACCGTTACATGCCGCATGAAAAGAAGTGACGTGATTGACAATGCTAACATCAAAGGCGGCGACGTAATCGTTGGACTGGCAAGTTATGGAACTGCGGCTTATGAAAAAGAATATAACGGAGGCATGGGATCAAACGGCTTGACATCGGCGCGTCACGACGTATTTGACCATTCGCTTGCCGAAAAATATCCTGAAAGCTATGACGCGGCAGTGCCTGAAGAACTTGTCTATTCAGGATCAATGAAACTTCTTGACAAGGTTGAGGGCACTCCCCTCACAGCCGGAAAACTGGTGCTTTCCCCCACTCGCACCTATGCGCCTGTAATAAAGAAATTGCTGGATGAAATGAGACCTGAAATTCACGGCATGGTTCATTGTTCAGGTGGCGCTCAGACCAAAATAATGCATTTTGTAACTGAAAAACACGTTATAAAAGACAACCTTTTCCCCGTTCCGCCGTTATTCGATATGATACAGAAAGAATCGGGAACCGATTGGAAAGAGATGTACAAGGTGTTCAACATGGGACACCGAATGGAAATCTATGTATCGCCCGACAAAGCGGATAAAGTAATGGAAATCTCCGAATCGATGGGGATTCCCGCACGTATTATCGGACGTGTGGAAGATGCGCCTGCCAATAAATTGACAATCATCTCGGAAAAAGGAGTTTTCGAATATTAGACACATTTAAAATCTGACATATTAAGAAAATGAACAAATTAAGATGGACCGCAATTTTATCGGCTATCACAGTTGCCATGTCAATTGTTTGCTGCCGAGGCAAAAGCGGCTCATCATCTGAAAGTAATGGCAAATTCCCCGACACTCTTAGAGTCGGAACCTTGTATAGCCCCACCTCCTATTTCATATATAGGGAAGAAAAAATGGGCTACGATTATGAGCTGATAAATAATTTTTGCGAGTCAAAGGGAATTGCGATGGATTTGGTGGTAGCGCCAAATCTGTCGGCTCTGCTTGCGATGGTGAAAAACGGAGACATCGACGTTGCAGCATACGAAATTCCGCTCACCGCCGAGTATAAGGATGACATCATTCCATGTGGTCCCGAGAATATTTCTCACCAGGTTTTGGTGCAGCCCAAGAGTGACGAATCTCTAATTACCGATGTAACACAACTCGTCGGTAAAGAGATTTATGTGGAACGCGACTCGAAATACCAGCATCGTCTTGCCAATCTTAATGATGAACTTGGAGGCGGCATAACAATACACACCGTCGACATCGACACATTGATTACTGAAGACATGATTGAAATGGTCAGTTCGGGCAAAATTCCGCTCACTGTGATCGACTCGGATATAGCCCAGATTAATAAGACCTATTATAATGCGCTTGATATCAGTCTTGAGGTAAGCTTCCCGCAAAGAGCGTCATGGGGCGTGAATCCTAAGATGTCGTGGCTTGCCGACTCTATCGACACATGGCTTGCCGGCAATACGCCGAAAGATGAGCAGGGTAATCTGATGAAACGCTACTTTGAATTAAGCAAAGGCGATTACAACTATCAGATTGATCTTTCTAACGGGTCAATGTCAAAATATGATGATCTGTTTAAAAAATATGCTCAGGAAATCGATTGGGATTGGCGTCTTCTCGCCTCTCAGTCGTTTGCAGAGAGCAATTTCAACCCCAACGCNCGTTCCTGGGCAGGAGCCCGCGGATTNATGCAGATCATGCCGCGCACCGCGCGTGGTTATGGACTTTCGGCAAAGTCAATGAATAATCCTGAGGCGAGCATAAAGACTTCGGTTAAGATATTGAAAGACCTTGACAAGTGGCTGACAAAATATGTTTCCGATCCCGAGGAACGTAAAAAATTTGTTTTAGCGGCATACAATGTCGGTATAGCCCATGTCTATGACGGAATAGCGCTTGCTAAAAAATATGGCAAGGATCCGACCAAGTGGACCGATAATGTTGAGCAAATGATTCTGTTGAAATCAGATGCGAAATATTATAATGACCCTGTTGTCAAATTTGGATATGCCCGCGGCAAAGAGCCGGTTGGATATGTCAAAAAAATTCTGAATGTATATGACCAGGCAAGGAAGCAAATTCCTGCTTAATTTTCTAACCAACCCCCATTTTTATTATGAGAAAAAAATATCTAAGTGTAGCTATCGTTTTGGCTCTTTGCGGCTCAATGCTTTCAACTTCCTGCATCGGAAATTTCGCTTTAACCAACAAGCTCCTTGCGTGGAATAAGACTATCAGCAACAAGTTTGTTAACGAGCTTGTGTTCTTTGCATTCTGGATTGTGCCGGTATACGAAGTTTCAGCATTAGCTGATGTTATAGTGTTTAACAGTATTGAATTCTGGAGCGGAAACAATCCCATCGCTTGCGGCACTAAGGTGATTGATGGACAAGATGGAAAATATCTTGTAAAATGTGATAAGAAGGGTTACACCATTACAAGCGAAAACGACAATAGCATTGTTCGTCTTGACTTCGACAGCAATGATTCTTCATGGAGCGTGAAAGTGAACGACGGAGAAAGCTATAAACTTATGACATTTGTAGATGACACTCACGTCAAGATGCTTACCCCCGATGGAAGCATGGAACTCGTTGAACTGTCGCAAGACGGTGTATACGCTTACCAGCAGATGGCTGTAGCTAACGCTTTTATGGCAGCGCGTTGATATGAAACAAAACATAAAATCTTTGATAATGGCAATCGTTGGGTTGCCATTATCTGCTTATAGCAATGAGCTTCCCGTGCTTGCCAAGCCTGTTGATATCCCCATTCTATTGAGCGGAAATTTCGGTGAGTTGAGAAGCAATCACTTTCACTCGGGAATTGATATAAAGACCCAAGGTAGAACCGGATTACCGATATATTCGGCATACGATGGATATGTATCCCGTGTCGTGGTATCTCCCTGGGGATTCGGACGTGCCATATATGTGACTCATCCCGACATAGGATTGACGACTGTTTACGGGCACCTCCAATCCTTCTCGCCCAAAATCGATGCGCCGGTGCGCCAGCAGCAGTATGATAAAGAGACATTTTCAATTGACATTGAATTTGAGCCGGGAGAGATTCCGGTAACCAAAGGCGAGAAAATCGCCCTCAGCGGGAATGCCGGATCATCGGGCGGTCCGCATCTTCACATGGATGTGCGCGACACAAAAACCGGAGAGACTATGGACCCCCTGCCCTACTACAAAAAATATATCCAGGACAACGTCGCTCCGGAAGTAAGATCAATCGCTTTATATCCGGAACCCGGAGCAGGAGCGGTCAATGGATCGTCAACCGCTGAAGTCCATCTTCCGGCGCAGTTCGGCTCGCCATTCACAGCATGGGGCAAGGTCGTGCCCGCAATAAAGGCTTACGACAAAATGTCGAACACTGCAAATATTTATGGAGTCAAGTATCTGACGCTGATAGTTGACGGAGATTCTGTATACCGTCGTGTCATCAATCGCTATGACTTCGACGATACCCGCGCCATCAACACTCTTGTCGACTATTCAAGCGTGGTAAAGAACGGCTCTTGGATGATGTGGTCCAAAGTCCCGGATGCAAATCCACTGTCCTACATGTTGCAGGCGCGCGACAACGGCGTGATTGATATCGATCAGGAAAGAGATTATAAATGTGAATGGATATTGACTGATGAATATGGAAATACCACTAAACGTCCATTTGTGATCAGAGGGCAACGCATGCCTATCGCCGAGCGCAAACTTCAAGGTGACATTCTCTATCATGATGGCAGGAACACCATATCCAAAGATGGATTGACAGTCACTTTCCCCCCAAACACTTTCTATGACAACATCGATTTAAGCGTGTCGCAAACCCCGTCGTCGAGCTATTTGTCGCCAATATACGATATCGGTTCAGCAACAACACCCATCTCGGGAGAATACACGATAGAAGCGAAAATAGATGCGGTGAAAAATCCGGAAAAGCTCGTATTTGTAAGGATAAACGGAAACAGAAAGACAAGGGTCGATTCCCGCTACGCAAATGGAATGATTACGGCAACGCCGTCAGCATTAGGGCGGTTTGCAGTCACGACCGACACGGTTTCGCCCGTTATCACTCCTGAGAAACCGGCAAAATGGGGATTGCAAGGCAAAATTTCAATGATTATTCGCGATAATCTGAGCGGAGTTGCGTCTTATAAAGGACTAATCGATGGAAAATTCGCGCTCTTCGAGCTTGACGGGAAAACCGGTCGACTGAGTTTCACCATGGACCCCTCGCGCTTCTCTCGCGGAAAACAGCACACGCTTGAAGTGACTGTAACCGACAATTGCAACAACTCGTCGGTCTACAAAAACTCTTTCAAGTGGTGATCATTAGAAGTCATAACTATATTTTAGCATAATTTAGACCAAGAATTTTATCATCACATTTGGTATTGAATTTTCAAACAGCTATCTTTGCGATAAACGAATATTCAACCAAAATATATAATACCATTATGGAGAATGAAGAATTGATGAAAGTAGTCACCGAAAAAGCCAATCTTTGGCTTGGAAACGGCTACGATGAAGAGACTAAAACCGAAGTAAAGCGCATGCTTGATGCTGAAGATAAATCAGAATTGATTGACTCTTTCTACCGCGACCTCGAATTTGGAACCGGTGGTCTCCGCGGAATTATGGGAGCAGGATCTAACCGCATGAACAAATATACCGTGGGAGCTGCCACTCAAGGACTCGCCAATTATTTGAAAGTAGCATTTAAGGATCTGCCCGAAATTTCTGTAGTGGTTGGTCATGACGTTCGCAATAACAGCCGTTTCTTTGCTGAAACTGTAGCTGATATTTTCTCGGCTAACGGAATCAAGGTTTATCTTTTCGACAGCTTCCGTCCCACTCCCGAACTCTCCTACGCTATCCGCCTGCTCGGTTGCCAGAGCGGTGTCAACATCACAGCGTCTCACAACCCGAAAGAATATAACGGATATAAGGCTTATTGGGCTGACGGCGCTCAGATCATCTCTCCCCATGATGTAAATATCATTGATTACGTAAATAAAATCAGCGGCGTTGACGAAATCAAGTTTGAGGGTGACAAGTCTAAAATCCAGATTATCGGTAGAGACGTGGATGAAAAGTTCCTCGCTGAAATCAAAGGCTTGCAATTGAGCCCCGAGGCTGTTAAGCAGTATCATGACCTGAAGATTGTCTATACCCCTATCCACGGAACCGGCGTTCATTTGATTCCTGAATCACTTCGCAACTATGGCTTCACCAATATAATCAATGTCCCGGAACAGGATGTAACCAGCGGAGACTTCCCCACTGTCGTTTCTCCTAACCCCGAAGTTCCCTCGGCAATGGCAATGGCTATTGCAAAGGCTAAGGAGGTTAATGCCGACCTTATCCTTGCATCTGACCCTGACGCTGACCGCATAGGATGCGTGCTTCGCGACGACAACGGCGAATATGTGTTGATCAACGGTAATCAGATTGTGATGATTCTGTTGAACTACATCATGACTCGCAACAAGGAACTCGGAAAAATTACCGGCAAGGAGTATATCGTAAAAACAATCGTAACTACTGAAACCATCAAGGCGATTGCCGATCAGAACGGATTCAAGATGTATGACTGCTACACCGGTTTCAAGTGGATCGCTGCCGTGATTCGCGAAAATGAAGGTGTCGGACGTTATCTTGGCGGCGGTGAAGAAAGCTACGGTTTCCTTGCCGAAGACTTCTGCCGTGACAAAGACGCTGTTTCCGCTATTTCATTGATGGCTGAGGCTCTTGCTTGGGCTAAGACCAAAAACATGAACTTCCTCCAGATGCTTCAGGACATATACATCAAGTATGGCTACTCTCATGAAGCAGGTGTTTCACTTGTCAGAAAAGGCAAGTCAGGTGCTGAAGAAATCATCGCCATCATGAAGGAATTCCGCGCTAATCCCCCGAAACAGCTTGGTGGAAGCGATGTTGTCATTGTAAAAGATTACATCGACCTTAACTGCAAGAATCTTAAGACCGGCGAACTCACTAAGATGGACTTCCCCACCACAAGCAATGTGCTCCAGTATTTCACTGAAGACGGCACCAAAGTTTCAGTTCGTCCCTCAGGCACAGAACCCAAGATTAAGTTCTACATCGAAGTCAAGGGCGTGATGGAAACAAATGCCGACTATCAGAAAGCCAATGACGCGGCTAACGCCAAAATCGAAGCGATTAAAAAAGATCTTGGAATCGATTAATTGAACAGCAATAATAGCTTTAAATGATGAAGAGTCGGGATTAATTCCTGATTCTTCATCTTTTTAAATCGCAATATGGAAGTTATCTACGAAGACAATCATCTCCTCATTGTAAATAAGGCTCCCGGAGAAATAGTCCAGGGCGACAAAACAGGCGATCGACCGTTGGTTGAGGAATTGAAGGAATGGTTGAAAAAAAAATACAACAAACCCGGCAATGTATTCTGCGGCGTGGTTCATCGACTTGACCGTCCGGTGGGCGGTTTGGTGATTTTTGCAAAGACGTCAAAAGCTCTCGCGCGGCTGAATGAGATGTTCCGCAACGGCGAGGTGACCAAAACCTATTGGGCTATTACACGCAATGCCCCTCCTAAGCAGGAGGACACCCTGACCCATTTTATCACCTCGGTGGAGCGCAACAACAAGTCTTATGCGTCATTGACCGAGAAGAAAGGGTCGCAAAAAGCCATTCTATCCTATCGCCACATTGCATCATCCGATAGGTACCATCTACTTGAAATAAACCTCATGACCGGACGCAAGCATCAGATAAGGGTGCAGTTGGCGAGTATCGGATGTCCTATAAAAGGAGATTTAAAATATGGCGACAAGCGAAGTAATCCCGACGGAAGTATTTCGCTCATGGCTCACCGAATACAATTTGTCCACCCTGTGAGCGGAAAAGAGATTGATGTCACCGCCCCTATGCCCGACGATAATCTTTGGAAAGCGCTTGAAGCCGGCGTAAAATAAGAAAGAAGCGACAAAGACAATCCAGTGTCTTTGCCTCTTCTTTCTCCTTTTCTATGCGTTTTTAAAGAATCACAAAATTAATAACAGCTTGTTTCAGCTTGTATATTGGCTTTAGCCTAAAAGTCAAATTTTTCAAGTGTCAATGTCCCAAGCTCCTGCAGCTCCGGAACCAGTCGGCGGAAATGCTCTGATTTCTCATGCTTCTTCAGCGCCTCTTCGCTTTCCCAAGTTTCACAAATCATCACCACATTATCTCGGCTGATGCTTGTGTATGCGTCATAATCAATGCAACCTTCGTCACGCAAGGACTCTTCAACGAGTCTCATCGCCTTGTCAAGAATAGCCTTCTTGCGGTCGCTCTCCTCTATCAATATGAAAACATTTAGTCTTACCATAGTAATATTTTTTTCGTTTGCTTTTATAACGCTTACATCCGCTCAATGTTCGGTGTGAAATGATGGCATAATACCGTCATTAACCCTTGTTAACTATATTTAATAGATTGCATCATTTGTTAATGCATTTTTTATTCCGATTACTATTTTTCTATGCATATCGTTTTATTATTTCGGCATAAAATCTTAAATTTGCATCTACCTCTCATGATAAGAGGATAACGAGAACAACCAAAATACACTTAAATATTTTTAACTTTTAATATCTATTAAAGCCAATGAAACGAGTTTATACGTTTGGCGACGGAAAAGCCGAAGGCAATGCCGACATGAGAAACCTTCTCGGTGGCAAAGGTGCCAATCTTGCTGAAATGAACCTGTTGGGCATGCCTGTTCCTCCGGGATTCACTATCACTACCGAGGTATGTAACGAGTATACTCTTAAAGGACGTGATGCTGTTGTAAAATTGATTCAAAAAGAAGTTGAAGAGGCTATCAAGCATGTTGAAACACTGACAGGAAAGGAATTTGACAATCCTGCAAATCCCCTTCTCGTTTCTGTTCGTTCAGGCGCTCGCGCTTCTATGCCCGGTATGATGGACACCGTCCTCAACCTTGGTATGAATGATGCAACCGTAGCTTCTCTTGCTGAAAAGAGCGGAAATCCCCGTTTTGCATGGGACAGCTACCGCCGTTTCGTTCAGATGTATGGCGATGTCGTGCTTGGAATGAAACCCAAGAGCAAGGCAGACATCGATCCGTTTGAAGAAATAATGGAAAAAATGAAAGAGGCTAAGGGCGTTAAACTCGACACTGAGCTCGATGTTGACGATCTAAAGACTCTCGTAAAACAGTTCAAATCAGCTGTTAAAGAATTTACCGGCAAAGATTTTCCCGACAGCGCTTGGGAACAGCTTTGGGGCGGTATCTGCGCTGTGTTTGACAGCTGGATGAACGAGCGCGCCATCATATATCGCCGCATGAACCAGATTCCCGAAGAATGGGGAACTGCTGTCAACGTGCAGGCTATGGTATACGGCAACATGGGCGACAATTCGGCCACTGGTGTTGCATTCAGCCGCGATGCCGCTACCGGAGAAAATCTTTTCAACGGCGAGTATCTTATCAATGCTCAGGGCGAAGACGTGGTTGCCGGTATCCGCACTCCGCAGCAGATCACCGTGGAAGGCTCAAAACGCTGGGCTGCGCTTCAAGGTATAAGCGAAGACGTGCGTGCTGAGAAATATCCTTCACTTGAAGAATCAATGCCCGAATGCGCCGCTGAACTCATCGCTATCGCTCATCGCCTGGAAGACTATTATAAAGACATGCAGGACATGGAGTTCACCATTCAGGATGGAAAACTGTGGATGCTCCAGACCCGTAACGGAAAGCGCACCGGCGCCGCCATGGTCAAGATAGCCATGGATCTTCTTCGCGCAGGTGAAATTGACGAAAAGACCGCTCTGCTTCGAATGGAGCCCCAGAAACTCGACGAACTTCTCCACCCCGTCTTTGACAAATCCGCTCTTAAACGCGCAAAAGTTGTCGCTAAGGGTCTGCCCGCATCTCCCGGCGCTGCTGCCGGACAAGTGGTGTTCTCAGCAGAAGAAGCTGAAGCATGGGCCGAAAGAAAGAAAAAAGTTGTGCTTGTGCGCATCGAAACTTCTCCCGAAGACCTTCGCGGTATGGCTGTTGCGCAAGGCATTCTCACCATGCGCGGCGGTATGACTTCTCACGCAGCCGTTGTGGCTCGAGGAATGGGTAAATGCTGCGTGTCAGGTGCCGGCGAAATCAAGGTTGACTACAAGGCTAAGACTGTCGATATGGGCGGTAAAACCTACAAAGAAGGCGATTGGATCTCACTCAACGGTTCTACCGGTGAAGTATATGACGGACAGGTTCCCACTACTGAACCTGAACTTGGCGGTGACTTCGGCGCAATCATGAATCTTGCCGCTAAATTCACCAAGACTCTTGTTCGCACAAACGCCGATACGCCTCGCGACGCAAAACAAGCTCGCCATTTCGGCGCTCAAGGAATCGGATTGTGCCGCACCGAGCATATGTTCTTTGAAGGCGACCGCATCAAAGCTGTGCGCGAAATGATTCTTTCAAGTGATGTTGAAGGACGCCGCCGTGCGCTTGCAAAACTTCTTCCCATGCAGCGTTCTGACTTCGAAGGAATCTTCGAGGCTATGGACGGCTTTGGAGTCACCATCCGTCTCCTCGATCCCCCGTTGCATGAATTCGTGCCCCACCAGACTGCCACCCAGAAGGAATTGGCTTCTGAAATGGGACTCACCCTCGAAGAGGTCAAAGCTAAAGTAGACAGTCTTGAAGAATTCAACCCCATGCTTGGACACCGTGGCTGCCGTCTCGGCATCACTTATCCGGAAATCACCGAAATGCAGACTCGCGCCATCATCGAAGCCGCTCTCAACATGAAAGCACGTGGCATCGATGTGCATCCTGAAATCATGATTCCTCTTGTAGGAACCCTCAAAGAAATTCAGAATCAGGCAGATGTCATCAATATTACTGCCGCTAAGGTCTTTGAAGAACGTGGCGAGTCAGTGCCCTACAAAGTGGGAACAATGATTGAGGTGCCCCGTGCAGCCCTTACTGCCGATCAAATCGCAACTGTGGCTGACTTCTTCTCATTCGGAACAAACGACCTGACCCAGATGACATTCGGTTACTCTCGTGACGATGCTCCCAAGTTCCTCAAATTCTATAAGGAGCATGGAATCATCAAGACCGATCCGTTTGAAGTCCTCGACCAAGAAGGTGTTGGACAGCTCGTGCGTATGGGTGTTGAAAAAGGACGTGCTACCAAGCCCGAACTCAAAGTGGGTATCTGCGGCGAACATGGTGGCGAACCCTCTTCAGTTAAGTTCTGTGCTAAACTTGGCATGAACTACGTCAGCTGCTCTCCTTACCGCGTGCCCATCGCCCGTGTAGCTGCGGCGCAGGCAGCAATTGAGGATTAATACTTAGTCTAACATTTACCGATACTTAGGCTGTAACGCTCTGTCAAAAGAGGCGTTGCAGCCTTTGGTGTTCTTTGGGGGTTCGTTCACTTGGCTTCACTTTGTGTGTACAAATGCGCTCAAAAAACGTACAGATTTTGTACACTTTTTGAGGGGGCACGTACAGCAAACGTACAAGTCAACGTACAAGTCTAAATCATTCATACTCCGAAGCATAGAATAGAAACTGAATTTGACTTAAATAAAGTGATAGGAACACGGAAGATGCGAGTCTTGACATTGACCGCTTTGCTCCGCAAAATTTTTAATTAATTAATCGCAAAGATATGGCAACATTTAAACCGACTGTGCGCAGTGTGCGCAATGATGGATTTATGCAGGTGTATATCCGGGTTACTCATAGGACTAAGCATGGATATATCAAGACTGACAAGATGATTACGAAGAGAGAGCTTAATAAGCAGGGGGATATTCGGGATCCGTTTGTGTTGAATTACTGCATGGATCGGATTATGGAGTTTAACGAGCGCCTGAACCGGAAGGATATCAGTAAATGGACTGTGGCGCAGGTGGTGGAGTTTTTGAAGCATGGCGATGATGACGTTTGTTTCAGCGACTATGCGCGAGTGCATATCGATCGATTGATTGATAATGGTCAAGAACGGACATCGCGCAATTATAAACTGGCTCTTCAGCATATGGAGCGTTTTTTGGGTACGAATAGGATTATGTTCGGGGAGCTTACGTCGGTGCAGGTTAATCGTTGGATTGCGTCTTTGGAGCATACGCGCCGGGCGAAGGAGATGTATCCGGTTTGCATGAGGCAGGTGTTTAAAGCGGCTATGACGGAGTTTAATGATTATGACAACGGGATTATTCGCATTAAGACTAATCCGTGGGGTAAAGTGAAGATACCGGAGAGTGACCGTGCGGATAAGAAGGCGATATCAGCCGAGGCTTGCCGGCTGTTTTTTTCGGCGCCGTTGCCTGAGACGAGGTGTTTGTTTCCAACGGCTGAACTTGGGCGTGATGTGGCTATGTTGGTGCTGTGTCTTGCGGGCATAAACACTGTGGATCTTTATGGTTTGAAGAAAGGAGACTATCGGGATGGTGTGATATGCTATAAGCGGGCTAAGACGATGAAGTTCAGAAGAGATGACGCATATTTTGAGATTAGGGTTGAGCCGTTTGTCCGCCCTTTGCTTGAGAAGTATATGGCGGTTGGCGAGGATGAGCATTTGCTGAGTTTTGCGAGTCGTTTTTCGTCGGCTGACAGTTTTAACGCTAATGTGAATTCGGGCATTAAGCAGATATGTAAATCTATGGGCATGGCGAAGGTGGAGTGGTATAGCGCGTATACGTTCCGGCATACGTGGGGTACGACGGCGCAGAATGATTGTGGCGCGTCTATTTCTGAGGTGGCTTTCGGGATGAATCATTCTCAGGGGCATGGGGTGACGAGGGGTTATATCAAGATGGATTTTTCTCCTGCCTGGGAGTTGAATGCTCGGGTGATTGATTTTATTTTCTTTTCTACGGCAAGGAGCAAGCAGGGAAAGGCAGGGGGAGTTGAAGAGCCTAATGATACTTTATTTCGGCTTTCTCCCAAATACATGGTTTATGCGAGGGCTTATTTCCGTGGGGAGGTTCTTGCGGAGGTGAGCGACGTAGGTTTTGGAACGGTAGGTGATGTTGTGAACCGGCTTGCGGAGCAATTGCCGGAGACGATTCCGAGGGGATGCGCGGTGCAGTTTCGCATTAAGAATGTGGATACTGACCGGGAGGTGGTTTATGAACGCACTAAGGGAAAAGGGTTCTTTTGATTTCAACGGGTGCTGATGTTGGCGCTCCTCCCCTTGCGGATTGTCGCTCGACTTCGTTTTTGCCGTGTAAGCGGCATGTGAAGTCGGGCGTTTTTTGTGGGTTAAGGTTGAAGCCGCTATCCTCTCGGACGGCGGCTTCGGATCTAATACTATGTTTTAAACACCGGGACAAAGGTAGGGCGATGGTTGTGCAGGTTTAGGGGACGGCGGTGTTAATTGTTGTGAAGTTTGTTTTTTGGGGGTTGGTGAAAAAAGAGTAATTGAAAAAAAATGGTTGGCGGCGGGGCGGTGTTTGCGCGCGCTCACGCGCACGCGCTTTCCCCCCCTTTTTATTTTATTTTTATTTTCTTTTCTTTTCTTTGTGTACCAAATGCGGAGTTTATTGGCATAAATGCGGAGGAAATGGGAGGATATGCGGATTAATGTTGCATTTATACTGATTAATGCGGAGTTTATTGGTATTATTGCGGAGGAAATGATTTGCGGTTTTTGGGCTTATTTGTTTTGTCGGGAGGGGTATATGGGGTGGTGAATTGTGGGGTAAATTTCTTTTTTTGTGCAATGTTCGGAGGAAATGGGTATAAATGCGGAGGAAATGGGCATTAATGCGGAGTTTATTGGTATTATTGCGGAGGAAATATTTTTAAAGTTCAGTAGTTTAGGATTTTAGAAATTTGGCTCGGGCGTACAATGGCGGTCTAAAAGTAGATGGAATGGATGAATGGACGCTTAGTCTTCGTTTTCTTCTTCGGCGAGGGCGGCGAGGCGTTCTTCGATTGTTTGGGATGTTTCGTTGAGTGTCATGTCCATGTCGATCGCTTTCATTTCGGGGAGGTGGAATTTGAGGAGTCGGAGCTCGGCGTTTATGCGTTCGTTTGGCTCCATGGAGATGATGTCTATTTCGAAATCGGACATTATGCGTGGCGACCCGTCGGGATTGCTGAGGATGATTGTTTGGAGGATTGCGCCGTCTTTGTCGGTGAAATCTATTTTGCGGGGGGATCCGTCGGGGTTTGTTTGTGGTTTTGGCTCGAAGTATGAGAGGCTATGAGCTCGGATGTATCCTTTGAGCGGGTTTTCTTTGTTTGGGGTGCCTTTTGCTCGCCCTCCTGTTTTTCTGCCTTTTGCCATTGGTGGTTATATCGTGGGGTTAAAGATAAAATATGATTGCAAATATAAGGTGTTACCTTAGTTGCCATGTTTTATCTTTAACATCGTAGAGAAGTTTTATATGGGTCTTTTAGGTGGGGCTATCGGCGCGGGTCTTGGTGCTGTGGGCAGTATTTTAGGTGGTATCAGCGCTTCGAAGGCGATGAGGCGTGTTAAGCGTAGTCTTAATGATCAGCGGCGCAGGAATCGGGACTGGTATGGCAGGAGGTATAACGAGGACGCTACTCAGCGGGCGGACGCTCAGGCTATTATAACTCGCACTGAGGAGTCGATACGTGACCGTAACAGGCAGGTTGCGGGGACTCAGGCGGTGATGGGCGGAACTGAGGAGAGTGTTGCGGCGGCTAAGGCGGCTAATAATCGGGCGATTTCGGATGGGATGGCTGCGATTGCTGCGGGGGCTGATCGGAGGAAGGATGCCATTGAGTCGCAGTATCAAGCTAAGGATGAGGCTTTGCAGCAGCAGCTTAATGATCTTGAGGTGCAGAGAGCCGGGCAGACGGCTGAGGCTATTAAGGGTGTTGGTCAAGCAGGTGCTAATATGGCTGGTATTTTGTGATTATGGGTGTGATAGATGATATTCTGGGGAGTGATGTTGGCGGCGTTAAGGGTAAGCCGAAGTCTTTGGGGAGTGTGCCAGCGGCTTTTGACGTTGCTATCAAGGGTGCTCCGGGGGCGATGAGTGGCGTTGCTCCGGGAGCGTCGGGTGTCGGCGGTGAAGTGAAAGCGGCTGGCGGCGTTGGCGCTGAGCGGAGGAAGTTGCCGGTGGTGAGCGGGGCGGCGGTTTCGGCTGGTGGCTCTGCCCCCCGAGCCACCTTGGATTCAGATGGGGCTGTTAAGGCAGAGATCGGGCGTCAGGTTGGGAGTAGGCTTGGCGAGGGCTTAGATAAGGGTAACGACGGCAAGGGTTTGAGCAAGGTCAAGGACGGCAAGCGGATGAGTTATGTGGAGCTTTATGAGATGATGAATCCGAATAAGCCGGAGAGTGAGGCTGACAGGTTGAAGCGTGAGAAGCGTGAGAAGCGAGAGGCGATGTTTGCGGCTGTAGGTGACGGGATATCGGCGTTGTCGAATCTTTATTTCACGACTCGTTATGCTCCGAATGCTTATGACGGGTCGAAGGGGTTGTCGGCGAGGGCTCGTGAGCGTTGGGATAGGCTGAGGAAGGAGCGTGAGGCTAATGACAAGGCTTATTTTGACGGTTATCTTCAGGCGATGGCTAAGGATGAGGCTCGGGATGGTGATGAGCGGAACTGGCGGCACGCTCTGGAGCGTGAGAAGATTGCGGATGAGCGCTATAAGATAAAAGCCGGGCAGGATAAGGCTCTTGCGGATCTTAATGAGCAGTTGAAGCGCCATCAGATTACGGCGGCTGAATGGGAGGCTGAGCGGAAGCGCGTTTTGGCTGAAACGGCTGCTGAGACTGAGTCGCTGAAGCAGGAGAATCTTCGTGCGGGTGTTAGACAGAAGGATGCGGCTGCGGGCGCGTCCCGGGCTAATGCTGGCGCGTCGACTGCGAAGGCTGAGTATTACCGGAGCGGTGGCGGCAAGGGAAGCAGCGGCAGAGTTAAGCATCGTTTTATGGGTAAGGATTATGCGTCGGATAAGGATTATGTGAAGGATGTGACGGAGGCGGCTCGTCAATACAATGAGCGGCATAAGAAGGATGACGGTTTTGTGGGGATAAGGATGACGGGGCGTAAGGCTGAGGAGTTTGCGGGTGAAGTGGAGACCCGGCTTGCTCAGGAGAAGGAGTCGAGCGGGAAACAGTCTAAGAAACCCAATCCGATGGGAGGTGAAGGAGCTAATAACGGAAAGAAACAAAATCCAATGAGT
Organism: Bacteroides sp.; assembly: GCA_014801525.1. Classification (GTDB taxonomy): domain Bacteria; phylum Bacteroidota; class Bacteroidia; order Bacteroidales; family Muribaculaceae; genus Muribaculum. Next base: position 86,716 of record JAAVEB010000003.1, read on the forward strand.
TGATATGAGTACCGATAATAAACGAAAGTTATATGATGCCCTGTCGCAAGATTATGATATGGGTACCTACGAGCAGTTCTGTGAAGATATACAAGACGAAACTAAGCGTAAAAAGCTGTATGACGCAACGATCCAGACATACGACTACGGCGATTATTCCAAGTTCTCATCTCAACTTGGGTTTGGCTCACAGGTAGCCATCCCCTCGCCCACTCCTGCAACCCCAGTGGAGGAGGTGAAGCCCGAAAAAGAGACCTCCAAGCCCAAGCAACAAGCGGGATGGTCGCCTACCCCGATGCAGAAAGCTTTCATGACCGGGCAAGCACAATCGTCAGTTAACAGGTTCCAGTCTCAGGCTGATGCTTCACTTGAGCAATTGAGGAATGCTTCAGAGTATTATAATCGTGGCGGCGCTTTCTCGGGGAATAAACCTGTCAAGGGGGATGCTCGCTATAATGAAGACACGGGGAAGATTGAGCAGACGTATCTGACTCCGACCGGGACTGTCACCACGGACAAAGCGGCGGCAGAGCGTGAGACAAGAGCCTTCAATGGATATGTTGAGAACATGACGGTATCGGGTCAGCTTCGCCGTGCCGGTAGAGATCTGCAGGAGCTTCACCGCAAAAGGGAGGAACGAGCGGAAGCCATTCATGAGAAATGGGCAGAAGAGCAAAAGAAGAATACAGCGCCGCTTGCCGCCGTGCTGGGGGCTCAAACCTATGCGCCGTCGATTCAGTCGGACCCGGAATATCGTGCCTTGACCGCAGCTATACACCAAGCCGAGAAGCGTGTTCAGACGCTTCAGCATGAGAGCGACCGTCAGGATGGCAAAGACGTTGGTTTTTGGCGCGGTTTCGGTGAGGTTGTGGGCGATATAAAGACATGGGATTTCGGTTATAGCGGATTGATGGACGCTATGACAATGCTTGACGCCACGTCCGAGCCTTCACCGAACCGTCGGGCTAAGACCGAAGCGCAGAAAGAGGCTGAGCAAACCATGTTGGAGCAGACATACGAGGCTCAACAGGCAGAGGCAGCCTACGGTAAGAATGATTCGTTTTGGAATCGCGCAGGTGTTATGACGGGTGAAATGTTGCCGTTCATGCTTGACTTTGCCATCATGGGCGGGTCAAAGAGCGGGACTTCGCTTGTGACACGCAATCTTGATGCAATTTTGTTGCGCAGTCTCCACAAGGCAGCTCCGAAAGTGGCTCGAAAGAAGGCGGTGCAGTGGACGACAAAAGCGCTGGGTGCGATGCCGGAAGATTTGCTGTATCGCGCTCCTCTTATGACTAACACTGTGCAGGGCATGAAGACCGCATCGGACATCATCGACCGCAAACTGGGTAAAGTTGAGGTCGGTGTCGATGGCACATACGACTTTTCCAATAATAAATCATGGGGCAGCGCGATATGGCAGGGAGAAGCCAACACCATCATCGAGAACTATTCGGAGATGTTCGGCACTCACCTTGAAGGTGTGCTGTCATTGAAGACTGCCGGGAAGCTTGCAGACACATTCGGGGCGAAGCGTCTGAGCGGAATACTCGCCAGGGCAAGTAACAGTGAGCTTGCAGGGATTGCGGGGACTATGCAGAAGCATCTGAATCAACTTGGCGTTTCGGACTATTTCGGTGAGGTTGGCGAGGAATATTACGGTCAGTTGTGGCGCACGATTCTCAATCTTGATGATGCCTACAAGCAAAATCCTGACGGTTCACGAACAAACCTTTTCCTTGACGGTCAATTCCATGGTGACATTTGGGGCGGCATGGCACTCTCTATGGGTCTTATAGGCGCAGGTAAGTATTCGATATCAGCGGCTGAATATGGTTCATTGAAGCACCGAGTGAACAAAACGGACACACGCGCCTCTGAAGCTTTCACTCCCGAGGTGTGGGACGGTTGGAGAGAGCGCATTGACGGAACTACCAATGACAAGATTGGAGAAATGGCGGAGGCGATTGTTGTAGATCCCTCTTTGACTGATGATCAGAGAGCCGCCGCCATGAACTATATGGAAGCCTCTCTAAATCTGCGCGGTTTCAACCTTACAAGCGTGGCGCGTCAGCGTGGCGGAGAAGTGTCGGAAGATGAAACGGCAGCCAATGAGAGCTATATGGATGGATATTCAGCCTCTACTCCTCAGGAGATGAATGATGCGAAGAGGATGGTTGAGTTGCAGCGTGAGCGTCTTGCGGCGGCATTGTCGGAAGATTTGGTGCAGGATTTTGACGATGATCCTCTCGGGGCGTTGTCGGTCACTCATGATCCGGAGCTGAGACGTATTGCCTCGGATTATGTTAATGCCAAGATGGTATATGACGGGATGATCCAGCGTGTGCGCGATGATTTGGACGGTCGTATGACTCAAAGCGATGCCATGATTGAGAGCCGCATCAACAGGGGGACCGGTATGATACAACCGGCAACGATGAAAGTTGATGACCGGAAGGTGTATATCGTGAACGGCAATGTGGCGATGTATGATGACGGCACTGGTGTTGATTTGAATAATTCGAGCGAGAGCGTTATAGTGCGTGATGCGGAGACGGGCAAGGTTGAGTTTGTCGCCCCCGGACAGATTCTGAGGGTTGATGAAGCGATTGATGCCGAGAGTGAGAAAGAGGCAGCTCGGACTCAAATCATTGAAGAAATCGCTGTTGCAGCCGCCAATAATATTGAGGGTGTTCTTTCTTTCGCCCCCGGGGACAGTTATCCGGTTCTTGACGAGGATGGCAATGAGCAGTCGGTTGCGGTTCTTGGTCAAACGGTTGATGATAACGGGAATGTGGCAGAGGGTTATGTGGATATTCAGTTTCCGGACGGGTCTATTGAGGCTGTTGCGACAGCTGACCTGCAACAGCGGGTCGATGCGGCGAACGAACGCAGGGTAGCTCAATTCGTCGAGGAGAGATCGGGCGGGTTATCAGAATTGCCAGAAAGGGGTGAATTTGGAGAAAATTCCGTAACTTCGCAGCATGGAAACGGATTTGAGCAAGATAATGGTTTATCCCATGAAAATGAACGGGACGATGCCGGCGGACGAGTGGCTACAGACACAGCCGGAAGCGTGGAGGGCGATAGAGACCGAAGCGATATACGAGTGTATGAGGCGGGGCTGGGAGCTGAACGTGATGAATATTCAGAGTACAGCGAGAGAGCTCGACGCGAAGCGGAATCCGAAAGGCTGGTAGAAATTGCCCGTCGTGAGGGGCAGTATATTCCAAAGTCGGAATATACAAACTTAGGGACGAAATATCCCAAACATTCTGGCGAGAGCGAGGTCTATACAAATAAAGCTGAGGGAAAGGTCTATAAAGTAAAAGACCCGTCGGCGAAATCTCCTATGAAGGGAGGCGTACAACCTGAGGATGCCATCTATGAGCACCTGGTTCACAACAAGTATTTTCCCGAAACTCGGTATCGGTTTGAGGGGATCAGTGATGATCTCGGAGATGTGCGCATAGTTTTATCGCAAGATTATATTGAATCTGTCGGTCAACCAACGAGAGAGCAGATTGAAGCTGCCCTTGCGGAGAGGGGGCTTTATCCAGAGGGAAATTATCGATATGGGAATGAGGAGGTGAGCGTCACGGATGTCACAGGCGACAATGCTCTTCTTGGTGCGGATGGCAAGGTTTATTTTATTGATCCGATTATTGATTTTAAGAAGCCTGTCGGTGAGATTATCGGCGACGGCAATGTTGAAGCGGTCTCTGCCGATGACAGCATCATTCCTATTGACACGGAAATCAAGCCGGATGATAACGGAGTGATTAATATTCCTTCTCCCGGTGCCGCCGAGGTCGATGTCATGCATGCCGAAGAATCCAAGCAATCGGCTTTGTCACGAGTTCCGTTAGATGAGCATGGAAAGCCTGATTTCGGAGCGGTTGACGCAGATACTGCATGGGATGCCATTGTTGAGAAGACCTCTGATGAGGCGATGGCGCAGTCATATGCGGATAATATGGTTGCGATGTCGGAGGCTGAACTGAAGAAAGCGGAGAAAGTCAAGAGTAAGCCCACGTCAGATATTGACGAGTTTATCGCCGCAGACAGCGAGCGCATTGCAAATATAACCCGCGCCAAGAACGTGCTGGCTCATTGGAAAGAGGTTGCGGGGACTAAGCAGCGCAGAGAGGCTGAGGAGGGTCGTATTAAAGCTGAACAGGAACGCAAGAATCGTGAGGATGCTGAGCGCGCTGAACGAGACTGGGCTACGGCAAAGAGTCGGCTTGATAAGCGGCTTCGTGATACAGCGGAGCGGTATCGTGATGTTCCGGAGGCGTTGGAGATTCTTGGCAGGATGGAGCCTGAGAGTGTTGAGGAGGTTGCGGCTGTTCTTCTTTCGGGGAACCGTATTCTATGGGAAAGCGGCAGAGGAGAAGGTGGCAATATGATTAAAGCCGGGGCTAAGTATCATGCGGGTATCGGAGAGGGCGAGCGGAGGAAGCTTTTCGGCTTGTTTGCTTCGGAGAGCAATGGCGGCGTTTCTCTTGAGAGTCTTGCCGAGGATCGTTTTGAGGAGCTATGCAACATCTATGGGATAGGTTATGATTATTCTGAGGCTCTTGACGCTTTGATTGATGTCATCCGGTCGTCGAACACGATGGGCGACATACGGAATTATGTTGCGAACCGCAGGATAGCGCAGGCTGAGGCTATGGGAGAGGCGGTTAGACGCAGGGAGCTTGAAGAGTGGGACCGTTATTGCATGGAGGCTTACCATCAGGGTGCCGAGGAATGGGAGGCTCATGAGGAGGAGGTTTTTAACGCAGCCGTTTTGTTTTTGAATGATTTTGACGAACAAGATTTTTATAGTAATATTGCGGATGAAATAATCGAACGACAGAAAGATGGATTTAATGAGTATCAAAGGTCTGAGCGGACGGGAGAAGTCGAGACTGATGGCGGAGGCGACACGGTTCTGCCTGAGTCACAATCTGCTGAAACCGGAGGAGAAGGCTCGGCTGGCTCGGAAGGAGCCCGGGGCGGCATTGGAGATCGGAACGAAATGCCTTATCAGGCAGGAGGCGTATCTGAAAGCTCATCCTCGGAAGGAGGGCGAGATAACAGCGGATCATCGGATAGAGGAGCAGGAAACGATGTAGCGAAGCCGTCTTTTCTTGAAGCGGTGAGGGTTCTTTATCAAAAGGGAAAGGAAGCAGCTTCAAAGATATTTCAGATGAGATTCTTCGATGTGGTCAAGACTCCGGCATTTATGAAAGAGTTAGGACTCACCGGAGAAAGATTTACCATACGCTACG
>JAAVEB010000004.1 GCA_014801525.1 Bacteroides sp.
CACCAAACGCTGCCCGCTCCCGCAGCCGCCCATGACGCAGTCCCGCCCGGCTCCGTCACCGTCATCATCCCCGCCCCGAGGCTGCGGCAACAAGCCTTGAGCTGCTAAGCGGCAGCTGCCCCCGCCAAGAGCGGCGGCGAGAACCACGCCCCCCAACAGGACACAGGCTCGCCACGCCAAAACGGCAGCAAAAGCGCCTTGACNTTCTTAATNCAATTCCTTAAATTTTTCTAAATCGGCTTTCCGGTTGTTCAGGCTGCGAGAAATGCGCTATCTTTGTGCAATCATTNTAAACGCAAGAAAATGAAGGGTCTCCTCTATATGATAGTTCTGCTGGTCGTGACCGGATGTTCCTGTTCCAACAGGCAGGTTGANCGNAGTCTTGATGAGGCGGCTTCCATGCTTCACAGTGATCCCGGGGCGGCGATGGAGCGACTGCTGCGTTACGATCTCTCCACGTTTAGCGATTCTTCGACCATGGCTCGCTGGGCGTTGCTATACTCTGAGGCGCTTGTGGCNAATAACATAACCGTGCCAACCGACACAATTGTGAACATTGCCGTNGATTATTATGGCAGGCATAATCATAAGGANTTGTTTCGCCATGCTTCACGGCTGAAAGCGCTATTGACGGCGACCGACAAACGCGATGAACTCTCGTCGGCNCTCTATCTCCAGAAAGAAAAAGAGTTTTTGCTCTATAAAGAGCGAATGCGCAACAGGCAGATTTTATACACTGGCATTATCTGTTTGCTGATAGCTGTCGGCGTAATCCTGTGGCAGCGCCAGCGCATAAGGCTTCGTGAAGCTCAAAACGAAATGCTTGTCGCCGAGGCTTATTCTCTCAAGGAGGGTTTGACACGCAATCAATCGGCATATACCGATCTGCGGTCAAGGCTTTCCGACNTTCTGAGCACTCGTTTTCAAATCATCGATCAGCTTTGTGGCACCTACTATGAGTCGCAGGGAACCAAGACCGANCGCAAGGCGATTGCCGATAAAGTAAAANCGCAGATTGAAGAAGTGAAATCTGACAGCGGATTGTTCTCCGAAATGGAAAAATGTGTCAACGATTGTTCGGGCGGCATGATTGACATTTTGCNTGACGAATTGCCCGACATGAAGCCCGAGGAATATCGCCTGTTTGTCTATCTTGCGTGCAATCTTTCCAATCGGTCGATAGCGCTTCTTTTAGGTGAAAGCATCGACGTGGTCTATAAGCGTAAATCCAGGCTGAAGTCCAAGATTTCCAATCTCAATCCCCCTCATTCATCAGTTTTTCTCGCTGTTTTNTGANCCGGGTTTGCTACGGTCAGNAAATTTCCTGATGGCTCNGATTAAACGGNTTATAAANAGCGTTTTGCAAATTTGGCGGTCAGGCGATTAATTTGCATTTAAGGGCTTTCAGACAGTAATTTTGCCGAAAAAATTACTGCTTATGAAACGAATTTCAATTATCTTTTTTCTTGTAACCGTTTCCGTTGCCATGCTGAAGGCGCAGACTGCTGAAACTGCCGATTCGATCANCTTGCAATTGCAGGAAATAGTTGTTAAGGCTCAGCAACCGGCAACGCGTCTTGTCGGCAATACGCTCGTATCGGTTATTCCCGGCTCCTCTCTTCAAAATGTCGGAACATCTCTTGATGTTCTCGCCCAGTTGCCCATGATCACGGTCAGTGACGGCGACGTGTCGGTAACCGGCAAAGGCTCTCCTGAAATATATATNGACGGAAGGCTCCTGCGCGATGCCGACGAACTCAAACAGCTCCAATCGTCCAATATCCGTAAAGTGGAACTTATCATGGCGCCCGGAGCCATGTATTCCAACACCACAAAAGCTGTGNTGAAAATCACAACCCGACGCAACTTTGTCGATGGGCTTTCGCTGACAGAGCGAGCGGAACTCACCGCTCGACGCAAAGTGTCGGCTGACGAGCTTCTTGACCTCAACTANCGAGCCGGAAAAATGGATTTTTTCGCAACCGGAACTTTCTCGGGGAGCAATAGCCTGATTAAAGGCTCGACAGTCAACGAGCTTGAGTATGAAGGGGAGAAANCTGTTGTCGGCNGTTCCCAACGCAACACTTATCCCTCGGTCAATGGCACNGTGAAAGCGGGCTTTAACTATGCCGATTCAACTGCGTCGTTTGGNGCTTATTATCGGTTTAATCCTGAGCGNGGAAATTTCAAAAATATCGGTACTGAGTGGCTGAATGATGAGGCTCCTCTCAACCGTGACATCCGCAGTAAAATNCGTGCCCGCTCCCATCTTGTGTCGATATATTATGACAATACTTTCGGAGGCATGTACAATCTTCATTTTGACGGCAATTTCCGAAGCTCTTTTTCCAAAAACTCCATTGTAACGTCCTATCCTCAATCGCCGATGTCCGACGTCTCGTCTAAGGACAAGCGCAATTCCACCCTATGGGCGGGGAAACTATACCTGGCTTTCCCCGCATGGAACGGCGATTTCGTGATAGGAACCCAGGATTCCTACACTCACACCACCCTTGACTACATCATGCTCAATCAGCAAGTGGAGGAATATATACCGTCATCGTTTACCGACGCCGAGCAGACCTCGGTTGCTGCATTTGCTTCATGGAACCGGCAATTCAATCGGCTGAGTCTTTCGGCAGGGGTGAGATACGAATACCTTGACTATGCATTCAAAGTAAACCGGCTGAGGGACAAGGATGTGAGCCGCACGGACCATCTACTGACCCCCGACATTTCTATTGGCTGGANCTTCAATGAACAGGCGCAGGCAAGTCTGAGCTATCGCTTGTCTACCGTCAAGCCCCCTTATTCCCGGCTGACAGGGAGTCTCGGATATGTCGGGCGGCATGAGATAGAGGGGGGCAACCCGTCGTTGCGCGATGAAAAGATGCATGATGTCCAACTCTTCGGAATGTGGAAAGATTTCATGATGCAAGCCGACTACACTCGGAGCATCGACACTTACGGATTTGTGAAAAGGCTCTATCCGGCATCCTCTCTTCAACTCATCATGCAGCCTGTCAACATCGATGTCTCGGCGTTGGACCTATACTTCATCTGGAGTAAAAATATAGGGGCNTGGTCGCCCAATCTCACTTTAGGTTTGCACAAGCAGTGGCTTGATCTTGACGGGACGAAGCACAACAAACCCATCTATTCATATTATTTTGAAAATCTCGTCTCGTTGCCTAATGATTTCCTGCTTACGGTGAATCTGCATGGTCAGACGGCGGGCGATATGCACACTAATCGGTTTGGCTCTACATGGTGCGTGATGGATGCTTCGCTGAGTAAATCATTCCTCNGCAAGGCNCTGCAAGTAAAACTCTCCGCAACCGATATTATGAACACTGCCAACAATGACTGGACAATGAACACCTATGGCGTGAAGGTGTCAAAAAAGCAGTCCTATGATCNCCGCGGAGTTTCACTCTCGCTCACCTACCGTTTCCAGCCGAGACCGAGCAAGTACAAAGGTAAAAACGCTTCCGATGCCGAAATGAACCGCCTGTAAGCTGATGGACGCAAAAGANGAATAGCCNTGCGCAAGTCACTNGTGCGCGAGGCTATTCCTCTCAACTTAGAATCGATATTGAATTGATGCCACAATGCTCCGGCTGCGAATTTGGAAATAGCGTTCCGACCGTGATAGTGTGCCATAGTTGACATATCTGTAATTCNTGCCGTTTAGAAGATTGCGCGCCGTCAGCGATAATCTTATCTTTCCGTTCAGGCGATAGTCGGCTGAAGCATCCAGCAGTGTGAGAGTGGAACTTTTCCCTCCTGAAAATTGAGTCAGAAAATGTTCTGCGCCGNCAGTGAACTGAAGCAAGTCGGTCGGGATTAAAGTTAGAAATAAATTTTGAGTGAAAGAGTGGCAGTTATTGGACTCATGTTCAATTTTCAATGACGAAAATCCGTAGTTGGCTTCATAGTTCACGGAGAGCCATCTGATTATGCTCCCTTTGAAATAAGGCTTTGCCCCGAGTGAAACCTGNCGGTAGGGGAGGATTTCNTNATCCCTCATGGATGAAGCCGATGATATTGTCGAGTTGAAATCAATGCCTGTTACCATCTTGCTTCGTCCCAATCCCTTGCTTATCCCTGCGTTAAAGCTGCCTATATTGCAGTTTGACAGCTTGTCGGCAAATGTCGACACGATCATGTCGCCTATGAACAATTGATTGGACATTATTGATGACCGCTTGNGGCTGTAGGTGCANGACGCATTGAAAAACAGGGTTTTCAACGGATTTCGGTAACGATANGATATCGTNACGGTCATTTCCCGTGAATATTTGTCGGGATTGTAGCCGATGAATATATTCCTGTAATCTGAAAGTATCGGATTATCGATATTGAGATAGGGTTGAGGGGNNGNNANNCGATAGGATAGAGTTGTTGAAAATTCCGATTTGGCAGTAAGACTCTTGCGTATGCNGAATGAGGGACTGANGTTAGTGTAGTCATGTTTTCTGCCTACGGAATAATGCANCCATTTCAACGGTGTTTTNANNGACANGCGCCAACCGTGTCGCTCATAATCTATCTGAGGCGTTGCGTATATATCTGACAGGAAATAGTTGTAAATATNAGCGTTGTCAAAATCATTCATTCCTGACAGTGAGGTATTCATGTGAAGATAATTCAGGTCTATCCCCGCCGTCATGTAAAATTTNAGGAATCGGCTCAAACGCCCGAATTGAGTTTCGGTGGTGCTTCTGAAATCATTTGTCCCNATACTCTGGCNNGTGTTTGACCGGTCGGATATGNGCAGTCGGNCGGGATGGTGNANAAATGAATTGCGGGAAGTGANNGTTATTAATNTCGTCTCGCTTCTCTTCACGAGTTTCAAGTCATTTGTTGCCGACAGTCTCTTTCTNGCCACTTGTTGGTCAAGATTGAATGACCCTGATATCGCCGAGTTTGAGTTGTCCCATAGTGAGGTCAATGTCAGCTTGTCTTTCAGATAATANCCGCGCTTATTTGTNTCNCTGTTGAATTGCGCTGAAAGGTCGTGGTTTTCGGNCCTCAGCCGGTTGTGCTGAATAAATGAGGGAATCCGGGAGTCGAAATAATCGGTGACTGTTCCTGAATTGTAATGAAGCCTGTCGGCGCTATAATTAAGTTTTAATCTCATGGACGTGTCGCCCGATTTTAGCGACATGATTGCGTTGGCAAGCATCGACTGATTATCCCGGGTCCGCTTTTCCGATAGCGGAGCGTTAACAATGTCGGCTGAGATATATTGAGGGAAAAGATTTTCGGAATATTCCGACTGGAACATTTCGTTGAAATCATGCTCCTTGATTTCATTGGCGGGGTTCCATCCGGTATTATCGGCTTTTAAGGTAAACATATTTTGAATCTTCGGAGCTATGCGCATAGTGAACAGCGAACCGTTGTAAAGCATCGGCTCTGCTCCTGAACCGGCTTTTGCGACTCCTACCCATCGGCTGCGCGCGTCTTCTTTCAGTTTCAGGTTTATTCCTGCCTCTTCGGGAAATTCTATACCTTCAAGCGCTTTTATCGGCTGATGCTTTTCCATGACTTCAACCGAGGCTACATCCTTATATGAGATGTTTTCTGTGGCGAGCCCGTATTGTCCTCCCAGAAAATCGTTTCCGTCAAGATAGAATTTGTTGATGGGCTTTCCTTGATACTTGATTGTTCCGTCCTCCTCAACTTTGATTCCGGGCAGACGCTTGATCACGTCGATGATGGCATTATCCTTAGAGCTTGCGTAGCGGTCTACGTTAAACACGAGAGTGTCTCCCTTGGCATAAATATCGGGAGCCTCGATGATGACATCTTTCAGCCTGGTCGCTTTGGGTGACAGACGAATCGATGACATATCGGCAGAGACAGGTAGGATAAGGATTTCATACCCCATGCAGCGGAACGAAACAGAGTCGGCTCCGTTTTTTACTTTGAGCTTGAATTCGCCGTTAGCATTGGTTGAGGTGAACGAATCCTTCGCTTTGACGATAGCTCCCGGGACTGGCTCGCTTGTCAAAGCGTCGACAACGGTTCCGGTCACTTCACCCGGATCTGCCGCCATTGCGTGCGACAGACCGAGTAAAATGCCAAGTATGAAAAAGTAATGTCTCATTTTTTCCAATCACGTTCGATATAGTCAAATTGTAGTTCCATCGGGTCGTAGGCGTCAAGCATTGGATTTCCTGCCTCATCGCTCACCGTTATGTGTCCTCCCGTTGTCGTCTCATAGTAGGCGTAGGGATTTAAGTCATATCGGTTTTTAGCATCATAATATCCTTTGCGGTCAGTGTTGTTGAACGGCACCTTATAAATGGTGACAGGTCGGTTGCCGCTCGAGTTTATTCCGATACATTCAAAGACATAATGGTTATTTTCGTCGGACGCTTTCATTATCAGTCCCGGGAGCCCGTGAAGTTTCCAGGGTCCGTCCATGACAGGAATCTCCTCGGTATAGAAAACGGTCCATTCCCTGCCTCTGAATCGGCACTTGGCTCCATGGCATTCGTATCCCAATATGTTGACCGTTGAATCGATAAGTTCCCATTCAAATGACGGCATTTCTTCATCGTAACGAAACCAGTCCATGCATATTTTTTCTGTGTGGGTCAGTTTTCCCGACGGGTAATTTTTATAGATGGTCATGAATTCCCCGGTGCTGAGTTTACCCTCCAGCGCGGCATTGACAATCTGTTCCTGAGTTGAGCGCATTAAGATGGAATCGACTGTGAGATTCTTGTAGCTTGAAAATTTGGAAACGCCTTCAGTCGCTATCTGCAACAGCATTCGGTCACTTGTCATGTTGTCACTGATTGACTGTGTCGTGTCGATGCAATATCGGTAATCATATACAAATTCCATCGTTTCGTTGGCAAGCGTTTCTGTTTCCGGAACCGTGTTCTGATAAATGCTCAGTTGGCGGCGCGTGATTTTCCCTGACATGATTGCCGAGATTGTTGTTAAGAGAGTGAAAATAATGATTGTTCGTTTCATATTTTGGATTGTATTTGAATTATGCCGCAAAGTTATGCCGCGATGCAGTCAGTGACGGAAAATAATCATTATTCAAAGATTATGGAATTATTACTAAATTATTACGATAGAAGAAATCGCTTGATTTATAGTGAGTGAAGATTCGATGAATTTGTTAATTTTGCCACATGGAAAAACGAATAAAGGCGCTTTATATAATCACCATCATTGCCATTCTCGCATTTCTTGGAATGCAGGCTTATTGGCTCTACGGGAGATATGAATTTTCGCTTAAGGAATATGAACGGAATCTAAGCGGACGCATAATCAACTGTGTCAATGACTATAATGAGCTACGCAATAAGGTTTCCGAACAGAAAGTGGACAATGAGATAACCGTTCCGTCATTCAGCCTCTCGCAGAATTATGGCGATACAGTCGTTACTACCCGTACAACTAAAATTGTGACGCATTATTATTCCGCGCACGAACTTCTCGGAATACCTCCCGGACGACCGCTGACTGATGAAGAAAAAGACAAAGTGATGGAGCTGGTCATGTCACAGAACTCCTCTGCGGCGGACTCCGTTGTCTATGACACCTCCGGAGCTAAAGATGAAACGGAGGCATGGGTGGCGTCGAAAAATGTGATGCTTGAACGAAAAAGCCCGTTTACAACCGAGGGCATCGACTCGGTGCTGAACAGCGCCGGGATAAGAGCCCGGGTAAATCTTTCCAGAGCCGATAGCATGGTGTGGGTGACAGATGTAAAGTTTCATGACTTTGCATTTAAGCCTGAATTGTCGGTGACGATACCTTACTCGCAATTGGAAGGTCAGCTTGTCACGGTAGTGAGTCAGATCAATCCATTTGAAATCCTGCCTGAGATGTGGCAGACACTCATAATATCACTTGTTGTGTCGGCTTTGCTTATCGTATGCCTCATTTTGCAGTTCTCCACGGTGTTGAAGCTATCCCGTCTTGACAAGATGCGCAATGGTTTTATCACTACAATGATTCATGAATTGAAGCGTCCCATCTCCACTTTGAAAATGTGCTTGTCGGGACTTGATAATGACAGGATGATGGAAAAGGAGGAAGTCAAAAAGGAATTGATCTCAGAGACAAGAATAGCTCTTGACAATCTGTCGGCATACTTCTCCAAGTTAAGGGATATAACTTTCAATGACGTGGAGCAGATTCCGCTGAATATTCAACAGGTAAATCTCCATGACCTGTTTGATGCCGTGACGGCTGCGACTGCGATTCCCGCCGATAAGATTGTCATTGTTAAAAATGAAATAGATGAAACGGTTGAAATCTCAGTCGATCGCTCGCATCTGTATAACATCATGAACAATCTTGTGGAGAATGCAGTCAAGTATTCAGGCGCGTNGGTGGAGATAAACGCTGCTGCGGCTGAGAATGGCGGTTGTGTGGAGCTTCGCATAAGCGACACNGGCAATGGAATTTCTCCGGGAGACTTAAAGCATGTGTTCAAGCGGTTCTATCGCGGAAAAGCCGCCGGCGGCGAACANCCAGGAATGGGNCTTGGGCTTGCGTATGTAAAATTGCTTGTCGACGCCCACGGCGCTGATGTGTCGGTGGAGAGTCGAGAGGGGAAAGGAACATGTTTCACTATTAAATTCCCGCAATGACAAAAGCTANAAAAATACTGCTTGTTGATGACGACATCAAAAACNCGATGCTTCTGAAACGCTTTATCGAATCAGAGGGCTATGAGGTGATTTATGCCGGAAATGGCAAGGCNGGACTGGAGATGTATAGAGAGGCGCGTCCCGATTTGATTCTCCTCGATATTAATATGCCTGAACTTGACGGTTTCGACATGGCGCGTATCATCAGGCAGAATGACAAGAGGGTTATAATNTTCTTTCTNACCGACCGCACCGANAAAGTTGACCGTCTCCACGGTTTTTCACTAAAAGGNAANGACTATATCCCTAAACCGTTCTATCCNGAAGAGCTAATCGCTAAAATCAACGAGCGATTTGAAAGCATGACAATCGAACAGGATGTCGAATATCATGTGGGAGAGACCGTTTTTCACCCAAATCTTTTATCGCTCACCTACAATGGTGAGACTCACTCGCTGTCAGTGAGACAAACCGAGATTCTTCAGATGCTTGCTGAAAATATGGGCAAACCGGTTGATCGTGACCGCATTCTTGAACAGATATGGGGCGATGCGAGTTATTCCAACTCTCTCGCTCTTAATGTGCAGATAACTTATCTGAGAAAATTGCTTGAGGATCCAGCCGTTTCGATTGTGTCAATCAAGAAGAAGGGTTATATATTGACAGGAAATAAAGATAATTAGATAGAAAAAAGANGGTATCNCTGCGTAAAAAATGATGCTGAGGTGTTATAATAATAAATAACATAACTGACTCCCCTCAGGGAGGAACGACTAAAAACTTATTGTTATGGAAACACCTATTATCATCTGGAGCGTGATNGCCGGAATTTTCATGATTGTTCTAATGATTAATTTCGTGCATAGAGCTTTCATCTGTAAACATCACTTTGTGGAGATCGGTAGCGAAAGAGAAGAATTTTTTATCCCTGGAGATCCCCTTCATGATGACGACGATTTCGCCGACATGTGATCAGTCGCTCCGGTCGGCTTGTGAAGTGGGTACTTTCTTAGCCCAATATGCGTCATGGATGACCGGATGTGGCGCCACGTGCATAAGAATAGAGAAGAACGTGAGTCGCATAGCGCGCGTTTATGGAAAACGCGTGGAGTTGACGATTATGCCTCGCCACGTGCAGATGTCGGTGTTTGACGCAGACAACGATATGGAGTGTCTCACAGTCAACACGGCAGTCAAGGCTACTCCTATAAGCTTCGCTCTCAATACCCGATTGAGCGAACTTAGCTGGAAAATAGCTGATAGGAAATTAGGACTGGATGAGGCTCGCGCCCTGTTTGATAAAATCGTTTCCACTGACTACAGCATAAACAGTGTGCTGTTGTTGATTTTNGTGGCTTGCGCGAATGCTTCNTTTTGCCGTCTATTCGGTGGAGATGCGGTGGCGATGGGAGTGGTTGGCGTTGCAACTTTGGCGGGGTTCTGGTTAAAGACCTTCTTATTGCGCCGTCATGTTGATGTTCGAGCTGTTTTCATAATATGCTCGTTCGTTTCCGCAGTCTTAGGGTGTACTGATATTCTCTTCAATGTAGGCGCTACTCCNAAGATTGCGCTTGCCACAAGCGTTCTCTATCTTGTGCCCGGCATTCCGTTCTTGAATTCATTCAGCGATATGCTCTATCGTCATTATATATGCGCGTTCAGCCGGTTTGTGGATGCTGTTGTTTTGACTTGCTGTCTTTCCATAGGGCTTAGTCTCGGGATGCTTGTGATGCACGTTGGTATGTTTTAAATTGTATTGATTATGTTCTGGGATATTTTTCAAGACGCATTGTTTTCGGCGATAGCAGCGATAGGATTTGCCGCTATCAGCAATCCTCCTGCGAGGGCATATTTTTATTGCGCGTTTATTGCCGCTGTTGGTCATGCCGGGAGATTTGTATTGATTGACGTCATTCCTGATCCGCTTCACATTGTGCCGGCAACGCTTTGCGCCGCTTTTGCCGTGGGACTGCTTGCCGTGTTCCTGTCTCCCNTATCCAAAACCCCTGCCGAGACGTGCCTGTTTCCGGCGCTGCTTCCGATGATTCCCGGAATATATGCCTATAAAGCGTTTGGCGGATTGGCTATGTGTGTATTGCGCCAGTCAACCGGNGCGTTTGAGCATTACTTCGTTTTGTTCATGCAGAATGGGCTGATNTGCNTGTGCCTGTTNATGTGTCTTGTGGTGGGNGGCACTATCCCCATTTTTATATTTAANCGGNTGTCATTNCAAGCNACNCGNTGATTTGTTTNNNGCGTTTAGAATAGTTAAAAAGTGTGNTTTNCAGCTNTTTAACCAAAAAGATGTTTATAAAATGGCTCTAATTCGGTTCTTAAATAGACTTATACATTAGATAATATTCTGATAGACAATAAAAAACAAGGAGGATATAAGTCCTCCTTGTTTTTTAGATTAATTACCTAATTTTGTTGCAGTTCAATGGCTTATAAGCCGTAACTTTGCACCAGCTTGATGAAAGTGACTACGCTCGGAAAAACACAGTCTAAATCCACTCTTCATTCTACATCTACCTAAACGGCTGTCCAGCGTTTTCCGGGCAATAGCAATTGTAGCCCTATGGCAACATTTTGTTAGACTCTGAGAATATATACTTGAATTTTGGTTATGAGGGAGTGTGCTTCTGTGAAGAAGNGCACTTTCGTTTTTTTGAATCAATACATCAAGATGGTAAGGGATATTTCTCCCTGGGCTCCCGTGACTCTCACTGCTTCAATATCGGCGGTGGCTGACGGTCCCGAGTAGAAAGACCCGTAGGGATTTTCCCGCAGATTTATGAGATTATAAGCCTGGTGGATGCCTGAAACGATTTTGTCACTGTCAAGAAGCAGATACAGGTCGGTCGACATAAGCGCGCATGCCCCTTTGCCAAGTGAAGAATCGGTCACCCACACGGAGCCTGTTTCTCCAACTCCCAATAGTCCCTCGCCGATGCATGTGTCGATGACGTGGGTGTCATGGGGATCGTCGACTTTGGAAATCGGGAAATTTCCGGAAAAATCAGGTATGGCTGAAAAAACATTTTTCCTCTCTGAGACGATATTGTTTTTAAGCCATTCGATCGCCTCTTCGCGCGAATTGAATCTTATGGCTTTTCCGTCGAAACTTTCAAGATTAGTTATGAAATTTTTAATCGGATCGCCTTCAACGTCGAATAGCGGCACATCAGGCAACGGAAATTCCTCATGCCGGGATTGGCGGATATTATCGAGTATAGCTTGTCGAGAATCATTCATCACTGTCCTTCTTTTTTATTGTTCGATTATAATATTGGCGGAATGTTTCATCAGGGGCTTCAGGATTGGCGTGCCATGTAGCCCATGGATTGAGTCGTGACTCAAGAAGAGCGTCGGGCAGATTTTTCAAAGCCCATAATCCGAGTTTTTCGCTCATTTGGAAATTGGTTGAATTTCTAAGCACGATTTCCATGGCGCTCTCTTCGGCGCGATGGGTCAACTGGTCCTGCCGTTCGTCTACGACTTTTCTGCGCCAATAGAACACTAACTGAGGAATAGGCACTTTCACGGGGCACACGTTTCCGCAAGAGCCGCAATGGGTACAAGAGTAGGGGAGGCGCGCGTAACGATACAAGTCATAGCTCGGTTCAAGGACGATTCCGATAGGTCCCATATAAGGCGCGTCATAGCTGAGTCCCGACGTGCGGCGGAACACCGGACACGTGTTCATGCAGGCTCCGCAGCGTATACATTTCAGAACCTCCCAATGCTCGGCTTTGAGTCGGTCTGACCTGCCGTTGTCGACAATGATCAAGTGCATCTCCTGTCCGGGACGCGGACCATGATAGTGGCTGGTATATTGAGTGATATTTAAGCCCAGCGCGCTCCTTGACAGCAATCTGATGAAAAGTGCGAGATCCTGTTGGCGCGGAATGAGTTTTTCAATACCCATGCTCGCTACATAAAGCGGGGGCAACGCAGCGCTGATGTCAGCGTTGCCTTCGTTGGTGCATACGACTATTCCGCCAGTTTCAGCGATTCCGAAGTTTACGCCGCTCATTCCGGCATCGACTTTGATATAATTTTTCCTCATATCGTTGCGCATAACGCTGTTGAGATAGTGGGGATCGTCGTTCTCAGGATCGCTTCCCAGTTTGTCGGCAAAAAGGCGCGCCACGTCAGTGCGGAGTTTGTGTATTGCCGGCATTACGATATGAGAGGGTCGCTGGCGGTCAAGCTGCTGTATTCTTTCGCCGAGGTCAGCCTCATAGATGTTTATGCCGAGATGCTCAAGATAAGGCGTCATGCCGCATTCATCCATGAGCATTGACTTTCCCTTGGTGACGGTTTTTACATTGTGTGACGTGAATATCTCGCCCACGATGCGGTTATGCTCCTCGGCATCTTTCGCCCAATGGACATGCACGCCGTTGAGTTTGAGATTTTTTTCAAATAGCTCAAGGTAGTCGGCGAGATGTGACAGTGTGTGGAGTTTTATTTCAGAAGCAAGCCGGCGCATCTCTTCCCATTCAGGAATTGACGATGCCACAGAGTCACGACGCATACGCGCAGCCCACAGACAGCGGTCATGGCTCACCCGGTGAGCTTCATCGGCAATGAATTTTGCCCCGAGTTTTACTTGATTAACCTGGCTCATAGTGCGTCACCATTTAAAATTTCAGCAATATAATACATTTTGACCGGAAGATTATGCTTTCGAGCCGTGCATGACTGATGAAGCAGACATGAAAAATCGGCGGAGGTTACGTATTCGATTCCGTTTCTCACATAATCGTTTACCTTGTCAAGTCCCATTTGCCCTGAACAGCTTTCATCCCAGATGGAGAATGTGCCTCCGAAACCGCAGCATTCGTCGCGGCGTGTGGCATATACCACTTCCAGTCCCTCGACAAGATTAAGCAGGTCGGCGGTTTTTGAAAAATCGGGAATCATCAGCTCCGACGGACGCGCCTGCATCAATGACCTTAACGAATGGCACCCGTTGTGCAGTCCCACCTTGTGAGGGAATTTCGCCCACGGCAATTCTTTCACTTGGAGGATGTCATGGAGAAATTCAACAAGATCGTGAGATGTTTCACGAATATGCTTTACTTCGGGCGTCTGCTCGATGTCAGTGAGTTCATGCCGCATCTGGTCAGTGCATATTCCTGAAGGAATAACGATATAATCATAGCCTGACAAATTTTTGATCAGGTTGTTTTCGATTTTGCATGATTTTTTCCCATACCCCATGTCGGTGAGTGGAAGTCCGCAGCAAGTGGCTTGCTCGATATAATGCACATCGACTCCAAGCTTCTTAAGGAGTTCATAGCTTGCGATAGCCGCTTTAGGAGCAAGCATATCCACATAGCATGGCACAAAGTATCCGACTTTCATTTATTATAATAGTGAAATTAATTATTGTCTTAAATATATAATGCCGGGTGAAAGACAATTGTTCTGCAAGACTCAATTATTTTAAGAGCCGACGCTAATAATCAGAAGGGCATCACTGATTAAAACTGTTCAGTGATGCCCTTCTCTCATAGTAGATTAATTGGTTTTTTAATGACGGCAATGACGTGTGAGCGGAGCCGCCATTGTATGTGTGTGCCGATGTTCAGATAGATTTTGGATAGTATTATATGGATGTTTTTATAGATTATTTTTCTCCATTATTACGGCAGCCCACAAAATTCCGGCTACGGCTTCCTTTGCATTTAGAATTTTTGGAACGGTGACGTAGGAATTGAAATCATTTTTAATCACAACTCCGTCACAGGCTCCGATCACATCAAGGAGTCCGTTGTTATTGACGGAAATAAACGGGAACAGGCTCTTGTAGCCGCGTTGCGCCACGGGAGCGTATTCTTTCGCATTGAGCAATCCGAGATCGATGCCGCGTTGAATCGAGTAAGTGAACATCGCCGTGCCCGACGGATCGATAAAGTTGAGCGGATTGTCGCCTTTGTCGACGACCATAAACCAACCGCCTGTGCGCGGATCCTGAGCGTTTTTCAAGCCGCGAGCCATGTCCTGATATATTTTCAGGATGGTTTTGTAATCGGGGTGATTTTTGGGCAACACGGCGAGGAGTTCGGGAACAACGAGAGAATACCATCCCATTCCTTCGCTCCACACTTCGGGAGAGAGTCCTGTTTCCTTGTCGGCCCATGTCACTTTGTCGGGTTCGGTAGTCCATGCGTGAAGCAGTAATCCGTCGGGACGCTGCAGATGACGGGCGGCTGCGATGATGTTGCGGCATGCGGTGTCGAAGCAAAAATCAGCTTCGCCTACATTTTCGGCGCATCGGATGAGGAACATCTGCATCATGAAAACGCCGTCAATCCACATGTTAGGTGATTTGTTGCCATGCCAGAACTGACCGTCGGAACTTGGATAGGGGCGCACTCCTTCAAGGATTTGCAATGCGGCTTTTTTGTATCGCTCGTCGCCGGTGCGCTTATATAGAGTGCAGAAAGCCGAGCCTGTCATGAAGTTGTCAAGATTGGTCAAGGCTCCGCCTTTATAGTTGCCCTCCGAGTCGATGAAGTTCTCGATATATTTTTTCATGTACTCGGTGTACTTCGGATCATCGAGCAATTGTCCGAGTCGATCCATCGCTTCAAACATATAGCCCTGCACATAGGTGTAGTCTTTCCAATAGGCGTTTTTGTAATCAGGATAGCGCGCCATCACTGATTCTGATAGCGGAATTGCCAGTTTCTCAGGTGTGACTCCCGGGGTATAGGGCAGTTTTGCATCGGGATCGCCTTGAGAGGTGGTGCGGCGCAGGCGTGTTGAAACCTCTTGGGTAACCATTCGGGTTACATTGTTTTCATCGGTGACATACCCGGTAGTCTTGTAGGATGAGGTCTGGGCTTGTCCGATTGCCGGCAGCGCGATGGCGATTGCCGCCATGTATGTGGAAATTATTTTTTTCATGTAACGTGATTGATGGTTTATTGAATGGAGGATATCAGAGCCATATTATCGGATTGCGGATGGGAAGATTCCGTATCACTTCCTCATTTTCCGGGAAATGCTCGAATTTAGCCCAATTGTTGTAATATTCTTCGTCGCCGAAATTCATCCATGCGAACAGAAGAGCTGGATGCGCCACAGGCCATTCGTCCCAATACATCACGTCTTTGCCATATTCCCAAGCGCTTTTGTCAGCGATGTAGGGCAACATGAATTCTACCGCTTTTTTCATATTTCTGCCATCGGGGGTGGTGTATTCCCACAAGTTGTTGTCTTCAGTTGACAGAATCTGGCACAGGGCTGCCATTGCGTCGAGGTTGAAGAGGGAGTATCCGTAGGGCTTTGTTCGAGCCAGCTCTTGAGGAAAGCTTCCGTCTTCAGCCATTTGATTGGGGATAAAGACGTTTTTGAAGCGGTCGGAGCAGAAGTCCATCGTTTCTTTATCGCCGATGAATTTGGCAAACATTGCCGCTTGCATCGCCCAGCAGGTGCCGTGATTGTTTGTGGCGTTCATTTCACTCACTCCGTAGGGATGAGTCTTCATCCAGGTGAGATATTGCCTGAACCATTCTTTGGCGCCTTCAAGATCCTTCCGGCTTATAGCGCCCTTTTCCTCAAGTTTCATCAATGACTGCGCCACCTCGATGAGATGCACGGTGTCGATTATGCCGATGCCTCTGCCGGTGGTGATTCCTTTGATCGCCTGGGCATAAAGAAGATGAGGATTCATTTTGGTGTCTTCATTTATGAACCATGCTCTGACATGCGCCATCACCGGGTCAAGATATTTGCGGTCGCCGGTAATAAGATATGCCGATGTCAGATTTGCCACTATGCGGCTGAAGCGTATCATTGCATGACGGTGTTCCACGAAATTGTCGGGATTTGTTTCTCCGTCGCGGCGAACATAGGGACCTGTGGGGTTCAGAGAATCAGGCCACCAATAATCTCCTTCGGAATAGAAGTCATGTTTTGTGCCGGCGCTGCGTTCAGCGATGAAGCAGGTCACAGTTGCCGGTTTCGCTTCGATGTCGGCGGCGGTGCGCTCAATCACTTTTTCCTGAAGCGGTTCGATAACCATTTTTTCTTCAGCGCTTATCATTGTGCATGAGGTGACTATCGACGACAGCATGATTATGCTTGAAAAATAGCAAAGCTTATTCATAGGAGGCTCAATGTTTTTTAGATGTTGATAAATTGAGTGTCCATATTCTCGGACTTGACGGCGACTACCGATTTGCCCGAACCTTTTTTCACTTTAATTGAAGCATTGCCGTTGGCAGCCTGAACTTTGGAGGAGCCGCCAGCGGTGCCGAGATTTTTCAGCAGTGTTCCGTCTCCGGCAATTTCAAATCGGATAAAGCGCTTTGAGTCGAGGCAAGGTGTGCCCTTTGAATCCACCACTTTTACTTTCACGATAGAGGTATTCTCATCAATAGGTTCAGAGGTGACGACAAGCTTGTTTTCTTCGCCCCATTTCTCGATTTGATAATATTGGGAGATGCTGTCGGTGACAATTGTTTTGTCGGGAGCCACTGCAACCGTCTTGATTGTATTCTCGCCTGGAGCCAGTTTTACGTTCCATCGAAGTCCCGCTGCCGGAAAGTCGCTGCTGTTGCGGGTCTTTTTGCCTTGGCTCACTCCGTTGACAAACAGCTCGGCTTCCTTGCAATTGGAATATACGAGAATCTCTTTTTCTTCGTTGGCGTCGCCCCAGCGTGACGGCTGAGAGTGTCCGATGATATGAGCCATCGGTTCGTCGGTCCAATAGGACTGGAATACATAATATGCTTCCTTTTTATTGAAATCGCGTTCAATAACCCCTTTTTGATTCACATAGGGCACTGGATTTTCAGGACGCACCGGTGTGGCGAAGTCTTTGAAAGGCCAGTAGGCTGTTCCTGTGAGCCAAGGCATGTTCTCCTGTTCCTTGAGATGCCAGTCAATGAGTTTTACCACATATATCTCCGACCAGTCTTGTTTGGTGGGATTTTTGTCTTCCACGAAACGTCCCGGATGGCTGTCGCCTCCCCATTCCACATGTAGGAAATGGTTGACTTTGTCATAGTATTCTTTAGAGTACTTCACATAGTCCTCATAGTTGCCTTTATACCAACCCGCCCATATTGTGGGAGAATACACATCGATAATGTCGCTGCAGAAGTCGCATCGGCGTATGGCTGTTTTGCGTGTATTATCGAGTTTGTGGGCGATATCGTTAAGCTCGCTCATAAATCCGCGGATTTCGCTCTGCTTGTAAGTTTCAAATTCGTTAGGCCAGTCATTTTCGTTTCCAAGACCCCATATTATCACTGCCGGGTGGTTGTGATGCTGGTTGATCATGTTGGTGAGCATTCGCTTGGCTTGGCTGCGATAGCGTTCGCCGCCAACACCGCCACGGCACCATGGAATCTCTTCCCAAACGAGTATTCCCAGCTCATCGCAAAGATTGAGGATAATTTCCGACTGCTGGTAGTGTCCGAGTCTGATGAAATTGACCCCCATTGCTTTCATGAGTTTCATTTCTTCAATCATCTGATCTTCGGTCATCGCCGAACCGACACCGGCATGGTCCTCATGGCGGTGTGTGCCGCGCAGAAGCAATCGGCGACCGTTGAGGAGGAACGGACCTTTGTCGATGAATTTAGTGTGGCGGAATCCGAATTTTTCAATTGCGGTGGTCGATTCGCCATCAGCGTCAACCTTGACTTCGCAAGTATATAGGCGAGGGGCGTCGACATCCCACAGGACCGGTTTCTTCAGGTCGATTTCGAGCAGATTCTTGTTGCCAAGGGGAGTTATTCCGTAGAGAGTTTTATCGGCGACGATTTTCCCTGACGGATCTTTCACGGTGACGTTGACATTTGCCGCGCGAACATCAAGCGGATTGTAGAAATCGCCTTTAACGGTCAGTTTGGCATTTTTGAGGTCTTCGTCAAGAGACGGTTCGATTCTCAACTGGCTGATTGAAACTTTAGGCAGATAAACGAGATTCAGATATCGGTAGAGTCCGCCATATATGGTGAAGTCTGAGAGGTCAGACGGGATCATTTCGGCATCGCGGGAATTGTCACAGCGTATGCTGAGAGGAACTTTGCCTTCGAAGCGCGCGGCGGCATCGCTTTTTAGGAAATCGTTTACGGCATCGGTTATGTCGACGTTCCAGCTGTCATAGCCGCCTACATGGCTGCCTACTTTGGTCATGTAGATATAGACGTCGGTTTTGGGTCCGGCTCCGTCGAAATCGAGCAGTATGCGTCCGTCGTTATATGGATTATCGATTGAAAGCAATGTTTTGTACCATCCGGGACCCTGGTAATAGTTGAGGTCAGGGTCTACGGCATCCTGTGCATTGAAGCAATGGGGGAGGGTGACTTGTTGCCATAAGGGGTATTCTTCGGGATTGCCCGATTTATAGGGTCGGACGGCTTCCCAAATATTTCCGATGTCCTGACGGAGGAAAACCCAGTCATCAGTAAGCCTGGTTTTAAACTGCACAGGTGTCTTCGCATGAAGACACCCGCACAATACCATACCTAAAACAAAAAAACTTATAAATTGTTTAACCATACTAATTTACCTATAGAAATTACTCTATTCTCTATAATATCTTGTAAAAATTTTAATCGCAGTTTTTATAGGATTGCGCTTCCTGTAGTTTCATATTTTTGCTTTTTCAACAAAGCTTCAAGGAAATAATAGTCGGCGTATATGATGGGAACATCCATTTCTGATTTGCTGTTTCCCGAGCCTACGCTGTGGAGCAGAAGGAAGCCATGATCGCCATTGAGTTGAGCTCGGTAGTTTTCGCCGTTCAGGCTTTCCACGATCTTGTCAGCCCATTCTTTGTACTTGTCAGCGTTCTCTTTGTCATACATCGCCAATTCATAGAGAGCGCATGCTGAAACAGCGGCTGCTGAGGCGTCACGAGGCTCATCGGGGATGTTGGGCGCCTGATAATCCCAATAAGGAATCAAATCCTCGGGAAGAGTGGGATTGGTGAAGATATAGTTGGCGATATGTTTTGCTTGATCAAGAAATTCAGGACGCTTGGTTTCACGATATGCCATGGTGTAGCCATAGAGTCCCCATGCCTGTCCGCGAGACCATGCTGATTCGTGAGAATAGCCTTGGTGGGTCTGCTTTTTCTGAACGGCTCCGGTGATAGTGTCGTAGTCAACCACATGATAGGAACTATAGTCGTCGCGGAAATGATTTTTGAGAGTTGTCAACGCATGATTTGTGGCTACGTTGTAGTACAATGAATCGCCTGTTTCTTTAAACGCCCAGTAGAGCAACTCAAGATTCATCATGTTGTCGATGATTACGGGGCAGTCCCATTTGTCAGTGCTGTGATCCCAAGAACGGATCGCTCCGACTTTATCCTTGTAGCGGGTGGTCAGTGTCTTTGCCGACTCCAGCATAATGTCGCGGTAAGCTGAATCACCGGTAAGGCGATATCCGTTTCCGAAGCTGCAATATACCTTGAAGCCCATGTCGTGGGTCTTGCCATTGGTCTTCTCTCTTTCTACAGGAGCGGTAAATTCCAGAGCTTTCTGCTTCCAGAAATCGTCGCCGGTGTATTCATACATATACCATAGCTCGCCGGGGAAGAAGCCGCTGCACCAGTCGCGCGATGCCACCAATCTGAGAGAACCGTCGGGTTGTATATTTCTTGGAGCGAAAATCATCTTTTCCTTTTGCTCATCGGTGAGATTGTTCATCACGCTGTCAACTTCGGTGAAGGCATATCTTAATTGCTGATTGGCGAAGTCGAAACCGTCTTTGACAACATCGGTGTCATTAGTCGCCTTGTTGTTTGAGCAAGCTCCACACACGAGTGCGAGTGATAAAATTCCTGCCTGTAGTTTCATTTATTTTTTAGATTTGTGATTATTGATTGTCGGTTTATCGATGATGCAAAGTTATCGTTAAAACTGAAACATCATTTTAATTTTTATATTAAATACTTTCAGAATTGTCCCAAGAGGCTATAATTCTGACATTTGGAACGAAAATCTGACCCCCGGGGCATATTTGTTATAGCCTGTCAATGAATAGTCGCTTCGGGGGCGCAATCCATGACACAAACTGATGATAGAGTTTGAATTTCAGGACGAGGGTCAAATGTGTAGAGAATCTTTTTGTCCCGGTTCACGAGAAACATGTGGGGAGCTTTTTCTTTGACTCCGTGTCCCTGCCAGTTGGTGAAAAGAATTCCTTTTTCAGGAATGTATTGCATGCCCGACAGGAATTTGAACGGCTTTGTTTCGGGAAAGTCTTTGTTGGAAATTTCCCAAACAATCTCCTTCCGGGGATTATATTCGACTATGCGCGGATTTTTGTCGGAGTCGGCAATTGCGACCAATGTGTTGCCGTTGGGCAGGCGAATTACCGAGTGGGCTCCTCCTGAAGCGGGAACTTCCCAGATGTTTTTGCCTGTTTCGTCATACTCCACCACTTTCTTGCCTCCGTAGTGGGCTACAAGATAGTGTCCGTTGTCAAGGCGACGGGCGTTGCGGATGAATGATTTTTTGCCATCGGTCACCCCTTCGGGCAGGATTGAAACAGCTTTTACGATTTTGCCCTGAGGATCTATTTCAAGCATTTTTCCGCTATTGCACTCGCCGACAAATGTATTTCCGTTTTTCAGACGTTGACAGGCAAATATGTGACTGTCGCTTCGGTAATTGAAAACAGTATCACCCGCCAATGTGGTTTCAAGCACTCCATGACCGGTGGTGAATAACAGATTCCCGTTGGGAAGATACCACACGTCATTTGAAAGCGGGGCATCGTGCTCCCAGACAATGCTGTCATTTTCAAATATAAACACTTTGCCTTGAGAGTAGTCGGCGCATACAAAGCGAGGGATATTAACCTCTTCGGCAGCTTTTTTTGCCTGATCGGCATACGCTTTTTCGACAATTCCGGTTCCCCAGAGAAAAGAGGAAATAACCTCTTGCCCGTTCTTTTTTCGAGGACGGCTCACATAGGTTTCATAATCTTTCTGTATGCCAAGCCCGTTGTTGGCGTCATAGAGGTCAAGCAGTCCGTCGGCAGGGCTTATTTTTGCCTTTGAGAGGAGACCTTTGTAGCCGTTTATCACGACATCCTTGTAGTCTTTTGCGGGTATTATGCCCAGTTCGATGGCTCTCTGGATGGCGTAGGTGAACATTCCGCTGCCCGATGTTTCGTGCCAGTTTCCCGGCTGGTCCCCTTTGTCGACAACCTGATACCATAGTCCGGTTTCTTTATCCTGACAATTTTTGAGCCCTTGCATGAGTTCGCGGGTTATGTTCACGAGGGTCGCATATTGGGGATGGTTTTTCGGAAAAATATCAAGAGTTTCCACCATAATCAGCGCGTACCAGCCTAATCCCTCGCTCCAGACTTCGGGAGCCATTCCGGTTTCGGAATTTGCCCAACGGGCATCTTTATCTTCATCCCAACCGTGATAAAGGAGCCCGGAATCCCCCTTTTTGAGGTGGGTGTGCATTCCTATCAGCTGTTTTGCGGCT
Source organism: Bacteroides sp. (assembly GCA_014801525.1). Classification (GTDB taxonomy): domain Bacteria; phylum Bacteroidota; class Bacteroidia; order Bacteroidales; family Muribaculaceae; genus Muribaculum. The sequence goes on from JAAVEB010000004.1 coordinate 22,112, forward strand.
TCATCAAAGCAGTAATCGGCGTCAGCGATGTATTTGCCATATTTGGTCAAAAACATTTGTCCCATGAAAACTCCGTCGACCCAAATCTGCCCCACGGTACCTCTGCCATGCCAGAATACGCCGTCGGATGTGCGAGGGTAGTCATCATAGCTTTTACGTATCGTTTCAGCGGCTTTGCGGAATTTTTCGTCTTTCGTTTGCTCGTATGCCCATACGATAACCGAGCCAGCCATCATGTCGTCCATGCTGCGTCCCTTGAAATAGACAAGAGAGCCGTCGGGATTCACCACATGGTCAGCCCAGTTCATGATGTAGTCATAGTATTGCCTGTCGCCGGTTTCGCGCCATAGTTTTTCAAGTCCCATCAGGAAGTATCCTTGGGGATAACACCATGGTTTGAATGGGATTGTAAGCGCTGACGGGTAGCGCGTCATGACGGTGCGGGCTATCCCTTCCGAGTATTTTTCAGGAGCGGATCCGGGAAACGCAGGGTAGACTTGCAAGAACAGCCAGGCGAGTATCGCCGAGATTATAAATCTTTTCATTGAGACATTATTGAAATTCAATCACGAATTTAAGCAGACTTTTTTCTGACGCTTTTCAATAATGTCTCAATAATTAGCAAAATCAATTCTTAGCCGCCGATTTTTTGTGCTCGGCAAGAAAATCGGACGGCGACAGTCCATAGACAGCCTTGAAGCACTGGGTGAAATAGGCATGACTGTTGAAGCCGACGTAGGTCGATACCTCAGAGACGGTAACATCCGATTCGACAAGCAGTTTTGCCGCGATTTCCATGCGCTTGTTGCGAATCAGCTCTACCGGCGAAAGGTCGGTTATAGCCTTAAGCTTGCGGTATAGATTCGTGCGGCTCAATCCTATCTCCTTACACAGCATTTCAATGTTGAGGTCGGGGTTGGAAATGTTTTTCTCGATTACTTCAAAGAATTTTTGGGTGAAGCGGTCGTTGCTCGAAACGATTTCAATGCCGAGGGCTTCAGGCGAGAATTTCTTTCCGTAGAGAGAACGGAGTTTTTCCCGAGAGAGCAGGATATTCTTGATTCTGAGAATAAGAACGTCGATATTGAAGGGCTTGACAATGTAATCGTCGGCGCCGGCTGAGAAGCCTTCCTTAATCTGCATCACCATTGAACGCGCAGTCATGAGAATGACCGGAATGTGTCCTGTGCGCAGATCGTGTTTGATTTCATGACACAGTTCCAATCCGTCTTTGCCCGGCATCATGATGTCGCTGACAACGATGTCGGGATACTTGTCGGCGACGATGTCAAAAGCTGTGTTTCCGTCGGCAGCCTCAAGGACAAAGAAGTAAGGCTCAAGGCATTCTTTGACGTATGCTCTCACTTCTTCGTTGTCCTCGACCAGAAGCACGGTATATTTCTTTTCGAGTTCGATGTGTTCCTGTTCGTTTGACGATGGAATTACATCGGTCACAACTCGGTTTGCCGATTCCTTGTCAATCTCCTCGTCGGTGTATCCTGATTTGTCGATAGGGAAAATCACATGGAACGATGCGCCGCCGTCAGAATTGTTCTCGACCCATATAGTGCCATGATGCAGCTCCACGATTGACTGGGTAAGGCTCAATCCTATGCCCGTTCCCACTTTGTCTTTTGAGCGTCCGTCCTCAATCTGGTAGAAGGGGGCGAAAATATTAGTCATTTCATTTTCCGGGATGCCTTTTCCGGTGTCGGTGACAGTCAGGTGCACAAATTTTTCTCCGGCGGTGAGTTGCGACGCTTTATCAGCCGGCAGTTCAGCCTTGGGCAGCTTTTTCAGCGTCATCGACACTTTTCCATTAGCCGGAGTGTATTTGAACGCGTTAGACAAGAGATTGAATATCACCTTTTCAAGTAAAGATTTATCATACCATGCGCCGATGTGGCTCTCGTCGCACTCATAGGCAAATTCGATCTCTTTGCTTACGGCAATCTGATTGAAAGCCGAATAGATTTCCTGCATGAAAGAACACATCTCGTCCTTTGCGATTTTCAAGTGCAGTTTTCCTGCCTGGCTCTTGCGCAAATCCATGAGCTGATTGACAAGTAGCGACAATCGCTGGGAATTATTGAATATGAGATTCAGCTTGTTTTTTACGGTGGTATTCAAATCATTGCGGTCGAGCAATTCCTGCAGCGGCGCGAGAATCAGCATCAGAGGGGTGCGAAGTTCATGAGAGAAGTTTGTGAACATTCTCAACTTAGTCTGATGGAATTCTTCGGCTTGTTGCTGCTCAAGTGATTTATATTGAAGTGCTTGTTCGAGGTCGCGTTTCTTTATGAGGTAGTACATTATCAGGACGATGGTTCCAAGGATTACTATCGCATAAAACAGATAGGCGTACCATGTTCCCCACACCGGAGGCTCGATAACAATGTTGAGGCGTTTTACATCGTCGTTCCACACTCCGTCGTTGTTTGACGCTTTGACTTCAAACGTGTATTTCCCGGGATCAAGATTGTTGTAGAACGCTTCGCGTCGGCTGCCTACGTATGCCCATTTGTTGTCATGTCCTTTAAGCCTGATGGCATATTGATTGGCTCCGGCGTCGGTGTAGTTGAGCGCGCAGTATTTTATTGAGATATTATTCTGATTGTAATTCAGATATAGCGTTTCTGTGTCGTCAATCGCCGTTTTCAGAATGCCGTCGTCGCCTTCGGGCGATACAGGGCGGTTGTTGACGGTCAAGCCGGTAAGCACTAAGGGCGATTGTTGAGGCGTGAGATACATGTCTTCGGGGTTGAAGGTGATAAACCCGTTGCTAGCGCTGAATGCTATAGAGCCGTCGGGGAGCGCCGAGCCGCTGTGGGGCGTGAATTCAAGCACACCGGTACTGTTCACTTTATAGGTATTTATCTCGTCAGTTGCGGGATTGAAGCGGGAGATGCCGTTGTTTGACGAAAACCATATATTGGCATCTTTGTCTTCGACAAGGGCGCATATTTCGTCGTCAGTAAGCCCGTTGTTCTTTGTGATGCTGCGAATTATGCCTTTATCAGGATCAAAGAGGCTCAATCCGCCGCCAAACGAAGAAATCCAGATTTCTCCTTTGTTTGTTTTGATGATTGAGGTGATATAGTTTGACGGGAGATGGAATTTTCCTTCTCCTTCGCTGCTGAAAGTGGTGAAATGTTTGCGGTTTTCGTCATANAGCAGCACTCCAGTGCTGCGAGTTCCAAGCAGGTAGCGTTTGTTGCCGAGAGGCAGCATGCATCGAGAACTTGCATTTGCGAGAATACTGTCGCCCTCCCTGAAGCAATTGGAAAATTTTCCGTCCTTAGTGAGTTTTACCAATCCAGAGCGAGGAGTCGATGATGCGAAAAACAGNGAACCCTCGTCNTCTTTGACGATAGAGTAGATTGAGCCATATTCCATNGTGTAGAAATGCTCAAACTNATTGGTCGACGTGTCGAAACGATAGACGTTTCCCTGGGCTGAGCCACACCACACGGTGTTTCCGTCGAGCGTGACAGTCTTTATTATGTTGCTGGAGAAGCGGTTGTCGGAAGTGTTGTTGTAGGTGTATGCCGAGTAGTTTTTCGTTTTCAAATCATAAACGAGGAGTCCGCTNCCTTCGGTGGCGATGTAGAGNTTGTTGCCGTCATTTGCCATGTTTCCGTATATTCCGAGCAACGAATTGACGGAGNTTGACGGCTCGTGGAGCACAAATCGGTTGTTGTATTTCGACAGATAATTTACTCCGCCTGAGTAGGTTCCGATCCACACGCCTCCGTTTTTGTCNACACAAAGCGAGTATATGGAGAAATGGCTGAGCATTCCGCGTCTCAGCTTNGCATTAGAATGTGCCTGGAGCTGTTCGGTGGCAAAGTCGATGGTGTAAAGCCCGTCCATAGTGGCTATGAAAAGCTTGCCGTCGGCAGCCTTTATCTGGCGTATGGTGTTGTTGGTGAGTTCNGTGTTTTGTTTTGTGAAGTGGCGTGTTTCACCTGTTTTGTGATTCCATTTCACTATTCCCGCCTGATTTGTAGCTATCCACAGGTTGCCGTTCTCATCTTCAAATGTGCTTGTCACNTCATTGTCCGATAAGATGNGGGGAGAGTTCTGAGCGTTGATTGTNACGATGTTTTTGAAGTCCAGATCGCTCACCAGGATTCCGCTCTCCTTTGTGCTTACAATGAGTTTATGGTCGGAAGTCTCATTGAACATCGAGATATATGATTTGCTGAGTAATCCGTCAAATTCTATTTTTTGAAACGTGTCTGTTTCAGGAATATATAGNTAGACGCCGTTTGCAGTGCCGACGAGNAACCGTTTCCGGGAATCCACGAAGAGTGATTTGACTCCTGTGCTGAACGCCTTCACGTCTTTAGCTCTATACGGGCGCATTTTGTCGTTCAAAGTGTTGAGNCGGGTCAATCCNTTTGATGAGCCNATCCATANATTNNGGTCGGCGTCTTCGACAATGCGGGTGATGTCATTGTCAGCAAGNCTGCNCATNGGNTTGTTNTANTGATGCTTNTANACGACCATCTCCTGACCGTCATATCGGTTNAGCCCNTTTCGNGTGCCAAACCAGATGTAGCCTTTCGAGTCCTGCATTATGTCAAGAACCGACAATTGCGAAAGCCCTTCTTTGAGCCCGATATTGGTGAATAGAGATGAGTTGTCCCTTAAATCGGCATATAGATTAAGGGATAATATTAGAAATGTGACATAAGTAATTAGGCACTTCAACGTTCCTGTTTTCATGATATGTGACAAACAATATGTTAGGAAAACAAAGGTATGTATTTTTTTTCAAAAACACACACCTTTGTTGATTTCATGTGATTAATAATTCTTAAAAGAATCTTGGGGAGTCTCAATAACGAGACAGGCTGCNTCATTTGCCGTTGTTCAGCTCAACAAGCTCGGTCGCGCACCACAGGATAGGCGCGTGTCCGTGGAGGTCGCCCACTATGCGNTTGCGGTTCATGTAGTGGTTGCGGTCGTTTTTGATATTCGTGCCCTCNCACACTTCGGTTATTTCGTCGTCGCTATTTATATAGGTGACGAGTCCGAGCCATCCTTTTCGTGCTACGGGACCATATTCTTTTTCGTCAAGCCATCCGTTTTTCACCCCTTTAATCATGGCATAGGTAAACATTGCCGTTCCCGATGTTTCGTTCCAGGCATCTTCGTCGTCGATAAGCTGACGCCACAGTCCGTCTTCGCCCTGATATTTTTTNAATGTTTTCATCATCTTTTTATAAGCCGCCATGATTTTAGGGCGGTTGGGGTTGTCCTGCGGCAATATNGACAGCAGTTCAGCCATGCCGGCAGCCATCCATCCGTTGCCTCGCGCCCAGAAGAAAGGAGCTTCGGGGGAGTGGAAGAAGAGACCGTTGGNACGCTGGATTTCATTTAGATACATCACCATTTCGTCGGCGGCGCGATCAATGTATTTTCGATCGCCGGTAGTGCNGTAAGCTTGCGATTGTATCGTTGTGATCATGAACATATCGTCGATCCATATTCTCGTTTGCCACGAGTGCCCTTTGTCGGCGAAGGCTTTTTGTTCGGGCTTGGCGTCGGCGGGAGTTTCCCACTGAGAGTCGGCATATCTNAGTCCGAGGTCGCGGTAACGGTCGCCGCCACGTTGCATATAGATTTCAAGAGGCACCGAGCCCATCACATTATAGTCTACATGGACCATCTTCGGCAGAAAACTTTTTTGCTCCGAGAAAAGCGGTTCAAAGCGCTGTATCAGCCGGTCGGTCATGGCNGAGTTGTCGGTAGCTTTCGCAAACCACAGAGCGCCGAGCCATGTGAGCGCGTCGGGATAGGTGACGTAGGTCGGAGCTTTTTCAGCGCGCGGATTTCCAAATCGGGTGTGGGGAGTGACGAGATATTTGTTGGCTATTAGGTTGCCGATTTCGACCGGATTGGCTCCCGCCGGAAAATCATGCCAATTTTTTTGTGCCGATAAATTGGCTGCTATTCCTGACAGAAGCAGCAAAATTACGGTTGGTTTAAAAATTTTCATATTATTTAATAAATTATTGTGAAAATTGAAATGCAAAAAATACAGACTTGTGACAATTATGTTTTTTAACACGAAATTGAACACATTTTTTCAAAAAGGCTATTGCGATTCCGCCAAAAATTATAAAATTTGTGGCAGCGATTCAAATTTGTTTTTTAAAGAGCTGCGTTGACATTTTGGCTTTACTGAGTGCAAGTGCCGGAGTTGATTTGCGGCACACCTTACACCGATATTATATTATAGCGTCATGTGATTATGGGTTGCGACGCTTTGATGTTTTTATTGATGCGACGGTGTCCCGCGGCAAGGAAATGTTTATTTGTTGTTGCCATGAAAACAAGATTGTGCTGTTTCCTTGTTTAATCGCCGGCTAAAAAGATGTAAAAAATATTGTTGCCTAACTATTGTTTTGCGGACGGGCAACCCGCTCATTTCCACCATGATAGATGAATGGGATGTTTTTAATAGTTATGTGGACGATTTTTTAAATCCTTTTTAGAAAATTCATGTTTATTTGCATTTGGAAAATTAACCCTAACCATGTATAACATTATGATTAAAGCCAAGTGAACTCAGTAATTGAATGAAACGAAAAGTTTTATAGTAATTAATTTTAAGTCTAATAAAAGCAAATTTAATGAAACAGAAAGAATCCAGTACAAGAAGCGTGTCATGGCGAATCTTGTTGTGTCTGTTCAGCTTATTCATGAGCTTTAATATGTATGCTCAGAATATAACAGCGACAGGTACCGTGGTTGACCAAAATGGAGATCCACTAATCGGAGTATCCGTTACTGTTGTAGGATCGAAAGTTGGAACAGCCACTGACATTGACGGTAACTTTACCGTTAAGTGTCCCGCAGGAGCTACTTTGCAGTTCAGCTACATCGGTTATAAGCCGGCTACCGAGAAAGCCTCTGCGACCAAAATGAATGTTGTTCTTAAAGAAGACACTCAAATGCTTGATGACGTAGTCGTGATCGGTTATGGCGCCGTTGCAAAGCGTGATGTTACCGGAGCGATTACCTCTATCGATGCCAAGAAGATTGAAGAGCGTCAGCCCACCGATATCTTTGAAGCTCTTCAAGGAGAGGTTCCGGGTCTTATGGTGTCGAATAATACGGGTGCTCCCGGTGAAACCGGAACAATGGCTATCCGTGGTATTTCATCAATGAGCTCTGACGGTGCAAGTCCTCTTTATATTGTTGACGGTGTTGCTGTAAGCGATATCAGCACAATCAATCCTCAGGACATCCAGAGCATGGAGGTGTTGAAGGATGCGGCTTCGGCTGCTATCTACGGTTCTCGTTCTGCTGCCGGTGTGATCATCATCACAACTAAGCGCGGTCAGGAAGGCAAGCCGAAAATCAACATCCGTTATAGCCACAAGATCGAAAAGCTCGGACACAAAATTGACCAGGCTAACGCTAAGGAACGCTATTTGTTTGAACAGAAGACCTCAGGTGGTCTTGCTCTAAGCAATGTTCAGACTGACTCTCTTAACCCCACAAGAACAGCTGACAATGACATGCTTGACCTCGTGACCCGCACAGCCCACACTAATGACGTGAGCCTCAACGTGAGCGGTTCTATCAAGGACAAGATGAACTATTATGCAAGTTTCGGTTTCCTCGATCAGCAGGGTATCGTGATCAACAGTAATTTCCGCCGTTTCAATATCCGCACTAACGTCGATTACAACATGACACCTGACTTTAAAGTGTCGACCAACGTTGAATTGGCTTATACCCAGCGTAATATTGTTGATGAAGGTATCATCTTGATGCAGGGTCTCCGTCGTCCGCCGGCAATGGCTCTTTACTTCCCCGACGGCTCATTTATCTATTATAACGGCGGTCAGCGTAACCCCGTTGCCCAGGCTAAGGAAAGAACCAATGAGCGCAACCAGTATTCAATGCGTTTCACCGAGAAGGCTGAATACAAATTCCTCAAGAACTTCACTTGGGTAGGACAGGCTACAGGTCGCTACAATGTGACCCGCACTGACTATCTTAACACTGCAAAACTCTCCAACTCTACTTCAGAGGGCCGCAACCAGGTTGCTCTTGCTCGTTATCTTGCCGCTGAAACTTACCTGACTTGGAATCAGCGATTCGGCAAGCATAATCCTTATGGAACAATCGGTGCTTCTATCGAAGATTGGCGTGACGAGTCATTGAACATCTACGGTAGCGATCACGTGTCAGAAAGCATCATCACAAGTAACGCTTTCCAGACTCTTAACCTCACTAACACTCGTTCAAACTACTCAACCCACTCGATGGTCGGCTTCTTTGCCCGTGTAGGTTACTCTTATGACAGCAAGTACATTATCAATGCATCTCTTCGTCGTGACGGATCTTCACGTTTCGTCGGCAATCGTTGGGGTTGGTTCCCTTCAGTTTCAGCATTGTGGCGTTTCTCTGCCGAGCCGTTCATGAAATGGAGCCGCGATTGGCTTGCTGACGCAAAGCTACGTTACAGTTATGGTGAAACCGGTGTGCAGAGTGTCGGCAACTACGATGCCATCAACACTTACACCATCAGCCACTATTATAATGGTGTAGCTTCTGTTTATCAGAACAGCCGTCTTGCCAACGTGAACCTCTCTTGGGAGTCTTCAGCGATGAACAACGTCGGTATTGACCTTTCATTCCTCAACGGACGCATTTCATTCACTGCCGACTGGTATAACAAGGAAACTAAAGACCTTCTTGCCGATGAGCAGATTCCTACTGAAAACGGTGTGTCAAACATGCGCGTGAACTTCGGTTCAATCCGCAACCGCGGTGTCGAACTCTCGGTAAACGGTTATCCCATCCAGACTCGTAACTTCTCTTGGCAGACCGGTTTCAATATTTCATTCAACAAGAATGAGATTATCAAACTCGCCGATGGAAACTCTTACATCGAAGATAATAAATATTGGATTGAAGAGGGCGGACAGATCGGTCAGTGGTATGGCTACAAATATCTTGGCATCTATCCCTCTGACGAAGCTAACGCTTATGTCGTGAATCAGGACGGAACATTCGGCGAACGCCTGAATCCCGTTTACGAGCGTGACCCCAACAACTATAACAACTGGGTATATGGTTCAAACGGCAAACCTCAGTTCTCTCACTATGAAACTTCCGACGGTCAGGTATATGAAGGCGAAGTCGGAAAGATGACAGCTCAGAACACTGTCGCTGTCGGTGGTGACGTTATCTGGGAAGACGTGAACCATGACGGTGTGATCGGCGATGCTGACCGCCAGAAACTCGGTAGAGCTCTCCCGACCACTTATTTCGGATGGCAGAACACCCTTACTTATAAGGCATTCTCTCTGTCGTTCTCATTCTACGGCAGCTTCGGAAATAAGATTTATAGCAAGATGACCTATGATATGAACCAGTTCTCGTCAAGCAACCACACTCCGCTTGCTCACTTTATCTATGCAATCTGGAAATACCAGGGTCAATACACCAGCATGTATAAGGGCTCTAACGCGACTCAGGGTGTGAAGAATGCTCGCGAACTTTCTTCACAGTATCTCCACTGCGGCGACTATCTCCGTCTTGATAACGTGAGATTCACTTACCGCATGCCTCGCAAGATTTCTTCCAAGTTCCTTGCTTCTGACTTCAACGTCTACATCTATGGAAAGAATCTTGCCACCTGGACTAAATATCCCGGATTTGACCCGTCAAATATCTCTAACAGCAATCCGTTGCGTCCCGGTATTGACAGCGGCCGTTATCCTCGTTCGAAAGAACTCGGTTTTGGATTTAACGTAACATTCTAACAATCATGAAATTAAAATCATATATCACATTAGCGGGCGTTGCGCTTGGAATGACTCTTACTTCATGTAATGACTTCCTTGACCGCGAGCCTATAAGCGACCTTTCAACAGGTATATACTGGAAGACTGAGGCTGATATCAAGACCTGGAACGCCGGTATGTACTACGGTCTGCAATCAACACTTCAAACCAATCTTTATTCTTGGGGCGATCTCCGCTCGGGAGTGTTCAATCCTTCAGGAACAAGCTATGACAAGGCTATCCTTTATAACGGTTTGACTTCTTCCCACGGCACTACCAGCTGGACTAACCTCTATGCCACCATCTATCGCGCCAACGCAGGATTGAAGCATATCCCTGAAACAGGACTCGGTCCCACGGTGATCAATCCTTATCTTGGTCAGGCTTACACGATGCGCGCCTTGATGTATTTCTATGCGATCCGTGTGTGGGGCGATGTGCCTCTGATTCTTGAGCCTTACGAGGACAACTCTACTCAGGAGAAGTATTATCCGCGCACTGATGTTGCCACTATCCTTGAGCAGATCCTTGAGGACCTCGACAATGCTGCCGAGTGCTTCGGACCTGAGACAAACATGGCTAACTCTAATAAGTATTATCTTAACCGTGGCGCCGCTCAGGCTATCAAAGTGGACGTGCTCATGTGGGCTCACCGTTATGATGACGCTAAGCGCGAGGCTAAGAACCTTATTGACCGCTATGGCTATCAGATGGAGCTTGACACTCAGAAATATTTCGATATGTTCCGTCGCTCTCCTCTGTCGCCCGTCAGCGCTTCTGACACTGAAATTATTTTCAGCATGTATTGGGACTTTAACGAATATGGAAACGGTCTCGGATTTGCTCAGTACTTCGCTTCAGGCTCTAACACTATTCCTTACAAGTTGTCAAAAGCTACTTACAACAAGGTGCTTCCGATGACCAAGACCAATGCCGACGTGCGCGCTTCTATGATTCTCGACACATTGAAGATGAGCGCCTCTTGCAAGGATCAGTTGAAGGTGACCGAGTATACCCTTGACGAGGACAGCTATGGCGTGACAAACGTGATTCCGGCATGTCCTAAATTCTCATCCCACGATGCGACAGCAAATGACGGAGCAGGCGGCTACTCTTATCTTGTGAACAAGGAGTGTGACTATCACGTGCCCCTTTACCGCTTGGCTTACATCAAGATGCTTTATGCCGAGGCTCTCGTGATGACAAATGATAATGTTCAGGAGGCGATCGATATCGTCAATGAACTCCGCACCCGCGCCGGCAACTCTGATCTTGTGTCGCTCGCCGACTATCCTACCCAGACCGATCTTATCAAGCTTCTTCTTGACGAGGGTATCATGGAATTCTGGTGTGAAGGAAAGCACTGGTTCAATCTCGTGCGCACCCGCATGGTGAAAGAGTATCTCGATCCCATCTATCAGAGCCTTGGTGACGACGCGATCGCAGAAGGCTTCGACTATGGCGTGGCTGATCCGGGTCCTGACCACATTGGCGGTTACGGTCGTATGTTGTGGCCTTTGAATCAGGATGTATTCCGCAAGAATCCCTATATGAAGGGTAATCAGAATCGTCCTTATGACGAATAATCATTAATAAACAAAGGAATAATTATCATGAAATATTTGAAATATATATTGATTCTTCCGTGTCTGTTCTCGATGGTAGCATGCGGGCTGGATTATCAGAAGGATCATGAGTATAAGGCGCGCCCTTCATCTAATGAAATCCACATGAACGCGTGGGATTATTTGAATAGCCGTCCTGATATATTCTCTACCCTCATCGAGGGTATTGAATATGCCGAGATTGACAAGTCGGTCTTCACTGAACCGGGAAATACTTATCTTCTGCTGACCAACAACGCTCTCAGCGACTGGGAAGCTAACGGCAACTGCTACTGGAACCGCAATAAGGTTCAGACAGTCTATGAGGGGCAACCCATGGAAATCCGCGCGGTGACCTGGAATCAGTATCCCAAGGAGCAGGTGCGCGAACTTATCCTTTATCACATCCTTAAAGGAGAATGGTCATACCATAACATTTCAACCGATACAAAATGGTATGAAACAAAGGGTAACGGCAGCTTTACCTATACCGACCGCAACGGCGTGACTCAGGAGGGGGACACCGCTGTGATTTCAATGGTAATCAGAATGGTGCGTGAAGCTCCCATTCAGCTTAACAACTGGGAATGGAACTATCGCGGAGTATTGAGTGAAACAACCGGTTCATTGCGCTCTTCCAACATGAAGGCTACCAATGGCTATATCCATGTCACTGACTACTATCTCGACCGTCCGACTCGCGCTTTCTTGGAACTTGAATAATAAAATCGTGAATCATGAAAAAGAATATTTTATACATATTGATGATGGTTGTGATGCTTGCCTCTTGTAAAGATGACGGCGAGGTTACAATCCATTCATTGAACACTTTCGGAAATAAAGTGAGCCGTAATGACAAGGTGAAAGTGTTTGTTTCGGTGGAAACTTCCGATGAGCTTGAAACTACTTATAGCTGGGGATGCGACGGTGGAAATTTCACAAACTATGACGGACTTTTCCAGAATGTTTGGGTTGCTCCCAACGAACCCGGCGAGTATGAACTGTGGGTTACCGTGAAATGTGACGGGAAGAAAGAGACCCGTCGCGCGAAGATGACGGTGACTGACGAACTTTATTTCCGCGACTTTGAGACTCCTTACTATAATGACGGATACACGGCAAATAGTATGACAGTGGCTCAGAGCAACGGTACCGCCCGTCTCACATCAAGCAACGCCAACGGCCGCTGGCGCATTGTTTGGATCAATAAATTGGCTGAAGACGTGAAAATTCCCCATTCTCAGCAGATTACTTATAAGTGGGACACTGTGGACAAGACCAACGACCAGTTCCGTCAGCGTTTCAAATTCAATAACACTAACAAGGATTATGTTTACCTTGACTACGTGCAGTTTGAAACTCGCTTCACTACAGGCGAAGGCGCTTGGACCATTCAGGCTTATAACTCGAATCGCGGCGGAACGGTGTCGACTACCGTAGCTGTTCCCGGAACGCCGGTTAAGCTGGCTAAGAACGTCAATGCCATCGGCGCGATGTCGATTGACGCTAACTGGAATGCTTACTACTATGTGGACGGTCAGTTGATCTCACAGATTGACTTGAACCCTATATTGGCTAATCTTGGTGTGACAAACTATACTAACGTCACTGTTCAGGAGTCGATGGTGAGCATGGCTAATAAGCTTCGCGTTTATCTTGACGACTGGTGTAATCTTGACAATGGTACAATTCTCACTGGAGAACCGATTGTTCGTTAATACTTAAGGAATTAAACGGGGTGTGTTATATTTGTTGAACGGTATAACACACCCTCTTTTTAATTAAGAAATTGACTATGGGAAAAATGATTTTAATTCTGTCGCTGTTTCTTGTTTCTCTTTCTGCCGGAGCATATACGAAATTGGACGGTGTTGTAGTGAATGAGGAAGGGAAGGCTGTGAACAAGATTCCGATGAGGCTGAACGGCGAAATAAAGAATAAGAAAACAAATGCCAAGGGGGCTTTCAAGTTTAAGAAAGTTTTCGAGGGCGACACTCTGATGGTGTTTCCTGCCGACGGGCTTGTCGCAAAAATTCCGTTGCGCGAACTTCCGAAGATGACGATTTATATGGGCGTTAACGCTCTGCGCATGGAATATGACGGGGAGGGGACGACTGCGACGATAATGTATGAGGAGTATAAGCCTGTGGAATTTGATCCTAATGTGCTTACCCGCGATCAGATTCGCCGCTTTGAAACTTCCGATCTTATTGAGACTCTTCGCGGACGCATCGCCGGTCTTATTATTGACGAGGATGAAAACGGTCCTGTGGCAAGAATGCGCGGAGTGACCTCGTCGACTAATTTTGAACCGCTTTTTGTTGTGGACGGTGTTAAGTATAACTCATTGATGGACGTGAACAACTCAGTGAACATTGAAACAGTGGAGCGCATAGAAGTGCTTAAGGATGGTTCCGCCTATGGAATGGATGGCGCTAACGGAGCGATTATCATCACAACAAAAAGATAACACTCATTTTGCAATCTCTCCAAAATGATGAAAAAACTATTTAGGATGTCAATGCTTTGCCTGCTTTGCGCAGCGCAAAGCATTTTTGTAAACGGGCAGCCGGCGAGTTCTTCCGACACTATTGCCGAAGCGTTCAAGCTGGTCACCAACGCGCCTCAGGAAAAGGTGTTTCTCCACACTGACAAGCCATATTATTTTCAGGGAGACACCATATGGATTAAAGCATATCTTGCCGGCGCGATAACCCACAAGATGAATTCATTCAGCCGCTACCTCTATATTGAGCTTGTTGATGGAAAAAATAAATTGCTGACCCGGCAATTGATTGAACGCGCCGATGATTCCTTTGTCGCATCCATTCCCATTGATCCGGATCAGCAGGAGGGCGACTATTATCTTAGAGCTTATACGAAATGGATGCAGAATTTTCCGACGGATTTCATCTATGTCAGGAATGTCAAGATACATCACAACAGCGCTCTTAAATGTAAAATGGTACTCCGGCAGGAAAGTGACGGCGATACTCGCACAGCGGTGATAACCCTCACCGACCCGACGACAAGAACCGGGATGGAGAATCTGAGGGTGAAATGCATAATCGGCGCTTCAGGGAATGACAGAAAATATACAACCCATCGCTCAAACAGGAACGGAGAGGTGAGGGTGGCGCTCCCTGAAGAGGCGAAAGAGAAATGTGTTTTGGAGGTTGTGGCATCTAATGATGACTGGCAGGCAAGACGCGTGTTTGAGATTCCGCCGGCAAGTGACTATGACGTGGCGTTTTTTCCTGAGGGAGGAGCGTGCATTTCCGGTCACACTCAAAAAATAGCCTTCAAGGCTTTAAACTCATCAGGATTTTCTGAGCCGATAACCGGAGTGGCGCTCTCTTCAAATGGTGACACGCTGACGCGCTTTGAGTCGGTTCATTGCGGGATGGGGTCATTTTTTATTGACAATTCCGACGAATCGGAGTGTGAGATTGTGGTGACTAATTCTGCTAATGAGGAGAAGCGCTACACTATTGGGCGCGCTCGGCGCAACAGCGTGGCGTTGACTCTTAATCAGGGCAGGAACAGGATTGTTTATAAACTTTTGAAGCCCGGAGGCTACGTGGGTCCCGAGCCGAAATACATGATCATTCATGTGAGAGGGCGTTTGGTGGCATCTTTCCCGATTGCGGGGAAAGAGAGCGGACAGCTTGGCACCGAATTGTTGCCTGAGGGTATTGCACATTTTGTAGTGACCGACGGCAATTATACTCCGCTCAGTGAGCGGCTCGTCTATATTCAGGGTGATGCGCCTGCGGTGTCGGTCAATGTGCCTGATGAAAAGCTTATGCCGAGAAAGCCTGTGAGGTTGAAAATCGATACGGGCGGGATTAAGGGAAATTTCTCTATCAGCGTGACTGACTCTTATGCGGTCGAGCCTGACTCGCTTGGAGAAAATCTCCGCTCTTATATGCTGTTGAGTTCTGATTTGAAAGGGCACATAGAGAATCCGGCGTTCTATTTTAAGAATCCTGATAATCGAACTTATGCCTATCTTGACAATCTGATGTTGACTCAGGGTTGGTCGCGTTTTGATGTGGATGATATTCTGCATTTCCGTTCGCCCGATTATAAATATCCCGTTGAGCGCGGTCAGTCTATGTCGGGAACCGTGAAAACGGGATTTGGCAAGCCGGTTAAAAACACTACGGTTATAGCTTTGATTCCTCTGTTAAGAAAATCTTACTATACGCAGACTGATGACGATGGGCGTTTCGTGCTTGACAATCTCCGATTCCCGCTGAATTCGACAATGAGAATCCAGGCATCAAAAAAGAGTAAGCTGTCAAATTATGTGCTGAAAGTCGACAATGCGGATTATCCCGAATTTTTTAATCCTCATCCTGTTGAGGATTGCCGGAGTGAGCGGCTTGACAACTATGTCAGTGAACTTGAAAGGGGGTACACGTCAGTAAATGGACAGCGTGTGATTCATTTGCCGGAAATCAGCATCATCGGCAACGGATCGAGATATGAGGGTTACGCCGCCCACACATGGGACGAGGATCGTATAGAGCAGACACGGGTTAAGACCGCTCTTGAATTGTTGCGTCAGATGCCCGGACTTCAGACATCGCCGCAAGGAGATCTTGTGTTTGCCACCGCCGGCGGACATATCCGTTCTGAAAACGAGCAGCGTCCTCAGGACCAGAACCGCCCCATGACGTTTGGTTCGGTGGCGCCGAAAGCCCTTCGCCCGAAGATATATCTTGATAACCGGCAGATTCAAACGGCTGACTTGGACCAGATAAAGGCTGAGGATATAAAATTTGTGAATCTCATTGATCCGGAAACTGATCAAACGCTCTCTGAGGCGGTGTTTGACGACGATAATAGCGACGACGCTCTCTATAATGAAGCGCTCCTCGAAACTACCGATGAAGATGACAATACCGTTTCACTGCGGGGTCGCACCTTGCAGGAGCAACTGACAAAGCCGGCTACCGGAAGAATAATGCTGACGTCCAAGAGCGGGGACTTGATAATTCAAGATGAAACCAATCAGAAAGCGTTGACATTGATGCCTTTGGGCTACTCGGTGTCTAAGAAGTTCTATTCGCCAAAGTATGAGGTTGAAGAGGAATTTGCCGAGGCTGATGTGAGGTCTACCGTTTTCTGGGCGCCAATTATAAAAACTGACGGTTCTGAATCGGTTACTGTTGAATTTTATGCATCTGACCGCACTGACGGTTATAATTATGTTCTTGAAGGGATAACCGACGACGGGCGTGTGTGCCACTCATCGGGCATAATCCGTTAACCCGCGCTTTTTCTCATCACCGCCCCTCGATTATGAAAGTTATGATTGAGGGGCATTTTTTTTCGACAGAAAGATATCGTTTGCGGCAATATTTCAGCAATAATGCGTGTCGGTTGCTGATTTTACTAATATTTGGTACGATATTGTGATTGCCTGTTGGGCAATTTGCGTTCATTTGCAACTGAAAACAATATCAAGTTTATTTATGAGAACTAAAATAAGCATTATTGGTCTTCTTTGCGCGCTGTCGTCAATGGCTCAGCCTGCAACGACAAGTAAGTGGTGTCATCCCGGACCTGACGGAAAGCTCGTCTATGGAACCACTAAGCAGGGCGACCGCATGATCGACTTTTCCCATGCCGGATATAAAGGTGGAGGCATAGCGCTCCCCTTTGTCCCTGCAAAATTGACTGTCCATCCTCTTGGCGAGGGTGAAGATTGCAGCGACTTCATCCAGGAGGCTATCGACAGGGTTTCTGCTTTGCCTAAGGATTCAGCCGGTTTCCGCGGAGCTGTGCTTCTCGCTCCGGGACGTTACGTTTGCTCTAAACCGTTGCGTATATCAGCCGACGGCGTTGTGTTGCGAGGCAGCGGTAGCGACAAGAGCGGTAGCGTTATTGTTATGACGGGACCAAAGCACACTGCTGTAATGGTGGGCAATGGACAGCGACGAGCCAATCGTCCTGCCGACGACTCCGAAAGTAAAGGCGTGAAAGTCGTCGACAAGTATGTTCCCGCCGGGTCTTACAGTGTTAATGTTGCCGATGCTTCAGGTTTTAAGGCAGGTGATGTGGTGAGAATCAGCAAGCCGGTAACCGATAAATGGGTTAAATTCATGAATATGCATGATTTGGTCCGTGACGGTAAGCCCCAGACTTGGATTAAGTCGGGAAATCGCCTGTCGGTAGAGCGAGAAATTGCGGCGGTAGACGGCAATAAGATAACATTTGTCGTTCCGCTGGTCGATAGCTATGACAGCAAATATACCGATAATAATACAACCGTGGCGTTGGCTGAACCCTCGTCGATGGTTAGCCAGTGTGGAGTGGAGAATCTTCGTATTGAGTCGCCCGAGCAAGCGGTGAATCACACTAAAGCTCTTTATTATGCGATGAGAATAGTGGGCGAGGACTGCTGGGCTCGTGACATCAACGCCATTGAAACGATGGAAAGTGTTGGAGTTGGCGGAAAACGCATCACTCTCCAGCAAATTAACGTTGAGCGAAATGCTGATCATCAAGGCGCGTCAAAGCCGGCTGAGTTCGCTCCTAACGCAACCCAGCTGCTTGTTGACCGTTGCTCGGTAAAGGGAAATAACATCTGGTTTGTCGCAGTAGGCGCCGGTCAGACAGGACCTATTGTATTTTTGAATTGTGATTTTACAGGCAATGGCCGCATAGAAGGACATCAGCGATGGAGCTGCGGCATGCTTTACGATAATTGCCACGTGCCCGGCGGTGGCATCGACTTTAAGAATCGCGGGTCGATGGGCTCCGGACATGGCTGGGGCACCGCCTGGGCAGTGGCTTGGAATTGCGAGGCTAAAAGTTATGTGAATCAGCTTCCTCCGGGAACATGCAACTGGGTGATTGGCAGCTCGGGAGAAAGCACTCCGTTGCGCCGCCCGTTCAATCAGTCGGGACCGACTCTGCCGGTGGGCATTTTTGATTGCCATGGCGCTAATGTAGCCCCTCAAAGCCTCTATCTCGCTCAGTTGAAAGAGCGTCTTGGAGACGAGGCGTTGGCTAATCTCGGATATGGCGAAACCGCTGCGGCAAAAACACCGGTACGCGCCGATTATGCCTACAAGGGAGGAATGGTTGCTGACAAAAGCCTTGTTAACAAAGATTTCCGTGCCATCCATGAATATATGCGATCACTTGGATGGGACTATTCCGAACACCCCAATATATCTTCCAATGACCACCACGACGGCATTCACTGCACGGTAGTGTATGATGACGAAATCGGTCAGTATGCCTATGATTTTATGGCTCATGCCGGCGATGCGATCGACTATGACCGAGGCAGAATAGGGAGCGACCGTCAGCGAAACGAGATGAAGACCCAGACTAACCGTGATTGGTTGCATCTCAACGGGAACTGGGATGAATGGCAGCGCCTTGAATGGAAATTCCGCTTGCCTAAGGGTTTTCAACCGTCACCTAAATTCTGTCACATTCATCAGTTGAAAGCGCAGGAGGGTAATAACGGAGCTCCGCTCATCACGATAAGCACGCGCAGCGACAACGACGGCGGCAACAAGCGTGTGCAGGTGATACATTCGGGTGACACCCGCGAGTCAAGCAAAGGAGTGCTGATTGACAATCTGCCTCTCTCTGATTTTGAAGACGAGTGGATTCAGGTGCAAACTGAGATGCATTATACCCACAATGGCACTTTCAAAATCAAGATGACCCGCATCCGTGACGGTAAGGTTCTTGCCGATGCGACATTTGAAGATGTTGACTTGTGGAGAAAGGGGGCAACCAATATCAGGAATAAGTTCGGGATATACCGCAGCCTTGGACGCCGGATGAAAGATGCCGCCGATCGTCCCGACATAGGTATTAAGGATGAAAGCCTTCGTCTTGCTGATTTTAAAGTCTACGAAGCGTTTACTAATCCCAACCCTCAGCCCCATCAATGATGAGATGATATTTTTGGTGTAATTGAGTTATATTGAGTTGAGGTTGTGCCACGATGAGGGCGCAACCTCTTTTCGTTGATTCTGGATTAAAGTCTTTAAGGGCGTTAAGGAGTTTAAGGTCATTAGCCCCCGAAAACAACAACATAGGAGATGTTAAATAATCGTTCGTAAGAAGACTGAAGCCTGAAAGGCTGACCCTATGGATAGCCGGGCAGAGTGAGCGAAAGCGAACTCTGCCCGGTATAGGTCGAAAATACCTCACGCTCTGTAAAGAGCGTCGCCTGAATCAAAGACGGATTAGCGAGGGTGTTTTTAGGGGGCACTCTTTCAGAGTGCTATTTCTGTGGGGTGCATGTTCCGGGCACGGCTCATTTTATTCGCCGTACCCGGCTATCCATAAGGCAAGCCTTTGCAGGCTTGACATTAAGAGTAGCGGAAGCGCCGGATGATGCCGCCTACGGCGACAATCGGCGATGTCGTTGCCGGAGTGAGTCTCAAAACGTAGGGACATCGCGTGCGATGTCACCCATTTAAAGGGATTGATAATCAGAGAAATGGTTGTTGACATGGCGTGTCATGTCCGTACATTTGTCCCACCCTTTTCTTTCGATATATAAGATGCTGGTGGGGAGAAAAACAAAAGGCTGTCGTCACGACAGCCTCAATGCTTTATAAACCAATCATTATCACATTTCTTGCAATAGAAAAAAGTAATTTTGCTATGTATTATTATAACATGGGTGGGGTGGAAAATGTTTAGAGAAATTCATATTTAACATTTGTTTAGGTATTTCTGACTAAATTTTTAGTTGAGAATGGTTGGCGTTGTCGCGGGATTGTTATATATTTGCCGTGTCAACTAAAAAACTCGTTAGGATGAAATCAAACAGTAATAAATTGACAGGCAAGGAGGAGGAGATAATGATACTCCTGTGGAAGCATGGACCTTGTAGCGTGAAAACGCTCATGACATATCTTGAGCCGCCGGTGCCTCACATAAATACAGTTTCGTCTTTTGTGAGGCTCTTGGAGAAGAAGGGATATGTTGGACATGAGCCGGGCAGTTATGGCGGATTCAATTATTTTGCCATAAAACCTATTGATGATTATCGACGCACGGCGGTGGGCAAAATTGTGAAGAATTTTTTCGGGAGCTGTTTTTCGATGGTGTCGCAATTGGTGGAGGATGAAAAGCTTGACGCCGATGAGTTGCGCCGCCTTCTTGATATGGTGGAGACGAAAAAACAAAATAGCCGGGAATCATGACGGAATTATTCGCTTATTCGCTTGCAGTATCCATTCCTCTTGCGTTGCTGTGGCTGGCTTATCGTTCGGTTTTTGCCGGAGGAAGAAATTTTGGGGTGAATCGCATAATGCTGTTGAGCATATATGTGATCGCGTTGCTGCTTTTTCCTGCGATAGGGTGGGTGGACCGTTTCGTGTTTTCTGATGAAGTCACATTGAACATGGTGCCGGAAGATGGCGGCTTTTCTGTGTTGACCGGAATTATGAATGTCGCTTCCATACTGTGGTTTGCAGGGAGTTGCGTGGCACTGACAGCTACATTTGCGGATTGGTTCCGGATAATGCGGATCATATCCAAGTCATCAAAAACTGATGAGGACGGATTGACGGTATATCTTACCGATGACCGACGGTTGGCTCCGTTTAGTATATGGGGCGTGATGGTGATGAGCCGGGAAGATTACGCTGTTAATAACCGGCTTGTCACGGCTCATGAGGCGGGGCATATAAAAATGTGGCACTCGCTCGACATGCTGTTGGCTCAGGCAGTGGGGGTGTTGTGCTGGTATAATCCCGCCGCATGGCTGATGAAGTGCGAGTTGAAAACTGTTCATGAGTTTCAAGCTGATGCTTATGCGATAGCCGGCGGTTGTGATGTCGCCGAATATCAAATGCTTCTTATCAATAAGGTCGCAAAATCGGACTCTGATTCGGGAATGTCGAATAGGCTTGGCGGGAGCGTTTTGAAAAAGCGTCTCATGATGATGGATGGCGGCGGCATGGGAAACCGTAAAGTCGGATGGCGATATGGAATCGTCGTTGTGGCATTGTTTGCCTCGGGGATGATTCTGCGCGCTCCTGAATCAAGCGCGATTCTTCGCCCTGCAAGGGTTTTGGTGGATACCGATGAGCCGGAGGCGGGAAAGAATTTTCCGATGGAAATTTATGTCGATGGGGAGCTGGTGGAATATGAGGATATAAATTCGATTCCCGCCGGAGAAATAAAGGCGATAACGGTTGACAAAAATAAGGATAGAATGGATATTTCGCTCAGATGACACGCCACGAATAGGATTACGCAGTATAAAATAGACATATAAATAATTTCACGGATGAAAAAAACAATTATCGCGCTGTCAATGATATTGACGGCAATGGTCGGTGTTGCCCAAACGGGGCAGGTTAGAGTGAAGTATGACGTCATAGCTCCTTCCAAGTCGAAAAGCGGAGCAAAGGAGATGACGCTGATTTCAGGAAACGGAAAGTCGCTTTATTTCAACGATATGAGCTTTTATGTCGATTCGATGAATTCGACTCCTGAAGGGAAGAGGAAATTGGCTGAGATTCAGATGGCGGCATGGATGACTACCGGAGCCGACGGCGGCATGGTGATCGACATGACGAAAGGTAACGCGCCGCTGAAAAAGACGCATTTGTATGTGGAAAAGGATTTTCGGTCAGGAATGGAGCGTGTCTATGACTCGTGGGCGATGGAGGGCGGATATTACGACGAGCCGCTAAACGGGATTGATTGGGAGATAGGTGATTCAACGATAACGGTGTTGGGGTATTCATGTGTGATGGCGGTGGCTGATTATCACGGCAGAAAGTGGACGGCATGGTTTGCTCCGGAATTGCCATTGTCTGACGGTCCTTGGAAACTGTCGGGTTTGCCTGGGCTGATACTCCTTGCTCATAGCGGCGACACATTTCGTTTCGAGGCAAAAGGGATAGAGCAAGTTGACGGGGATGTGCCTGAGGTTTGGTCGAAAGAGAAGTATTCAAAAGTGGACAGGCTTAAGGCTCTATCGGATGACGAATATTTCAAGAGCAATAGGCATAGCGTCATGAAAGCGCGTTATGAGGAATATCGGGCTTATGACAAGGAAGGGAACGCTCTTGATGACGAGAAGTATGATCCAGAGATTTATGCTATTGAGCCTGATTATGCGAAGCACAATAAAAAGTAGGGAAAAACCATCTTCAGGCATAAATCGACAGGGGTTCTTTTGCGTGGGAGGCGGCTTTTTTACACTGAGTTTTTTTATATGTGAAAAATAATGTGTAACTTTGTGCGCAATAAATTAATTATCACTTATGTCATTTATTGCAGATAGAGTAAAAATGGACGGACTGACATTTGACGATGTCCTCCTAATTCCGGCTTATTCAGAAATTCTTCCGAGATTCGTGGATCTCACCACCAAGTTCTCACGCAACATTACATTGAACGTACCCCTTGTTTCTGCCGCAATGGATACGGTGACAGAGGCTCCTCTTGCGATAGCTATTGCACGCGAGGGCGGTATCGGTGTGATTCATAAGAATATGTCGATTGCTGAACAGGCTCGTCAGGTACATGCCGTGAAGCGCGCCGAGAACGGTATGATTTATGATCCTGTCACAATCAAGCGCGGCAGCACTGTGAAAGACGCTCTTGCAATGATGGAAGAATATCATATCGGTGGTATTCCCGTTGTGGACGATGACCGTAAACTTGTGGGTATCGTGACTAACCGCGACCTTCGTTTCGAGCAGAATCTGAACCGTCTTATCGACGATGTCATGACAAAGGATAATCTTGTGACAACATCGCAGTCGACCGACTTGGATCATGCCGCGGCAATACTTCAGGAGCATAAGATTGAGAAGCTGCCTGTGGTGGATGCCGACGGTAAACTTGTAGGGCTGGTTACATATAAAGATATAACAAAAGCAAAGGACAAACCCAACGCTTGCAAAGACTCCCTGGGCAGACTTCGTGTGGCTGCGGGAGTGGGCGTAACTCCTGACGTGATGGATCGTGTTGACGCTCTGGTAGCCGCCGGGGTCGACGCTATCGTCATCGATACAGCTCACGGTCACAGCAAGGGTGTGGTTGACGTGCTCCACAAAGTGAAAGCCAAATATCCTGAAATAGATGTTGTGGTCGGCAATATCGCCACCGGCGAAGCTGCCCGTTATCTTGTTGAGAATGGCGCTGACGGCGTTAAGGTCGGTATTGGTCCGGGCTCTATATGCACCACTCGCGTTATTGCAGGCGTGGGAGTTCCCCAGTTGAGCGCTGTTTATGATGTAGCCAAGGCTCTTGACGGAACCGGAGTTCCCTTGATTGCCGATGGCGGTATCCGCTATTCAGGCGACATTGTTAAGGCTCTTGCCGCAGGCGCTTATTGCGTCATGCTTGGCGGAATGCTTGCAGGTGTGGAAGAATCGCCCGGCGACACTATCATCTACAATGGCCGTAAGTACAAGTCTTACCGAGGCATGGGTTCTCTTGAGGCTATGGAAAAAGGCTCGAAAGACCGCTATTTCCAGGCAGGGGAGACCGACACCCGCAAACTCGTGCCGGAAGGTATCGCAGCTCGCGTTCCGTTTAAGGGTTCGCTTTATGAGGTGGTTTACCAAATGCTTGGCGGACTTCGCGCAGGTATGGGCTACTGTGGAGCGGCTAATATCGACAAACTTCATTCAGCCAAGTTTACCCGCATCACAAATGCCGGTGTTGCCGAGAGCCATCCTCATGATGTAGCTATCACCAGCGAGGCTCCTAATTACAGTGCTTCGCACCAGTAAAAATATCTTGAATTTAAAATGAAAACCGCATTTATTGCGTCACTTCTCGCCTTGTCGGCTTTAACGCCGGCAATGGCGAAAACAAGTGACAAAACTATTATGACTATAGCCGGTAAGAAGATTCCGGTGAGTGAGTTTGAATACTTTTACCACAAGAGCAATGGACAGCAGAACAAGTTTGTTTCTCCGGAAGAGTATGCCGAACTCTTTTCTGTTTATAAAATGAAGGTGGCTGACGCAGAAGCTGCCGGAGTTGATACGATGGCGGCGTTCAAAGCCGAATTTGCCAACTATTGCCATGAACTGATGCTGCCCCACATAAGGGTGAAAGCCGTTGAGGACAGTCTTGTGAATGAATCTTACAGGCACACTCTCACTGAGCGTGAAGTGAGCCACATTATGCTTGACAAAGGAAACACTCCAGAAATGGAGAAACAGGCGAGAATCAGGCTTGACAGCATAAAAACCGCAATCAAGAACGGCGCTGATTTTAAGGAACTCGCACGAAAATATTCAATTGACGGGTCGGTGCAATATAATGGCGGCACTCTTGGATTTCTTCCGGTGGGCAGACTCCCTTATTCTTTTGAAAAGGCTACTTATGACACGCCTGTAGGCGAATTGTCGGAAATTGTCGAGACTCCGTTCGGTCTTCATTTGATAAAGGTGGAGTCGGAGCGTAAAAATGCCGGAGAGGTGCTCACGCAGCATATTCTGGTTCTTACTCAGGGGAAAACTCCCGAAGAGCAGGCTATCGCCAAGGCAAAGATTGATTCAATCTATGAAGTCGTTATTGCCGGCGGCGATTTTGACGAGCTCGCGATGAAGTATAGCGAAGATCCGGGCAGCGCTCGTGACGGAGGCAAGCTTCCTTGGTTTGGCAAGGGACGCATGGTGCCTGAATTTGAGGAGACTTCGTTCACGCTTAATGACGGGGAGATATCCAAGCCGTTTGAAACATCCTATGGCTATCACATCGTGAAGCGCATATCTCACCGCGACGTGCGTCCGCTTGACGAAGTGCGTGAGGCAATTCTTGAGAATATGAAGCGCGATGACCGTTATGCCGCTCCTGAGAAAGCCGGTTATGAGCAGCTTAAGAAGCGTTACAACGCATTGGTGTTCACTGCTGAGCTTGATGCGGTGAAGTCGGAAATATCGAAGAAAGAGGGTCTTGACTCGGCAATGTGTGCTGCATTGGTGACAAATCCTGTAACGGTAGCTGAGGTTAATAAGAAAAAAATCACTACAGCCGATCTATTTGCGTCGGGCATGCCAAATTCAAGCATGTCGTCGGGCGAGGCTTCTGAATTCATAGATTATCAGCTTGAAAAAGTGATTGACGACAGGCTGATTGAAGCTGAGGCGGCAACGCTTGTTGCTACTGATCCCGATTTCCGCAATGTCTATAATGAGTATCGCGACGGAATGATGCTGTTTGAAATCGCCAACAAGGAAGTATGGAGTAAGGCATCGTCGGATGAAGACGGGCTGAAACGCTATTTTGAAACTCATAAATCCAAATATAAATGGGATGCTTCAAAGTTTAAGGGTTATGTGGTGTATACCCGCAATGACTCTATCGGCGAGGCTTTTGCCAAGTATTTGGAGACTGAGCGTCCTTCAATCGATTCGCTTGCCGATGTCATAGCCAACCGTTTTGAAAGCCAGATAAGAATGGAACGCGTTCTTGCGGCGAAAGGCGATGACAAGGTTGTCGATGCCGTAGTCTTTAAATCGGGCGATACATTGGCAAAAGGTCCGTGGAAATATGTGACGCTTTATCAGGGCAAGGTTATCGACAGTCCCGAAGAAATGTCGGATGTTCGCGGCGCTGTTATTGCCGATTACCAGAATGAGCTTGAAAAACAGTGGGTGGAGCGGCTCAAACGTAAATATCCTATAAAAGTTGATAAAAAGTTATTAAAATCAGTGCAATAGCTGAAAATTTAGTAATTTTGACCGTATTTGGATATTGGACCCGGAAATGAACCGTTACCTACATATCGCATTGGTGTCGCTGCTCATGTCTTCTTGCGGAAGCCATGATATTGATGTGGCTCAAAGCGATGACGAGGCGGTTGCGATGGTCGGTAGCCAAGTGCTGACAGGATCGGAGTTGAGATCGCGCACTCCCGGCGGACTCTCTTATGAGGACAGTGTCAGATTTGTCAGGGCGTATGTGCGTCAATGGATCGATGCGAGAATAGTGGGAGAGGTTGCAGCAAGAAATATCAGCGACATGTCGCATATCGACGAGATGGTGGAGAACTACCGAAATGAGTTGATAATGTGGGAATATAGCCGGCTGATGTATGCGAGCCAGTCATCGGGCGACATAGATAGGGACTCGTTGCGTTCCTACTATGACCAACATAAGAATGATTATCGTTCCACCTCGTCGATGGTGAAGGGCATATTCGTCAAGATACCTTCAGGTGACCGCCGCTTGCCCAATATAAGGAAGTGGGTCATGTCAAAGAACAGTGACGATCTTGACCGGCTTGAAAAGGAGAGCATGGACGGCAACATGGAGTATGAGTATTTCCGTGACGATTGGGTGCAGTTGCCTATATTGGAGCGGAAGTTTCCAGGCGATATCTCCCGGAGGCTTTCCGGCAGAGGTGAACGACGCATAGAAATGAGCGATGGCGGAGTGACGTATATTCTTGCCGTCAGCGATTTGATGCCGGTGGGGAGTGTGATGCCGTTTGAGCTTGTTGAAGAGATAATCGTCGAGCAATACAGGAGCGCTCGCCGACCGGAGTATGAACGCAGTTTGCGACGTCAACTTTTTGATAAAGGCGTTAATGACGGCATTGTGAAAGTTAATATTGATCTTGGCATGACAACAGATGCCGGTCAAAAGGATGATAATAACAAATAACAGATATAAACGTGAAGAAAGGAATAATAATATGCGCTCTTGCCGCCATGGCGTTATCGACAGCCGCGCAGAATAACGTGGCGGAGGAAGTGGCATGGTGGATTGGCGACCAGCCGATTTTGAAATCGGAGGTCGAGGAGATGTATCAGAATATGCTGTATGAAAATCCGCAGTTAGGTGGCGATCCTTATTGCATAGTTCCTGAAAACATCGCAATCGAGAAGCTGTTTTTGCATCAGGCAGAGCTTGATTCGGTGGAAGTCCAGGAGAGTATGATACAATCGGAAGTTGAGCGACGCATCAACTATATGATAGCCAATCTCGGCAGCCAGGAGAAACTTGAGCAGTTCTACCGTCGTCCTATGCCTGAAATCAGGGAGACGATGAGGGAGACTGTCAAGAACTCATATATGGTGCAGGAAGTGCAGAGTTCATTGACCAAGAATATAAAGGTGACACCGTCGGATGTGAGAAAATTCTTTGCCAGCCTTGCCACTGACAGTATTCCTTTTGTTCCGTTGCAGGTGGAAACTCAAATCATAACCCTCCATCCGGCTATCCGTATTGAGGAGGTGAATGAGGTGAAAGCCCGTCTGAGGGATTTTACCGACAAAATAAATAAGGGTGAATCGGATTTTTCAACGCTTGCTATTCTTTATTCTGAAGACACCGGAAGCGCGATGAGATACGGTGAGCTCGGTTTTATAAACAAAGCGAGTCTTGACCCCGATTATGCGGCTGTGGCTTTTAATCTCAATGACCCCAAAAAGGTGTCGAAAATCGTTGAGACGCAGTTTGGCTTCCACATCATCCAGCTTATCGAAAAGCGCGGCGACCGTATAAATACCCGCCACATTTTGCTTCGTCCGAAAGTGTCGGATGCTGATTTGACCGACGCGATACATCATCTTGACACTGTCAGAAATGAAATTCTTGCAGAAAAATTTACGTTTGAAGAGATTGTTCCTTATGTGTCAAGTGATAAAGACACCCGCAACAATAAGGGTATAATGATCAACAGCGAAGTGCATCCGCCGACATCGCGATTTGAAATGTCACAGCTCCCTCAGGAAGTGAGCCGAGTTGTCGACAAGATGAGTGTGGGTGAGATTTCCAAACCATTCATCATGAAGGATACGAAGCGAAACAATGACATTGTCGCTATGGTAAAATTGTCGGCGCGTATTCCAGGTCACAAGGCTAATCTGAGCGATGACTACCAACTTATCAAACAGATGTATGAGAACGCAGAGCGTGAACGCATCATTAAGGAATGGGTTGAAAAGAAAATTAAAGACACCCATGTGCGCATTGAGGATGGTTGGCGTGACTGCGAATTCAAGCATAATGGCTGGATAAAACAACAATAATCATTTATTCATTAGGGTATGATGGGGATGCGGAATAGGTTCACTCGGCGATTAAGCGCTGTTACGGCTGTCATGGCTGTAATAGTGCCGTCGTTTATATTTGGTGTGCAGAAGGCTGGAGAAAAGGTGGTTTTGCCCGTTTCTCAGAAAGCTAAGCGCATACCCATAAAGCCTACAATCCCGCAGGAGGACCGCAACGCCGGCGACAGAGTGTTTCTCGAGCGAGCCGACAAGCTTTACATGGATGAGCGGGTTAGTCCCGACTATCAGGTTGTCACCGGAAACGTGCTATTCCGAAAAGGGGGTATGTACATGTATTGTGACAGCGCTCTGTTTTTTGAAAAGACCGGTTCGCTGAATGCCTACGGTAATGTTAAGATGGAGCAGGGCGACACTCTCTTTGTCTATGCCGACCAGCTTGAATATGACGGAGAGGCTGACCATGCCACTTTCTATGGAGCGGGAGCCGACCCTGTGAGGCTCATAAATCGTGACGTGCAGCTCACAACTTATGTTTTTGACTATGACATGGGGCTCAATCTCGGCTATTATGAAAACCAAGGAACCATAACCGATGAGGAGAATGAGCTTACATCGGGATATGGCGAGTATAGCCCTGACACTAAAGACGCTGAGTTTCGAAATAATGTAGTGCTTCAAGACAAGAAGAAGGAAGATTTCAGAATCACTACTGAAGTGTTGAAGTATAATACGGAAACTCATATAGCAAATCTTGTGAGCCCTACGGTTATTGTAACTGACAGCGCCACGGTCTATACTGATAACGGTTGGTATGACACCGAGGAGGAGTTGTCGGAACTCTATGACCGATCGCTTGTGGTGACTAATCGCGGCAGCACTCTCACCGGCGATACCCTTTTCTATGATCATGAGAAAGGTTATGGAGAGGCTTGGGGCAATATGATTTTGACCGATTCGGTTAAAAGCGTAGCTCTTGACGGTGATTATGGATTTTATAATCAGGTTAATGACAGTGCGTATGCAACCGGTCGTGCCCGGATACTTGAATATAGTAAAGGCGACACGCTGTATATGCATGGCGATACTGTCAGGGCATATATGCTTTATGATGACTCGACTCATGTGCTTACGGCATATCCCAGAGTGAGATTCTGGCGTGTGGATGTGCAGGGTTTGTGTGATTCACTTGCCATGTTGGAACGGGATTCGACGCTTTACATGCATCGGCATCCGATATTGTGGAATGAGCAGCGTCAAGTGTTTGGAGGTGTGATTATGGCTCACTTTAATGATTCAACTGTCGATTGGGCTAAGCTTCCCGAATTTGGGTTTGTTGCCGAGCACGTGGACGGCGAGTTTTATAATCAGATTTCGGGCAAGGAGATGGTCGCGTGGTTTGACAGTATCGGAAATATGCGTCAGCTTGATGTGAGCGGTAACGTTGAAATTATATCGCTTCCTCAGGAAAATGACTCGACCTATAATAAAATCGTTAATACGGAGAGCAGCTTCCTTTCGGCGTGGTTTGATGGACGGCAGCTGGAGAGAATGATTATGTGGCCTGAGGTTACCGGCACGGTTACTCCGCTATATCTTGCTCGCAAGACCATATATTATCTTTCCAACTTTCATTGGTATGACGCTCTGCGTCCAAAAGACAAAGACGATATATTTGTGATTCCGCCTGAGATGGAAGCGTTGTTTAAAGAGCCTGATCCGTCGCTTCGTCGACGCAAAGTCAATATGTGATGTTAGGCTCTCTGCCGTAATCGGCTACATGAAGTGTTTTAATAAAAAGTTTATGACTCGCCATCTTTTTGAAATGATGGCGAGTTTTTTTCTGCGCTCAATCGTCTTGATAGCAGCATTTGCCGCTTTATCTAAAGGCATTACCCAAAAGAGCCCTTCGCCTTTCGCCATCCTGGTATTGATAAGTCCGGGACGGATTTCGGTTACGACTATCCCTGATTTTCTGGATTTTTGTTGCAGAGATTTTGTGTAGTTTATCTGGAAAGCCTTGGATGAGCTGTAGGAAGGCGCGATCGGTGTGGGTTGAAGTCCGCTTATGGATGTGAAGGTGACAAGATGCCCTTTTCCCTGATCGGTAAAATAGTTGTACGCCATGTCAACACAATTAGTCCACCCCAACACATTTACTCTTACAGTCGACAGCTCCGTTTCAATGTCCAGGCTCGGATTAAGTTCTCCGATACCGGCGCATACGATTATGAGGTCAAGCGATTTCAATTGCTCGATAATGTTGAGAAAGGCAGTAGAGAACGATTCAATGTCAGCCACATCGCAAGCCATGCAAATGGTGTTGCCGGGCGCGCTTTGTGCCATTTTTTCAAGCTCCTCTTTTCTGCGGGCAATGACGGCAACTTTATTGCCTTTAGACGAATAGTGTTGCCACAACTTGTTGCCAATTCCCGAGGAGGCTCCAATTATAAGAATATTCATGACGGTATTGATTTTGAGGTTATCCCAGCGGGGGATAGAATGCGTCAGGGATATGTTCGATTTTATAATTATCCGTTGACGAGCATATAATTCCGATTATATCAAACTGCACTTCTTGCCGGTAGTTATATGTTCTGACAAAATTGTCGGCGGCACGGCAGATGCTTTTGATTTTTTTAGGGGTGATTGCCTCTATGGGGTCAAAAGAGCCGTCGCGGCGAGTTTTTACTTCGACAAATATAATGCGGTTGTCTTTTAAGGCGATTATATCGATTTCGGCTCCCCCTTTGCGAGTGTCATGCTCAATGATAGTATAGCCTTTCGTTATAAGGTATTCACGAGCCATTGTCTCGCCCCAAGCTCCGAGATCGTTATGTTCCGCCATTATTACTGTATTGAATTACAGTTACAAATATAATGTATTATTTTGAAAATAGAAAGGGTGGCGTTTAAACGCCACCCTTAAAAATACGGTAGAAAAATTATATCGGGATTTACTGCATGCGGCGGAGTCCTTCCCAACGTACATTCCATTTGCCATCTTTCGGGAATCCGGGATTCAACACATCGCCGCTTCCGTCCCAACCGGCGCACATCATTGCTATTGCGTCAAGGAAGCTGCCGTTGCCGGGAAGATATAGACGCAGGCGCTTCGGCTCCTGGAAATTGTGTCCGCTCACGAGATAGGTGTTCTTTCCCTTTTCAATTAGGAGTGCTTCAAGAGCTGTTTCAGGCTCGTTGAGACGAGCTGCAGCCATTGCGATCATTCCGTAATCCCATCCCCAGGTTGTGTCCCAATTCCAGTTCTTCATGACCCATGCGAGAGTCTTTCTCATCACATCGGGATTGTAGAGCGGAGATTCGGGAAGTAGGGCGCAGGCTCCGAGAACTGCGGGATGGTCGCTGCGTGATTTCAGGTTGAAATCTTCTTCCGAGATGTTTGCTTTTCCGGCAAGTTCAGCCGAAACATAGGGATCAAACGCTTTCGCTTTAGATTTTTTGTCAAACGGTTTCAGCGGCTCTCCGGCTGTATAGATGCCGTCTTTTTCGGTAAGCGGAGCGAGGCGGCTGATGATCATGTCCCACTCGGCATTGCGTTCAAGACCGCGGCGCTCGCGCCAGTTTTGAGCCGTTGTGAGGGCATAATACCAATAAGCCTGCTCAAACGGATGATTGAAAGAGAAATCCTTTGACATTGATTCCTGCATTGCAGTCTGTCCGTAAAGCTTGATGTCTCCCTTTTTAGGAGCACACTTAAGAGCGAAGTCAGCCATGAATTCGGCAGTTTCTTCAACGCCTTGAGCGTACTTGTCAAGTGTTGCCTGAGAGGGATTTATGCGGTAAAGCTCTTCAGCCATGTAGATGTAGTGGGGCTGTTGCCATGTGAGGAATGAACCGGTGTTAGACGGAGCTTCTCCGGCATCGGGGTCGGTCATCTTCATCCAGCGCACGCCTTTGAATCCTTGACGCTGAGCGATTTTCTTTGCTTCGGGATAAGCAGTGTTATTGTACCATTCCATCACTTTTTCGAGAACTTCAGGACGATTCCAGAGAGCGAAATCGATCATGTGCCAGAATGTCATCTCAAGGTGAGGACGTCCATACCATGAATTGTAGGTGAGTCCCGTTTCCTGGGGAGGAGTGGTATTGGCGCAGTTGATTTGAGTCAGGTATTGTGAGAGGATTGTGCGGCGTTCAAGTTCGGTGGCACGCTTGTCGGTGCATTCGCCGAAGTCGACGATGCCACCCTTTTTCCACCATCCTGACCAATATTTCATGACAGCTTTTATTGCCTGGTCATAAGAGTAGGAAGTCTCGCCTTTCACCGGTTGTTTTTCAGCAAATTCGGCTGAAAAAGAGAGAAGGTCCTCGTCGGTAGAAAGTGTGAAATAGTGATCGCCGGCAGCTTCAAGCTTAGCATTTCCTTCCCACTGGATGAGAATGTAATATTTTGTTCCGTCAAGTGTGCGCTCGATGGTAGCTGAGCGATTGTCGGAATTGATTATTACGCTTTTGTGAAGTTCGGGTTTGGTCCAGTCATTCGCATCATCAGCGTGCTTTCCGGAAGGGTAGGAGAAGTTAAACGCCACTTTGGCTCCTTTTGTGGCAAGCAACGGAGTCTTGATGCGAGAGAAAAGGCAGTCTTTATTTCCGAGTATTCCTGTCGACACTTCAACCACGTTTCCGTCGGCAGTGAATTTTGATTCAATTATGCCGTCCCAAAGTTTGAGTTCCTGATTTATAGCGGTAAGGTTTTCAATGGGAATGATGGCATTGTTCTTGTCGCGAAGCTCAAGACCTATAGTTCCGAGATTAAGGCGGTGAGGATTGGCGCGAAAGTATTCGGTAGCATCTTTGTTGCGTCCGTCGGTTTTATATTCAACGGCATATACGCTTGACTGTCCGTGAAGATTGAAAGCTTTCTCTGTGTCGGCGTGGGTCAAGTTTTTGTCATTGGCAAAAGAGTGCCAACCCCAGTCCGACATGATGTTCAACGGAATGCCGTTGGCATAATATTGAGGATAGCTCTGAAGTCCGGTGACATCGACCGTTGCGGCGATATGTCCGTTTCCCACCGACAGAGAGGACAGAGGATCAGCTTTGATGACTTTGGGATTGTTTCGGCTAACGACAGCTTGGCGATCGATGGGCTGTGACACGTTTTCGGTATTGTAGCCGAGATCTTCCATTTCGAGTGATGCCCAAATGAACGGACCGATACCTTTTGCGTCGTTATCGCGGATAGGTTCGCTCAGATAGTAGGCGAAAGAGCCGTCGCGACGCTTGTTTTCCTTAACCTTGGGCGCTGCTTTGAGCACTGAAGGGCTGAGACCCGGACCAAGTCCGGCAACAGCGCAGCAGTTGGTGAGCGAGATTGTGCTGTCGGGATTTATCTTGATAAAGTTGTTTAAGATTCCACGGTAAGCCTTGATACCGGCGTCGCGATATTTTTCACCGAGATATCCTTTACGGTAAGCCTTCAAGAGAGAGTAGGCAAACATTGAGGATGCTGTCGATTCAAGATAGTTGCCTTCACGTCCGGGGCTGTCCATTACCTGATACCATACTCCCGAGTTTTTGTCTTGCCATTTGATTACTGCGTCAAGGTCCTTGCGTAGAAGGTCGATCACTTCGTTTCGACGGGGATGATCTTCGGGCAGAGCATCGAGAAGTTCAATCAGTGCCATTGTGTACCATCCCTGGGCACGTCCCCAGCAATGCTGAGAGAGTCCGGTTTCGTTATCCGACCAGAACATGTCGCGGTTTTCGTCCCAAGCATGGCGGTTAAGACCAGTTTTGGGATCGAGTGTGCGTTCGTAGGTCTTTTTCACCTGATCGATTGCATCGTTGTAGATAGCGTCGGCTTCATCTGCAGGCAGAATCATTCCGGCAGTAAGGGTGGAATAGGGGAGACCCATAAAAATGCCGTCAAGCCACACCTGGTAAGAATAGATAGCTTTGTGCCAGTAAACGCCTTCCTTTGTGCGAGGTTGATCCTTCATCTGCTTCATGAGAGTCTTCATGGCGATGAGGTTCTTTTCTTCGGGGAAGTGCTGATACATGCGTGACACAAAGTGTCCTGTGCGGATATTGTCAAGGTTATAGTCCTCAAGGTTGTAACGCTTGATTTCTCCTTTTTCGTTGATCATTGTGTCGGTGTAGAGCTTGCAATAGTCCTTGATGTGCTCGCCCCCATATTTAAGATATGTGTCAAGCATTGCCTCAAGTTCGATACCCATCACATAGCTCCATTTCGGGCGGGTTGAGAAGTCAAGCATATAGCTTAGCGGTTCGCGTTTCATTTCTGACTCGGTCATCCACTGGCTGTAATTCTTGTAGGGCTTCTCGGTGAGGCACAAACCTCCGTTCACATAGTAATCCTTGAAGTTGATGTCGCGAGTAAGTCCTGAGATGAAATTGCCTTCGGCAACATTGTTGAAGTGGCAGTTGACCACGTTGATGTCATACACGTTGGTACAGGTGTCGAGGGCTATGATCTGAACGCCATATTTGCTCTTTTCGCAAGTTACGTTTTCGAGGTTCACGTTTCTGACGATGGGGAGGTAACCGCGGCAGCATATTTCATTGTGCTCGTAATCGAGGTTGATTTTCAGCACTGATTCGCCACACTGACCGACGGTGATGTTGCGCGCGTTGATATTTTCAATGATACCACCGCGGCAGGTATTGGTCTTGATTCTGACCACACGGTCAAGGTTGGGGCTGTCCATGCGGTTGTTTTCGGCGTAGACATTGCGGCAACCGCCTGAAATCTCGCTGCCGATCACCACGCCTCCGTGTCCGTTCTGCATTTCGCAGTTGCGGATGATGATGTTTTCGCTTGGGCGTTCCCAAAGGCGTCCGTCATTATTGCGTCCGCTCTTGATGGCGATACAGTCATCACCGGTGTTGAAGAAGCAGTTTTCAATCAACACGCCGTCGCATGACTCGGGGTCGCAGCCGTCGCCGTTAGGTCCGTCGTTGTTGATGTGTACGCCGCGCACCACAACATTCTTTGAAAGAAGGGGATGAATCACCCAGAACGGTGAACGAAGCAGAGTCACATTTTCGATGAGGATTCCGTCACACTGGTTGAAGTTGATGAGCTGAGGGCGAAGACCGTCTTCCGGACCGAAATGGCGCTCGTTCATGTCTACGCCGTCTTCAGCCATCTTGAGCAGGCGCGCGCGGCTTCCGTTGCGCTGGCTGATGACGCCTTCTTTCCATCCATAGTGGGTGGCTCCGCACCATTTCCACCATGTTTCGTTTGTGCCGCCTCCGTCAATTGTTCCTTCGCCGGTTATAGCGACATCGGTGGCCTGATAGGCGTAAATACAGGGTGAGAGATTCCAGCAGTCGATACCCTCCCAGCGAGTGGGAACGATGGGGTAAAGTTCGGGCTGGAACACAAACTGGAGTTTAGCGTCTTTTTCAACCACGAGATTCACGTGGCTTTTCAATGTAATCGCGCCGGTGTTGTAAGTTCCTGCGGGAACAATCACCTTGCCTCCTCCTTTTTTGGAACAGGCTTCGATTGCCTTGTTGATTGCTTTCTGATTTTTTTCGGGAGTTGCATTGACACTTGCCCCATATTTTGTGATGGGGAATTCTTTTGCACCGAATTTTGGCTCGCGAATGCTCTGTTCAATGCGTTTATACTCCGTGTCTGACCAATAGTCTCCACGAACCGCAAGTGGCAGCAGCATTAGAAACACTAATAGATTTAAGACTTTCATATAAAAATATTACTGGTATTGTTGCCGGCTGTTACCCCGGCTGAGTTAAAAATAAATTTCGGTATAAAATAAGGCAGGAAGCTCTGACTTTTCAAAGCTTCCTACAAATTTAGTCAAAAACCTTTAATTAATTCCTATCTTGGAGGATAATATCAATAAGAAAATTAGTTATTTCGTCATTTCCTTGCGAACTTCTTCGGGCATGAGGTTGGAAATGGGTTGGTGACGCCGATGTATCAGAATCGAAGTTTGTTTTCGGGATCGTAGCGATCAGCCCATTCTGAGTATATGGCAAACACTTCGTTAGGGCGGGCATCATACCACCCGTAGCCGGTGCGTCGCTCAAACCCTATCTCGTCAAGGCTGCGTCGCGGAATGCCGTCGCGGTCACAAAAGAACGGCAGGCATTCATCAAGATCGTAGTAACGCGACCATATCGGGGTTGCGTCGGGGTCGGAAACAAGTTGGGCGGTAATCGCCTTGCCGTCTTTGTCGCGAGGGCGTTCGTATCTCATTCCCGTGATTTTGTTACGGTCAAGCCACTTTATTCCGCCGTGAACCGCTTTCTTTACCCGCTCGTCGGGATTGGGCAGCGACATGAGGAATTTCAGCAGATTGGCGCTTTCAAGAGAAGTGAAACTCGGCAGTTCGTATGCGCGTGCCTTTGCCGGCGCATACGTGTCGCGGTCATGTTGCTGACACCACACTGTCGGCTCCCCGTTCACTTTAATCTGTGTGTCAAGGATTACTTCAACGGCTTTATCGACAGAGCGCTGGAGCTTTGATGCCATTTCTGCGTCAATGATATTTTTGTATGGACCGTTTCCGCTAAGAAGATCTTGAAAGAGCGAGAGGGTGTTATACATGGCGTCGTCGTTGTAGGTGATATGCACCTGATACCCCTTGGGATCAGGCCAGAATTGAGGCCAGCCGCCGTTTTCATATTGTCCGCTGAGCAGGAAATCAAGCCCTTTGCTTATTGCTGTCCTATAGACTTCCGATGGACAAGCGTTGTTGAGCTGTGCCAAGAATCGCATCTCCATTGTTGTTGCGTTATTGTCGATTGTCGAGTCGTCGACGCGCGATTTGTCTTGCAGCACTTTCGAAACCTGTGCAGCTGTCATCGGCGACACGAGATCGGTGTTTTTGGGCCAGCCTCCGGTCACTCGCTGAAATAGAAGAATGCGGGCGCCTATTTGGCGGGCTGTGTCGGTTTTGAAAAATTCCGCGTCGGTTGTCTTGAAATATCTGTGGCGCGGTTTCGCGTTCAAGTCTGAGGGGCAAAACAATAAGGATGTTAAAGCCAGGATGGTGATGATGATTGATGATTTCATGGAATAAACGGTAGAGGGGCTGTTAAAATAAGAAAGGAAACGCATTAGTGCGTTTCCTTTGAGAGGTTCCTAGCAGATTCGAACTGCTGTAAACGGTTTTGCAGACCGGTACCTAACCACTCGGCCAAGGAACCTTGTTTGTGGTTTTACGGCTGCAAAGATATAATCTTTTTTTTGATTGCGCAATACTTTTGTCGAATTTTGTATTAAAAAATCGGGCTGTATGCTACATCTGTTCCTCCTGAAGTTTCTTGTCCATTGCGGCTGCGGCTTTGCGTCCGTCGCCCATGGCGAGGATTACGGTCGCTCCTCCGCGCACAATGTCGCCTCCGGCATAAATATCGCTCACTGAGGATTGTAGCGTATCCTGGTTCACGACGATTGTTCCGCGTTTTGATACTTCAAGTTGCTTGATGGCTTCAGGAATAAGCGGGTTCGGAGAGACTCCGACGCTGACAATCACAAGATCAACGGGCACATCGATTATCGCGCCTTCAACAGGCACCGGTGAACGTCTGCCTGATTCGTCGGGTTCACCAAGTTCCATCTTCTGTAGGCGCATTGTGTTCACCCTTCCGTTAGTGTCAGCGGTATATTCGATTGGGTTGTGCAGAGTGAGGAGTTGCACTCCTTCCTGTTTGGCGTGTTTTATTTCTTCGATTCGGGCGGGCATCTCGGCTTCGCTGCGGCGATAGACGATCATAGCATTTTCAGCACCCATTCGACGTGCTGTGCGCACGGCGTCCATCGCTGTGTTTCCGCCGCCAATCACGGCGACATTCTTTCCGCGTAGCACGGGTGTGTCATATCCCGGTTTTCCGGCACCCATGAGGTTGATGCGTGTGAGATATTCGTTGCATGACATCACGCCGATGTAATTTTCGCCGGGGATCCCCATGAAGCGCGGCAGTCCTGCTCCCGAAGCGACAAAAATGCCTTTGAAGCCCATGCCGTGCAAATCGTCATAGCTGAGGGTCTTTCCGATTACGCAGTCTTTTACAAATCTTACTCCCTGAGCTGCGAGAGCGTCGATTTCGGCATCGACTACCGAATTGGGAAGACGGAACTCTGGTATTCCATATTTCAGCACTCCGCCTATTTCATGAAGTGCCTCAAAAACGGTCACTTCATATCCGCGAGCCGCCATGTCGCCGGCAAAAGAGAGTCCGGCGGGTCCTGATCCGACAACCGCTATCTGTATGCCATTTGATGGCGCTGCCTGCTGCACGGGCATTTCATGGGCGAGGCGCGCGAAATCGGCGGCAAATCTTTCGAGATAGCCGATTGCCACCGGTTCTTTTTTCATCTTGAGATAGATGCAGCGGGACTCGCATTGTTTTTCCTGCGGGCACACTCGTCCGCACACGGCGGGCAGGGCGCTTGTCTTTTTCAAAACCGCTGCTGCCGTGGCAAATTCTCCGCGCTGGATGTTTTTGATGAATCCGGGTATGTCGATGCTCACGGGACAGCCGTTCACGCATTGAGGGTCGGGACAGTCCATGCATCGTGAAGCTTCGATAACCGCAGCTTCGGCAGGGAGTCCCTGGTTTACTTCGTCATTGCAGGTGACGCGATATTCGGGAGACAA
This sequence comes from Bacteroides sp., assembly GCA_014801525.1. Classification (GTDB taxonomy): domain Bacteria; phylum Bacteroidota; class Bacteroidia; order Bacteroidales; family Muribaculaceae; genus Muribaculum. The sequence goes on from JAAVEB010000004.1 coordinate 61,138, forward strand.
TTCGGGCATCTTTACGCGGGGAATAGCCGTGCGCTCCTTTGCCGTCATTGCATTGCGGAGCTCTTCGCGCCAGGCGGCGTTGCGCGACGAGTCGTTTATATTGTCGATATTCATATGTTTTTTAGTTATAAGAGCGCAGGCGCATCATCATTTCATCAAAATCAACTTTATGGGCGTCAAACTCGGGACCGTCGATGCATACGAATTTAGTCTTGCCGTCGACAGTCACGCGGCATGCTCCGCACATTCCGGTTCCGTCAACCATGATCGGATTCATGCTGACAATCGTTGGAATCTCCAGCTTCTTTGTCAGAAGACATACAAACTTCATCATAATCATCGGACCGATTGCAATACA
>JAAVEB010000005.1 GCA_014801525.1 Bacteroides sp.
GGCCCGTAATCGGGTATCTGTCCAAGCATACCTTTTAAAAAAGCCGCGAACTCTTTCGAGAAGCGGGTGCCTTCGGCTACGATGTCCCAGCGCTTTGACACGCTCTTGCCTGTCTCCACATCCAGCCATCGGCGTCGCTTTACATGGAATGTCATCTTTCGTCCCCTGACCGGATAGTCCCTGACTGTGCTTTCTTCATAAAAGCCATTGGGACGGAGCTGTTCAGGGGTATATCCATCCACTCCTTTATCTCGCTCCTCCAATGTAACATCAAGGGTTTCTTTAGTTTTCTCTACCTTGACTACGTCAAAGTATTCAATCATTTCTTCCGGTAGCAGACATTCTGCCAGCTCTATGTATGGGTTTTCCTCCATTGCAAACTATTTTTTTTGCAAAGATAAGAAGTTCTCTAATAACACAGGATTTTTACTATGCCCCGAATTTTCTAATATTCAAAATGCATTCTTATCATATGTTCAGATATCGCGGATGTTGAGCGACATGGGTGGAAGGCTTCGGAGTCGTAGATGACAGTTGAGGCGGTGACGTGAGACACAATATATGCTCTTAAAATGACTTACTTTGAATAAGACGTGAAACTCGCATGACGAATTCTTCAGCTTTCGGAATAAGAGGCAGAACATCAGATTCTTCCCAATCGTAAAGATCATCATAATCTCCGGTTTGACGCATTGTAAAAAGCCGGCCTATCAATTTTGAATCTTCAGGTAGCAAAATACCGGTTTTTACAAATTTGTCTCCAATCATTCTTATGACTCCCCTATGAGTGGATGCCTCGATACCATTATAGATGAGCAATGCCACACAAGCATAATAGACAGAATAATACAATCTGTTGGCAGCAAGACTCCAATAACCTATATTTCCCACATCCTTTACTTGTTGGATTGTGGAAAAAGCTTTCTCAAGCCGATATGATACTATTGAATTTCTTTCTTCTGATTTGAGAGTCATGATAATTAATTTCGAAAGAAGGTGAGTTTATCTTTTTCCAGGTTTTTATAGAAGGGGAGGAAACTGCGTTTGAGCCAACCGGCAAAGGAATATAGTCTTGGATTAATCTCCTCGCCCATAGATATGCCGACATCTACTAAGGGCCACGCGTATTTATCCCATAGGTCAAAAGGAATTTTCTCTTCTCCCGGAATGAGTATATGGATATCCCAGTCCGAGTCAGGAGATGCATCTCCACGTGCCCGGGACCCATATAAGGACATCTGAGACCCTTTAGGTAGAATCTCGGCAGCCTTTCTCTTTAAAGCATCCAGAATCAACTGATATTTTTCCATCTCAGACATGGCAGTATGAATTTTTATGGCAAAAAATGCCGCAGGTATTTCTGCTTGCGGAATTTCTGTTCAAGCTGAGTGACCGAGATTCGAACTATGGATACGCTGTTTGGAGTATACATGCTTTCCATGGGGAGTATTCATACCTCTTTAACTCATTATTGAACAATAATTTCATGCACAAGCCACGCGCAAGCGCACTATAATACAAAAGTAATAAGAATTATCTGAGATTCAAAATAAATTCTTATTGAATCAGCACAAAATGTATTTAAAAATATTTTCCGGTCCTATTGGGAATTAGGAAAAATACATTATCTTTGCCGATGCATATCGCCCGCGGAGTCCCGATATGTGGTCGCGAGGCAGGGTGCAGACATATTTTTATAAGCGTTTTTTGCTTTATCCTTTTCAAGGAAATCGCCAATTTTCAAACTACAAAGGAGAAGCAGTCAAAAAGCGCCTATGCTTGTCGTATATCCACTCCCCGACAAGGGGTATTGATATCCGGTAAGGCGTGGGAGTGGACTGTTTATTTGTAGTTAGGCGTTTGGCGATGCCTCCTTGAAGATAGACAAGAAATCATTCCACGCTTTTTGTATCACAACTAACAGTCAAATCGGGAATGGAGGAGACAGGAAATAAAAGATGGATTACTCCAATATTTCTATGCTTGGCGATGACAAGGTTCGGTATGTTCTAAAAAAGGAGGGTAAAAATCCTCTTATTGTATTAGGTATAAATCCAAGCACAGCAGATGATGTCCGTCCCGACCGCACTATGACACGTGTTTGCGGTTTTGCTGACAAAATGGGATTTGACGGCTTCGTAATGCTGAATGTTTATCCACTTCGAACTCCCAAAATCGAAGAGCTTCCTGGAGAGTTAAATATAGACTTACATCAAAACAATCTCTCGCATATAGTGAAAGAAATTTCAAAGATAGAAAATCCCACCATTCTTGTGGCCCATGGTAATTCTATTTCAAAAAAGAAATATCTTCGCCTCTGCCTGAAAGATATCTTGAAAGAGTTGACTCAATTCAAGGGTGCTAAATTTATCCAACTTGGCGACTTGACCAATGAGGGTAATCCACGTCACCCCCTGATGTCTCGAGCTGATATCGAAATCAAAGAATATAAATCAAAAAAGATATAATAGGGATAGCTATGAAACAAATAATATTGGTTGTAACGGTGATAATTTGTGCCAGTATAACTGTATTAGCGCAAGACTTTGAAGTAGAAGGTCTGAAATATTCGCTTCTGGGTAATGGGAATGTAGAAGTCAGCGGAGGGAATGTTTCCGGCAATTTAATTATTCCTGAAAAGATAGAGGTCAGAGGTCGCGAGTTAACAGTTGTTAGCATTGGAAAGAACGCTTTTAACGGAAAGAATTTGACTTCTGTTAAGCTGCCTTCATCAATTAGAACTATTGGTGAAAACGCATTTATTAATTCTTCCTTATACTCAATTAATTTTCCTTATAGTTTATACTTTATTGGGAAAAGAGCTTTTGAGAATACCCAACTTGATTCCATCTTCCTCCCACAGTCGCTTGCAGAGCATCCTCATTGGCGAGATACAGGAATAGCAGAATTTGCATTTAAAGGTTGTAAAAAACTTCGGGTAGTGGAGTTTGATATTGAAGGTTGTGCTACAGGTCCAGGGAGCGGTAGTCCTGAAAAAGAACCTATAAGAGTATATGCAGGTGCTTTTGATGATTGTGATAACATTGAAAAAATCATCTATAATGGAGCTCCTCCAATATTTGATCCATACGTTAATAACTATAAATCTGCCACTTTCCCAAAGGTTGTTAAAGAATTTGCAATGCTTTATTGCCCAATAGAATATATTGGAAAGGGGCGTAGATTTAGAGCTGATGAAGCGATGGAGGGATTTGCGACAATAAAGCCTACTCCAAACTCTGTGCCGTTATTTGAATTATCTCAAAAAAAAGAAGCCCTGAAAGAAAAAGTTGCGAATGAATTATTTGCAGCAATGAAAACGGGTTCAATTGGTTATGTAGAACGTCTTTTCGTGTGTGGCAAACCATCTAATATTCTTTTTAAAGGAGATCCTAAGGTAGATGACATTTATACTAAAAATGATTCAACAGTCATACTTATTAATAAAAAGAAAAATGATTTGATTCACTGCAAATTTAATAACTTTATTGAACAAATTAAAACCGTTCGATATGATGATAGTAATTTTACAATAATAAGTGCGATATATGATGAGACTAAAAATATTGCTGTTTTTAAATGCGATGTAGAATATATTTCAGAAGTATTTATGGGAAATGCATATGGATATCAACGTTCTACAAAATATAAAACTGATTTTTGTCTATGGTATAATGGACAAGTTTACCGTATAGATAAGAAGTTTAGGGATTATATGAACAAGCTTTTTATAATGGTTAAGAACGAGCAGGATGTTGAAGATAAAAGAATGTTAGCAGAGTAAAAATTATACTGTATTCTATAAATATCATCAAATATTATATATTCTCCGGGATTGATGAAGTCTCTATCGATTTTGATTGTGTATTGCCTTACGAAGTTTACAGCCTCAACGGCGTAATGATAGGAAATTCCATTGACAATCTTGCTCCCTGAATCTATATCGTGCGCCAGGGGAATGCGGTGAAGAAGATCGCAGTGAAGTAATTCATTATCGATAACCCAATACTACCTGAAATTGAAAAGCACTTCCCAATTATAGGGAGGTGCTTTTCGGCATTATATCGGAGATAAATACTGCAATCGAATTAAGGAAGAGGAAGGTTTCTCTGCCGGGAGGGAGAGGGATGACGGGAGCAAGAATCAATAAGGTTTTCGGCTTGAGAGATGAATGGCGAGACCAGTACGCCGCCATTATCATACAGATGCTTCCATCTGCTGTGCTTTGCATTTAAGATTGTTTCCGAGTCGGAGCGATGGATCACTACCGGGCCAAGATGCTCTTGCATAATCGGGACGATTTGATTAACTTTGTCGCAGTCCCAGGGAGTTGTCGTAACTTTCATGGAAAAAGCCGTCAAACTTTTCTTTAAAGTTACTAATTTTCAGGGATTTTTGCAAGGAATAACTAATTAAAAAAATCAACAACATAAACGACAAAATCCAATTTTTGTCATCTCCTAAAATAACCCACAATAAATGCGTCGCCATGAAAAGAACAGCCATCTTACTGTTAATAGCGCTTGTCGTCTGTTGCGCTTACGCCAAAGCCCCTCTCGGGAGAGTTTCGGTGACGCTAAATGATGGCTCTGTGGTTGATGGATTCTGCGAAAACATGCTGAGACATGAGAGGCCGATTGTTAAAATCTCGCCTCAGCCCGACGGTAAGAAATCTGTTAAATACAAGGCTGCCGATATACGGGAGCTTAAATATGAAATCCCCGGCGATACCGTTGTGGAGTATTGGTATTCGGTCACATACTATCACAGTCAGGCACTAATGATGAAAAAAGTGCGTCAGTGCGGTCCCGTAATCTTATGGACTGCATGTATAGGCGGTCAGGAACTGGTGGGTCCGCAAGGCATGAGATGGACAGAACGCGTAAAAAGCTGCATTTCGTTCGGCCCGGAAATAGCCGGTGGTATTGCCTGGGATTTGCCTCACATCATTTCCGGGCGGTGTAAAGAATTACCAGGCTATGGCGATTTCGTAAAAGAGTATAAGCAATCACATCAGGAGGTAAACGATTGGACGGAAATTGAGCCGCTGATAAAAATGTGTGTGTCCTACGTGGATTTCATAATGAGGCCTTAGCAGTCGGATTCGCCCCCGTATTGTTTGTCCGCACTATCTGCTTTCGTATCGGCTATACTATTCGCTGCTATATTTTATGTTGGGGTTTATGGCTTGCAGTATGTCAACGAATAATATCTCATTGTCCGGCGACACGTAGATGTAGCTGTTTCTGTCGTAGATGATGCGCAGCTTGATGTAAGCCGCAGAGTAATTCCGACGGCTTTCAACCCAGAATTTTCCACGCCGGATTTTCTTGATGCTGTCTATATTGATGGCTAATGACTTCAATGGTGTTGATATGCGTAATACATTGTCTTCTATGGCATAAGTTGTTTTGCGATATATATACCGGGACAAAAACACAACTATCAGAAACGGGGGCGAAACCCAAAGAATGGAAATAAATCCCAATAGGATAGTAGGAGCCATGAAAAATACAGTGACATCAAATATGCACAACATTATGATAGGCCATTTGTACATCCTATTATCCACTTTGCATTGAAACACGGCATGATACTTGGGGATATGCGGAACTGTTGATTCATTATTCATTGATGTATTATCTTTAAGTACATGACAAAAATTTGAAAACATCGAATTTCGGCTTGTAGAGCGCTTTTCGAGCCGGAACAATTTTTTCGTCGGCAAAGACCATATCTTGACCGAGGGCAGCCTTCCGGCGCAGAAGATTCTCGTAGGATTGCTTTAATCCTTGGTTAATCCTTGCTCTTAAATCTATTTTTTCTTGTTCAGACATGATCCTTTGATTTTATTAAAAATTGCCGTGTCCAATATATCAATCTCGTTAGCCAATTAACTAACTCGTTTTGCCATACGCTCCATTGCCGGTGTTATTGCAAAAAAATCCCGCAAACAGAACGCTTGCAGGATTTCATTCTATTGCGGAGTGACCGAGATTCTTGCTGTGCAAGCGCTTCGCGATTACGAACTCTGCTCGTTCTAATCTCGGCTGTCCTTAAAAAAGGACTCCGTCCATTTTTTTTGCGGAGTGACCGAGATTCGAACTCGGGATACCCTTTTGGGGTATACACGCTTTCCAGGCGTGCCTCTTCAGCCACTCGAGCACCACTCCTTGGCTTTTAGCGTTGCAAAGTTAAGAATATTTTTGAATTATTCCGCCCCCGCCGCCATCTTTTTTTATCGCAAATCAGCCGAGCCGCTATTATTCGGCGGGAGAATAACGGATCTGATTTAGCGGACGAAGCAGATTGCAAAGTATTCGGCTCCAGTAAGTCTCAAAATCCTCTTTCATCGCCACAATCCCCTGCTCCACCAATTCCTCGGGCACATCTTTTATCGACTCCAGAAAATTATAAAACACTTGGAATATATCGGCAAGACCCTCGGAAACCGATGCGGCTATCGGAGTGTCGGAATATTTCATGTCCTCCTCAAAAACCTCAAGATACGTGTCGTCAGGTCCGAGCAGATTCTCGATATTGCGTCTCACAGCCTCATAATAATCCTCCTCAAGATGACCGTCGATATAAGCGTCGTCCATCAAATTGGAATCCACGTTGACATCCGTAGCCGTGATATAAACACGCGGAAGAATCCTCAGCATCGCCGCTATAAAATCTTCACGCTCCATTTCCCGGGCGTTTTCAACCGTCTGGCAATATTCATTACATAGACCGATAAACGCCAATGAATTATTATTCAGGATTTTCTGCTGTGCCATAGTCGTCAGGATTAATTAGCTATATAAATTATGTTCTTTAATATAAGTATAAACTCCCGTAGGGAGAAAGAAGTTCATGTCCTTTCCGGCTGATATCGCATCGCGAATGAACGTCGACGAAACGTCGACCACAGGCGCCGAAATAAACCGCACATTCTCAACCGCCCGTTCACCAATCGGATATCCCGGGCGAGGATAAACCATTAGCCCGAATTCCCTCAGTATGCTTCCGCTCTCTTTCCAGTCGCTGAATCGCTCTAGATTATCCGACCCGATCAACAGCGTAAACTCGCAATCAGGATGCAATTCCTTCAATTTCCTGAGAGTGTCTATCATATAGGACGGGCGAGGCATTTTCAGTTCTATATCACAAAACTTCACCTCCTCTGAATCCCCCACGGCAATCTCAAGCATACGGCTCCTATCGGCGTCATTGCCAAGCTTCTTATCAACCTTAAACGGATTGAGCGGCGAAAGCGAAAGCCACACCTGATCAACGCCGCAAAACTGAGCGACGTATGAGGCAAGCATCAGATGCCCGTTATGTACCGGGTCAAACGAACCCCCAAGTATCGCTACCTTCTTCACCGTCCTACAAACGAGCTGATCAGGTCATGCACCTGGTTTATCGCAATATCGAGATCGTCATTCACCACCGAGCAATCAAATTTCGGAGCGAAACTGATTTCATAAGCCGCCTTGCCTACCCTCTCTTCAATAACCTCAGCCGAGTCGGTAGCGCGCCCTATGAGACGCTGACGAAGCGCTTCGATCGACGGCGGCTGGATAAACAGCGTCATCGCCTTCTCGCCATACAGATTCTTGACATTCAGCGCTCCCACCACATCGATGTCGAGCACAACATTATGCCCTCCGTCAGTTATGCGGTCAATCTCGCTGCGAAGAGTGCCATAAAAACGCCCCGGATACACCTCCTCAAATTCCACGAAATCACCGGCGGCTATTTTTCTCCGGAATTCATCCTCTGAAAGGAAATAATAATTCACCCCATGCTTCTCGCCCTCGCGGGGCTTGCGGCTGGTCGCCGATATGGAAAACTGCATGTCAATGTCGCCACGCTTAAGCAAAGCGTTGATTATCGTGGATTTTCCACACCCTGAAGGAGCCGATATGATTATAATTTTACCGTTCATCCGCTTACATCACATTAAGAACCTGCTCCTTAATCTGCTCAAGCTCGTCCTTCATCTTGACAACGATCTTCTGCATCTCGGCGTGATTTGATTTCGACCCGAGAGTATTTATCTCCCTACCCATTTCCTGAGAGATGAAACCGAGCTTCTTNCCCTGTCCTTTGCCATTCTCCATCGTTTCCATGAAATAATTGAGATGCTGGGCAAGACGCTGTTTTTCCTCGTTCACGTCAAGTTTTTCGATATAGAATATCATCTCCTGCTCAAGGCGGTTATTGTCGACGCTTATAGAGTCAATCTTTGAAAGATTCTCCTCAAGGCGGGCTCTGATTTTTGCGACGCGCTCCTTTTCAAATGGCTCTATCGACGCAAGAAGNTCACGTATATTGGCTATTTTTGAAGTGAAAAACTCNTCCAGTTTCCTGCCCTCTTTCTCCCTGAATTGCATCAGCAGGTCAATGGCTGATNCAACCGTGGCGATAAGAGCATGGCTCTCCTCTTCACTCAGCGACGCAGGAAGTTCGCTCTTGACCGTTTCGGGAAAACGCAAAAGCACGCTATACCAGTCTTCAGGAGCGGGGATGCCGAGCTCGCGCGCCATCTCTTCCACCTGATTCTTGTAAGCCGCCATCAGCGGAATGTTCAGGCTCACTGACGGTTCAACGCCAATCGACTCGGCATATATCTGAAAATCAACNTTTCCGCGTTCAAGTTTCGATGCGATAAGATTGCGTATTTCAAGTTCCTTCTCGCGAAATGCCGAAGGGACTCTTGATGTAATATCAATCTGCTTGCTGTTTAAAGATTTGATCTCTACGGTAATCTTNTTGTTAGGGATTGTGGCTACAGCTTTGCCAAATCCAGTCATGGATAGTANCATGGACTATTATTTTTCACAAAGGTATATAAAAATTTCGTATCTTTGTAATAAAAACAAAAAGGAATGGCGACAATACTAAATATAGAAACGTCAACCAATGTGTGCTCAACGGCTTTGACTTTCGACGGTCAGGTGTTGACATCACGGGAAGATTATAGCGGGCACAACCATGCCACGCTCCTTTCAGGATTCATAAAAGACTGCATGGCAGAGGCAAAAGAAAAAAATCTTAAAATCGACGCCGTTGCTGTCAGCATCGGTCCCGGAAGTTACACCGGGCTGCGCATCGGACTCTCCGAGGCTAAAGGTCTCGCCTACGCGCTTGACATCCCCTTGATAGGNGTAAGCACTCTGCAGATTATGACCGTCGCTGTCATGTTCAGCGACTTCTTTGACGAAAACGTCATGTTTGCCCCGATGATCGACGCGCGCCGCATGGAGGTCTATACCGCCGTATATGATTACGCNCTGACGCCGCTCATGNCGCCGGCTCCGCTCATTCTCGACGAGTCATCCTATCATGAATTTCTCGAAAAGGGTCCGGTCATTTTCTTCGGCAACGGAGCTGAAAAAGCGCGTCAGCTCCTNCAGCAAAACCCCAATGCCAATTTCATCACCGAGATACANCCGTTGGCGTCAAACATGATGGCTCTGTCGGAAAAAGCGTATATGAAAAAAGATTTTCTCGATCTCGCCTACTCAACCCCTGAATATTTAAAAGATTTCCAGGCAACAGTTCCAAAATCCAAATTAGGAATATGAAAGTCATTGATTTAATTAACGGCAGCAAGAGCGCCGGATTCTCTTTTGAAGTGCTTCCTCCATTGAAAGGCAAGGGCATATCCCAGCTTTTCAAAAACATCGATGCCCTCCGGGAATTTAACCCGCTCTACATNAATATAACCACCCATCGAAGCGAAATGGTGTATAAAAACACCCCCGACGGGCTATATCAGAAAGTGAGCGAACGCAGTCGTCCCGGCACNGTGGCAGTTGCCGCCGCCATACAGCAAAAGTATGGCATTCCCGCCGTTCCCCATCTCATTTGCAGCGGATTCTCAAAAATAGAAACCGAATACGCNCTCATCGATCTCAACTTTCTCGGCATAACCAATGTGCTGGTACTAAGAGGCGACAAGGCAAAGCATGACAGCCGGTTCATACCGAATGAAAACGGTTATGCCCATGCTTCACAACTTCAAACTCAGATAAACGAATTTAACCGGGGATACTTCATCGACGGGACGAAAATGGACATCATCACAGGCGACACATTCTCCTACGGAGTTGCCGGATATCCTGAGAAACATGAAGAAGCGCCCCACCCCGACATCGATCTAATGTTTCTGAAAGAGAAGGTCGACAACGGCGCTGACTACGTGGTGACCCAAATGTTTTTTGACAATGAAAAATACTATGATTTCGTGCGCCGCTGCCGCGAAATAGGAATCACCGTCCCCATCATTCCGGGACTTAAACCCATCACTACGTTAAACCAGCTGTCGATGCTCCCGAAAGTCTTCCATGTGGATCTCCCGGTCGACTTGGCTCGCGAACTCATTAAATGTAAAAATGACGACGAAGCCAAAGAGGTGGGCGTGGAATGGTGCGCCGCCCAGGCAAAGGATCTCATCGAGCATCAGATTCCCAGCATACATTTCTATTCTTTGAATGCCACCCGAAGCGTGGAAAGAATCGCAAGAACAGTATATTGACAAAATCTATGAAATTTTCCGATATTCCATTCCATGAAACNGCAAAAGAGCGAATAAGAGCNATGGTTGACTCTGACCGCATNCCTCATGCCCTTCTTATCGAAGGCGCTCCGGGTATCGGGAAATTTGCCTTAGCGCGTGCCGCCGCTCAATACATCCACTGCGAAAACCGTCATGACGGCGACAGTTGCGGAGAGTGTCCGTCGTGTCTTCAGCACGCGTCATTCAACCACATCGACACCCATTTCGTGTTTCCCATCATAAAGAAGAAAAGCGGCTCGCCATCTTTTTGCGACGACTTTCTGGAAGAATGGCGCAACTTCATCACCGACAATCCCTACATGGATTTTCAGCAATGGATGAGCTANCTTGACTCGCCAAATACCCAGCCGCTCATATATGTCGATGAAAGCGACGCGCTCATTCACAAACTAAGCTTCACCACCCACAGCTCAAAATACAAAATAGCGCTCGTGTGGCTCCCCGAGCGAATGCACGTCAGCGCCGCCAACAAGCTGCTGNAGCAAATCGAAGAACCATTCAGCGACACGCTGTTCATCATGGTCAGCAACAACGCTAAAGAGATATTGCCCACCATCTATTCGCGAGTGCAGCGAATAGAGCTGAAGCGTCTTCCTGATGAAGTNATCGCCAATCAGCTCGCAACGCGTTACGCCCTCGACAACAGCGACGCAATGGCAATAGCCCATNTTGCCGAAGGGAGCATGATACGCGCCAAAAACTATTTGAACAAATCATCGGAAAACCATCATTTCCTTGAACTCTTCATGGCTCTGATGCGACTCGCCTATCAACGCCATGTGAAAGAACTCAAGGAATGGGCAACCGACATAGCATCNCTTGGCAGAGAAACNGAACTCCGTTTTCTTGAATACTGCATGAGGCTCATAAGAGAAAACTTCATCATGAATCTCCACGTGTCGTCGCTCAACTACATGAACAAAGAGGAAGCGGCATTCGGCGCAAATTTCGCCCGATTCATAAATGAACGCAACGTGTTGAAAATTGTCGATGAACTTGACAAAGCCTCAATCGATATCGCCGGAAACGGAAACGCCAAGATCGTGCTGTTTGACATGGCGGTAAGAATGATAATATTGCTAAAAGTTTAAAATAATGGAGCCGTTCTTAAGCCGAATAGCAAAAGCCTACCTCGACGCCCATCGCGACGAGCTTCTTGACTATTGTTTCGTGTTCCCCAATAAACGCAGCGTCACCTTTTTCCGTCATTATCTTGAACTGAACAATAAATCAGGNAATCAGTTTATCGAGCCGAAAGCCGTCACCATAAGCGATTTCATATCCGAGTTTTCCGATTACACCGAATCNCCGCGTTATGACACCCTCTTCACCATGTACAGCGAATACCGCAAAATCTTCGAGAGCCTCAGCGCCGAGAGCGAGATGGAAGATTTTGACAGGTTCGTGTTCTGGGGCGATATGCTCATAAGCGATTTCAATGATGTCGACAGGTATCTCGTTGACCCCAATGAGCTATTCCGCAATGTGAAGGACCTTCGAGAAATATCAGCCGATTTCCTTACTGCCGAACAGAAAGAAATAATACGCAAATACTGGGACATCGATCTTGGAGAATCTGACCCTGAATCTTTTTGGAAACATCTCACCAAAGATGGAGAGATGGGTGTCACCCGCAGCACCTTCGTCAAGCTATGGGAAATTCTTCTCCCGCTGTTCTTCGCCACAAAAGAAAGTCTGGCAAGCCGGGGACTCATAATGNCGGGAGCGCAATATCGCGAAGTCGCCGACAAATTGAAAAAATCTATCCCCGAGGATATTCCTTACAAGCGAATCATATTTGTAGGATTCAACGTGCTGTCCAGTTCGGAATTATGCATCTTTGAGCGGCTGCGTGACATTGGGATAGCCGACTTCTATTGGGACTTTGACTTTCCCGAACCGTTCAAGAAATTGTCATCTCCGGCACGATTCCTCAAAAACTATGTGAAGCAATTTCCTTCCCGCTACGACATAAGCCCCGACTCTGTTCCCGTGCCTGAGATTGAGATAATCGGCGTTCCGTCAAACATAGGGCAAGTAAAACTCATAGGAAAAATGCTCAAGCAGAAAAGCCGCATTAAGTCCCATGCTTCGGNCGACACCGCCATAGTCCTCCCCTCTGAAACGCTTTTTATAGATATCCTTCACTCTGTTCCGCCTGAAATAGGTCCTGTCAACATCACGATGGGCTATCCGCTGAGAATGACCTCGATTGCCTCATTGATGAGAAATGTCATGTCGATGCATCTGCGCGCAAAAAAAGTGAGAGACCGCTGGTGCTTCTTCCACGAAGATGTCAAGGCTGTGCTAAGCCATCATCTGCTCAGGCAATTCGCCGAAAAGGAGTGTAACGAAATTTGCGAAACNATCTCAAGCAAGCGCCTCTTTACAATCCCTGCCGACGAACTTAGGGATAATTATCCNTCGCTACAGGCAATATTTTTCCCCGTCGACGACCTGAAGCAGAATATGCAGGTGTTTGACTACGCGCTCAATCTCGCCGACGAATTGCAGGAAAAGCTGAAACTTTATGCCGCCGAGGGTGGAGAAATGAACATTGAGATAGGATTTCTCACTCGCTACCGTCTATCTATCGAGCAGCTACGCGCCGCTGTGATGAAATATGGCATTGTGATGCGCGAAAACACATTTTTCCACATGATTGAACGCGCGGTTTCAAGCGAAAGCGTGAACTTTGTCGGCGAGCCGCTATCGGGATTGCAAATCATGGGAGTGCTTGAAACGCGCGCCCTCGACTTTGACAACATCATCATGCCGTCGATGAATGAACGAGTGTTCCCGCGCAAGCACTATTCCCGCTCCTTCATCCCNAATGTTTTNCGTCGCAGCTTCGGACTCTCCACCACTGAATTTCAGGAATCGATATTCGCCTATTATTTCTATCGCCTGATATCGAAAGCGCGTAAAGTGAAACTGCTTTATGACGCGCGCACTTCAGGACTTAAGGGNGGAGAAATGTCACGCTACCTATATCAACTTGTATATCTTTATCCAAAGGACAAGNTGAAAGTGACACAAGCGTTTTACGACGTGCCTCCGGTTGGCGACAATCAATTATTCGAGNTAAAGAAGACTCCGGAAATAATGGACAAAATAAATCGGTTTTTATCGACCTCGACTGAAAAACGCTTTTTATCGCCATCGGCTATAAACCAANATTTAAGCTGTCCGCTCCAATTCTATTTCGCGCGTGTTGAGCGTATCGTGACACGCGATGAAATAAACGACTACATGGACGAAAGTATTTTCGGAAGCATAGTCCATAAGGTTGTCGAGCTCACCTACAAAAGGNTGAGAGGCTCAAACGATGAAGTTTANATNGATTCTGACTCGCTTGAAAACATAATGAAAGCGCGNNCCGAACTGGAACGCACCGTCACCTCCACCATAAATGANCTCTACAATAATCTGCCATCGGAAAACGCGGAAAAAGAGCCCTATTCCAATCTTACCGAACTCCAGGGCGAAGCTCATGTGCTGGGGCAGATTATAATCGACTTCATCTTAAAACTGTTTGAGCGCGAAAAAGAGCAACCGTTCTATTTTATTGAGGGAGAAAAGGACTTCAAGACCGAACTTCCGCTTGGCGACGGCAGATATTTCAACATAATGGGTTCAATCGACCGTGTGGACCGCATCGTCGACAGCGCTACCGGCGAAAGTCTCACAAGAATCATCGACTACAAGACCGGNAGCGATCAAATTGACGTAAAAACGCTCGACGATCTTTTTGTCGCCCCCAATTCCTCTCACGGGCACAACAAAGCCGTGCTTCAGCTATTCCTGTATTGCTTCGCCTACAAGCGTGATGAAAACCACTCGGGACCAATCATGCCGATGATATATCTTTTCAGGAAGCTCTATACCGAACCGATATCGCCTGTGACCATCGACGGCGCTCCCCTCACCAACTATCAGGATTTTGCCGAAGAGGTCAACGAACAGCTTACCGCACGATTGAAAATGCTTTTCGACCCTGAAATTCCATTCACCCCACAACCCCACAGCAGCCACTGCATGTATTGCGAATTCAAGTCAGTGTGCGGGCTTGCAGTCGAAAAAAGATGAGCGGACTATACATCCACATCCCTTTCTGCGCGTCCAAGTGCAGTTATTGCGACTTTTATTCCATGCCGCTTAAGGATGGATCAGTCGCAAGGCAGTATCTCGATGCGGCAATCAAAGAGTTCCGNTTAAGAAGAGATGAGTTGACCGAACCGGTAAAAACAATTTACATCGGAGGNGGAACGCCGTCTCAATTACCGGCACCGGCTCTTGCCGGTTTCATTGAGAATCTTGNCGAAGATCCACTTGTAGACATTGACAAACTCGACGAATTCACAATCGAGGCTAATCCTGAAGACATCACATCAGAGTGGGTNGAAACTATCGCAAAGTCAGGCATCGACAGAGTGAGTATCGGTATACAGTCATTCAACGACAACGAGCTGAAAACAGTCAACCGACGCCATAATGCTCNGAAAGCCGTTGACGCAATCTCCTTAATAAGGAGTGCCGGAATAAGCGAAATTTCAGGCGACCTCATATACGGACTTCCGGGGCAAACCATCGCCACCTGGAACGATTCGCTCGACCGCATGCTNGAACTAAAACTCCCCCACATTTCAGCTTATTCGCTTTCCTATGAACCGGGAACCCGATTGTCGGCTATGCTGCAAGCCGGCAAAATAGAACCGACGGCAGAAGACCTTTTCATTGAGATGTATGAAACGCTTATCCAACGACTTGGAGAAGCCGGTTACGAGCATTATGAAATTTCCAATTTCGCTCTGCCGGGTCATAGAGCCAAGCATAACTGCGGATATTGGGAGTTNACGCCATATCTCGGAATAGGTCCCGGGGCTCATAGTTTTGACGGGAANAACCGCCGTAACAACCCTCCCTCGCTAAAAAAATATATTGAAACCCTNAGNGAAATGAAAACAGCNTGTGTAGTTGAGAGCGAGGACACATCAGACCTCATAAACGATTACATTATCACTGCGTTGCGTAAATCCGAAGGAATAGATTTNATCAAAATGGAAAAAGCGCTCGGCAANGGACCGGTAGAAGCGATTAAAAAGNNGGCAAGAAAATTCGTCGNGTCAGGNCAGCTTATCGCNGATTCCGGGACACTGCGATTCACTGAAAAATCATGGCTCGTATCGGACATGATTCTTTGCGATCTTCTCCAGTNAAATCATAAATCATCATGCAAAANACTCGGCAGACTGCGACTTTTTTCGTATATTTGTAATANTCATTTATATTNACTATGGAAATTGTATTAGGTGTTATACTNGGCGTTATCATCGGNGCCGTGTTTGTCAAATTGACATCACGGAATAAGCAGGAACAGATTAATGCCCTTACACGGGAAAACTTAGAACTTGCTGAAAAATATTCGGCAAAAGAGCGTGAAATAGTGTCGCTAAATGAAGACAAGCTCAATNTNGTGGCACAAACCAGCGCGTTAAAATCAAAAATAGAGACTCAGGAAAATCTTGCAAATGAACTGAAATCGCAGATTACCACTGAAAGGGAGTANGCCAACAAAATCATCGAGACATCCAATGAGCGAATCAAGAAGGAACAGGAACACGCCATGCAGATGCGCGAAGAGAGCGACCGTCAGTGGGCGCTGAAATTTGAAGCGCTGAAAAAGGAGATGCAGGCACATGCGTCNGAAGCGCTTGCCGCTAAGCAGGACTCGCTNCAGGAGGCAAACAAAGCCCAGATGGATGAACTGNTGAAACCGATAAAAGAACAATTTGAAGCGTTCAGAAAATCGGTCGANGAAAACAAGACNCAGAACGAAGTCAACAAAAAAGAGCTTCAGGACTCATTTGAAGCCACCATGAAACTCTTCCAGCAGCATCAGGAAAGCACGATAAAAAATCTGAAAGAACAAACCGAGCGAATAGGAAGCGACGCCGCCAATCTAACCCGCGCATTGAAATCGGAAACCAAGACTCAGGGAAACTGGGGTGAAATGGTATTNGAAACCATTCTTGAAAACAGCGGATTGCATAAAGACGAGGAATATTTCGTGCAAGAAAATGTGAAGGATGATGACGGCAATAACCTTCGCCCCGATGTCGTGGTGAGATTTCCCGAAGGACGCTCGGTTGTCATTGACTCAAAAGTGTCGCTGACCGCTTATGCCGACGCTGTCGCCGCAGACAATGACGAGGACCGTGAACGCGCTTTGAAAGAACACGTGCGCAGCATCCGCAAGCATGTCGACGAACTCGCTGAGAAGAAATATGACCGCATAGTGAACGATGCCATCGGATTCGTGCTTATGTTTGTTCCCAATGAAAGCAGTTATATCGCTGCGATGAAGCATCAGCCTGATTTAAGCCGCTACGCCTACCAGAAACGTGTCATCATCATCTCTCCGAGNAATCTACTGATGGCGCTCCAGCTTGCCTACAATCTGTGGCAATATGACCGACAGGGAAAAAATGTGGAAAAGATAGTAAAGACGGCTGCNGATNTGTATGANAAACTTGTCTTGTTTGAAGACAGTTTCATGGATATCGACACGCAGATCACGCGTATCCGCAACTCATTCACCGAGGCGCGCAACCGTCTGTACTTAGGTAAAGGCAACGTGATGTCGCGNATGGAATCGCTGATGGAACTCGGAGTTACACCTAAAAAACGNCTCAAAGGAACNGACACGGNTGAATAGCAACAAACATCTCCGCCCGGAAACGAATCGTGATGGTTCATTTCCGGGTGGATTGTTTTTGCACGGGTGAATGAATCGTCGGAAGGGCCCGTTCCGAGCGATTTCCATGATGTGTCNGGCGCCCGTGGAGGNTGNGACGCCCGAACCGTTTTACCGGTTGTGAAATGACAGCGGCTTCGTGTTGGCGGATTGCGCTTCGCGACGGCGGCATTCCGATTCAAGCAGTCTTCCGTGAAGGAACTTAGCGAAATATCGGGCGACTCCATCTGCTTCCGTGTCATGTCAAATCGGCTCCGCAGCCATGCGTCAGGCTTCAGAGCGCTCTTACGGTAGACAGCCAATGCCGATGCCGCTCCAGTGAGTGCTGACCGTTGCCGGCGTTGGTCAGCGGGGAGGAGCTGCGTCGGGCAGTTCT
>JAAVEB010000006.1 GCA_014801525.1 Bacteroides sp.
TGTGGGAGTTCAACGTCTCCGACGTTGGTTTGGTGGGTGGTGTTGGTGGTCCCCAGGTAAAGGCGTGCGCCTTTACCTGGGGTTTCGCGGATTAGTGCATCTCCGATGCACGGGTTTTGTGTGGCAGTTGGGGCGTTGTGGCAGTGGTGACATGGCGCGCCATGTCCGTACGGTTTTTGTTCTTTTTTCTCTCAGATGGTAGTAGGGACATCGCGTGCGATGTCGCCTGAGATGGCTTGGAGGATATAATGGTGGTTTAGGGGGCACTCTTTCAGAGTGCTATTTTCTGTGGGGCGCATGTTCCGGGCACGGCTCATTTCATTCGCCGTACCCGGCTATCCATAAGGCAAGCCTTTGCTGGCTTGATTTGGGTGGGGCTATTTGGGATTTGATATGGGCGGGGATAAAAAGTAAAGCCGATAACGTGGGGCGTTATCGGCTTTTGATGCGGCAATATGTCGCAATTCTGTTTATTCTGCAGCAGCTTCTTCGGCGGGAGCTTCGTTGCCGGCAGCAGATTCTTCAGCAGCTTTTGCAGCTTCTTCTTCAGCCTTAGCGGCAGCGAGTTCAGCTTTCTTTTTAGCTACTTCTTCAGCTTTAGCTTTGTTCTTAGCAGTTTCAGCTTCGAGACGCTCTTTCAATTCGAGCTCTTTCTTGCTTGCAACAGCGGTCTTGGCTGCATCAACAGCTGCCTGACGCTGAGCTTTCCAAGCCTCAAAACGACGCTGAGCTTCTTCTTCGTTAAATGCGCCTTTCTTCACACCGCCCTGGAGATGCTTCATGAGAAGCACGCCTTCGCGAGAGAGGATTGTGCGTACAGTGTCGGTGGGTTGAGCGCCAACGTTAAGCCAATACAAAGCACGTTCGAAGTTCAATGTTACTGTAGCAGGATTAGTGTTCGGATTATAAGAACCTATCCTTTCAATAAATCTACCATCACGTGGTGCCCTGCTATCGGCGATTACAATGGGATAGAACGCATAGTTTTTGCGTCCGTGACGCTGTAATCTGATTTTAGTTGCCATTTTTTAATTTATTTATGATTTGTATTAAAGCGGTGCAAAGGTAAGGTTTTTTATTTGATTGTCAAAATTATTCAGGAAGGATTTGGTAGGAAATCGCTTCTAGATAGTAAAAAGAGAGGTAGGCTTTTCCTTCTTTTTCGTTTCTTGCGGCGATGCGAGCGCGATAGTCGGCGATGCGGTCGGCAAATGAATTGAGTTTCTGCTGTCCGCGGGCTGCGCGCTCGGTGTCGCATCCACCTGTTGGCTCGGCTGCCTTTTCAGTGGTTTCGTTGAACTGGTCGGCGGCGTCGTTCTGAGAGTTGAGCATTGCATACTGATGTTCCATCTCGGCAACGGTGTTTTCGTCGACGCGTTCTTCTTTCAAGATTCCTTTAACGGCGATGGGCTTGTGGATGGCGTCTTTGGAGAAGGGAGTTCCCATGACGGGGTAGGCTTCGCAACGGAGCAGGAGCGAGTCGGCACTGCCAAGGACGAAGGCTTTTCTGCCACCGTGTTTGCAGAGATGAGAGCAAACGCCTTCGACGGTGATGGTGTCGCCGACGAGTTGCTGCGCGTCGGAAAGTACCTGGTCGACGGTCATTGCCGAGGTGTCTTCGGCGGTTTCTTGAGCCGAGTTGCTGCTTGAGTTTCCACAGGAGTAGAGAATGGCGGATGCCGCCACTGCCAATGAGATTAAAATGTTCTTTTTCATAATTGTTATTTTGTTTTTTGTTATTTTGTTATTGTTCGTTGATTATTAATAGCGGAATGAATGCAAAGATACCGAAAATGAGGACTGTCACGGCATTGATTGCGATGAATTTTTTGTTGCGCCGGCGGTAGATGACGATGATGGCTGCGGCAAGGATGATGTTGAGGAAAATGGCATTTGCCGAGAAATCGCTGAAACGCGGTTTTGCCACGCAGTCATAGACCGATGTGAACGACAACTGGAACGGGAAGATGAATGACGCCGCCCGGAGAATGGGGCTTTCGGGGTATTGGCGATAATATTCTCCAAGCACCGAGTAGTTGTCGGAATCGAGCGCGATCCATCTCACTCCATCCTCTTCATTGATTTTGACAACCCAATTGAAGAGATTTTTGACAATTGAGAACTTCTGATTCTCGGGGTCGATTTTTCCTACGGGCAGATTGACGAGATTGTGGCGCTCTTTTTCAACAGCATAAAGATTGTTTTGGCTGTCGATGACAAGTCCGAGATGGCGGTTGTCGGCATTTTCCATTATGAAGACATGCTCGGCTATTATCGAATCGGGCGCGTCGATCTTGACCATCGAGGGGCGGCCCGCCTGCATCTTCAGGTGGTAGAGTTTTCCGGAATTGTCGGCGAGGAGGTAGCCTTCGTCATATTGCTTGCGCGTGGTGACGTTTGCCGATGCCGACTTGATAGGAAATTTGAAACCGTTGCGGTTGAATATGTCGTTGAAGCGGCGGGTTTTTCCGAGATCGGTTTTATTGGAAAGAATGTCGATGAACTCCACGTCGTTATTGCCGTTGACACGGAAAACGACATCGGGGTCTTCGAGTTCAAAGCGCTCGGGCATGGACTCCATCATGAGATATACTTTAGCGTTTACTTTATTTATATCTCTTGGTGAGGAGGTGAACACCCACTGGGAGTGCTTGAACACGGGAATGGTTATTTCGTAGCCCTTGATGGAATCGGGCATTTTTTCGCGCGCCGCCAGTTGAGTGTAGTAAATCTGAGGCAAAAGGGAGTCGCGCTCTTCTTTGGTGTAGCGTGAAGCGTTGTCGATTCCATGGATGTTTCCGCCACCATCGGCAGTTTCGGTGATGATGAACGAGTTATTCACCGGCGACCATGCAACAAAGGGGTCGTTGGCGCCGACGGGGAAAATGATTGAGTAGAGCCATGGGAGGAACCATGAGAGGACAAGGATGGACAACAGGCTTAAAAATGTGATATAGCATTTTTTCATAACTTTACTGACGGCCCTCCTTGAACCGAATTATGGAGCCAAATGGCAGGATTACTGAGAGACAAATGAAGATGACGATTAGAAGCAGGATTGAATTGTAGGCTTCGAGCGCGGGCTGGGCGAAATAGGTGAACAGCACGGCGATGCCGAGCAGAGCCAGAATTATGCGCCTTTTCCAAGTGCCTTCAAGACATATCGAGGCGGTGAAAATGTAGGCTGAGAATCCTGCAAGGCACCAGGGAATCATGGTGAGCAGCACACGCCATGTGAGTTCCGACGGGAGGATGGTGGAATCGTATATTCCAATGGCGGCAAGCTGAAGGAGATAGATGACAAGCAGTTCTACCATGCCGGTGGCGAGCATTATTCCCACCATGGTAAACTGGGGATAGGGCAAGTGAAGCGTGAGTTTGAGACGCTTCTGCGCCATCTCGGGAACCATCTGGGCGACGGCGACGGCAATTCCGACGAGGGTTGGAATGTATTTGAGGGTGTCGACAAATGAATTGTCTTTCAAGATCATTATGAGCCACAGATGGTCGACGCCCTTGAGTTGGATGAGTCGCGCCATCATTAGAATCACGTATGCCGAGACTGCGGCGGTCACAACAAGTGAAATGAAAAACACTTGCCGTGTTTTCAGCCACTCTTTGAATAATAAAGCTTTTATCATAGTGTTGTTAATATTTTCCGGTTAAGCCGATGAAGGCGTCTTCGAGATTCATTTCCTGTTTTCGGAAAGAGGAGTAGACGATGCCTTGTCGATCAAGCGCCTGTTTCACATATTCGGGCGATTTGAACGTGTAGACTTCTACTTCGTTTTTGATGCGGTAGGGGTTTATCAGGTTCTCGTCGTCGGGGAGTGGAGAGGCGTCGGTTGTAGTGAACCGGAATTTGGAGAACTCGGAAAGCAAGCGATCGACTGAGGTGTGGGTCAGGATTTTGCCATAGTCGAGAATGATGCAGTCGTCGATGAGCCGCTCAAGGTCCTGAATGATATGGGAGGTCATGAAGACTGTCTTGTCTTCGGACTTGGCGAAGTCGTGGAGATAGTCGACAAAGAGGCGTCGGTAGCCCGGGTCAAGACCTAATGAAAAATCGTCGAGCACCAGTAGGTCGGCGTTCTGGGCGAGAATCAATCCGAGCGCTACCTGGGAGCGTTGTCCGCATGACATGGTTGAAATTTTCTGATTGGGCGACACGTGGAGCTTTTTCATCAGCTCGTAGTATGCCTCTCTGTTCCAGCGTGGATAGAAACGGGAATAGAATTTTTCAATCTGGGAGATGGTCATGAAGGAGTATTGAACATGTCCTTCGATGAGGAGGGCTATGCGGGCTCTTGTGGCGGGAGTCATTTCGGTTATTTTTTCGCCGAAAATGCGGCACTCGCCTTCGACCGGCTTAAGGTAGCCCATGAGGATGTTGATTGTGGTGGTTTTGCCGGTTCCGTTCTTTCCTAACAATCCGAGGATGGAGCCTTTGGGAATCTCAAAATTCAGGTCGCTGTAGATTATTCTTCCCGACCCGTAACGCTGAGTGAGATGCTTGACGGATATTACCGGAGTAGTATCGTTGATCATAATCGCTGTTAAAAATATATTCCGAGGGTGATGCCGGCGAGGCTGTTGTCACCATGACGGAGATAATGATTTATAGAGTAAAAAATGGTTCCTTTAATTGCGGTTTTGCCGATGGAGCGCGCCGCACTGAAATCGACGGTGGCTTCAATGCAGTCGGCTGACAGCATGGCGTAATTGTGGAGCTGGCATTTGCCTAAGGGAGATGTCAGGTCGAGATCGGTCCAAACGGGGTCGTCGCTGTCAGAGAGGCGGTAGGCACCGCTCGCGTCGATGCTCCACAACCATGCTCCGCGGGTGAGCGAGAGGTTTTCTCTAAGTCCGGGAGTGAACCGGGTGACGCAAGTTTTCCGCATTGGGTCGGCATAGCTTTCTTTGTCATGGAAAATAGAGAAACCGGGCATGGAGGTTAGGCAGAGATTGCTGTTTATGCTCCATTGGACCGGAACGGAGATTTCCGCCAGGAAGGAGTTGTGGCGATAGTAAGAATTGGATCCGATTTTATCGTAGCTTGCCCCGGCGGAGGTACCAAAGATGTTTTCAGTGCCTTTCCGAAATCGAGCGCAGGCAGTGAGAACCGGTTCGACAATGATTGAGCCTGACGGGGTGAAGCGATAGGCTGCCGAGCCTGTCAGGATGGTGTTGTCGGTGAATCCTAAAGTGAGGTTGTTGAAGTTTCTCAATTGCTGCTTCATGCGGTAGCTGTCGAATGACACGGCTGCTTTCAGCCCCGATTTGTCGGTTGACAGGAATTGGGCTGATGCTGAAAACCCGACGGAGTTGTATCCGCTGTTTTTATTGGCATTCCCCATGAAACGCTTGTAGTAGGTGCCCATTCCGGTCAGCGTGTATATGTTGATGTCGTTGATGGGGTTGTAGAAGTCCACGTCGCAGTTCTGATTGTAGACGCTCACTTTTCCGTTTAATCCCACCATATATCGGGGCGTGACATTGAAGGCGGCTCCGATAGCGGCATTGAGGAATGAGACAACTGTCTTCACTCGTGGGTCATGGTCGCGGCTTGCAATTTCGGCTCTGTAGCTCAAATGGGCTCCAAAGGTCCATCGGTCATGTCGGCGCGCTATTCCGCCGGCGAATCGATAAGATTGAGTATTCAAGTCGCCTCCTACTTCATCGCCAAGCACGTAAGGGGCAACATATTCATAGTCGATGCAATTGGTCCACTTGATGTCTTTATACACGCCTGTGGTGTAGGAGGCGCTGCCCCATACCGCCATGTCGGCTGAAAGGCGTTGATAAGAGTCGGCGTTGATGGAGAACAGGCGCGAGCCGGTTCCGGTTTGTTCCATGATCGGCTGGCTCTCGTCGTTCAGACGCGCTCTCATAGAGATGGAGGAAATGGATGTTGAATCGCTGAAGAATGATGTTGCAGGATTGGTGAGGTAGCCGGCGGTTTCTACCGAATAAAGCGGTAGAGATGAATTGCGGATTCTATCTATAATCACAGCGTTTTCCGCTGTGGCGAGCATTGCTTGCGCCACAACGGAAAACATTATGATTGACCGATGGATGGTTTGTTTCATTATTATTTTACAGAGATGACTTCAAAATCAGAAGCTGAATCATTAGTGTCCATGAGGATTATGTTGCCTGCGGCAGAGACTCCGGCTTGCTTGCGAGCGAATTTTTTGCCGAAGCGGTTCTTGTCAGCGTTTTTCTCGCTGATTGCCGCATAGCTCATGTCGGTAGCCACACTCAATGATCCCGTAGCCCATTTTTCAGTGGGGCATAGGTTGACACCGTCGATGATCCAGTCATATTTTATGAGATAGCATTTTGTGCCCTTCATCTGAGTTCCGGTGGCGCTGTTTACATACTCATAATCGCCTACATAGTCGGCAAGGAATTTTTCAGCCGTCATGCCTTCGGGAAAGCGGACAAGCGCGTAAGAGCGGTTGCACTGGTTGGAGGGGAGCCAGATGGTTGCAGAATAAGAGTACCACTTATCAAGATTTGGCACTGAGGGGTTGTTGGTGTCCTTAATCGATGCAGAGGAGGTTTCGTCGTACCATTCAAAGTCGGCATCGGTGTGGTTGAGGGCTCCGGGCACTTCGTCGCCCCAATTAATAGCCTGGTCGACGAGCTTGATTGATTGTCCGGGTTCGATTTTCACGTCGGTGCCTGAGCCGGGAATCACGTAGATAGCCTGAGCGGTGAAGTTGGCTTCGGGATCATTTGCGGCAGTGAGAATCTGATCGGTCGACGCATTGGTCAATTTGCTTTCTACGATTGCGAGACCGTCGGCATACTGCACTTCGTCGGTATTGTTGTAGATGGTCACATAGGTATCGTATAAGCCGCTGGTGCCTTTTGCGTTAAGTGTTCCGGTGAAGAAGATTTCGCCGAAAACGAGAGTGTTGTCGGGATTGAAGAAGAACCACTTGAGGGTTGACGTGTTGTTATCGTCGCTGATTTCCACCTGGCGGCTTGCTGTGCGGAGCGTTTTTTCAACCTCGATACCTTCGTTGTTGGTGTATTTTACAGTCATTTGTCCTTCGATGTCGTAGGTTCCGGCAGGAATCTCTGATTCAGTCGGCAACGGAAGGTCGAAAACGGTGACACGTCCAGAGTTGAGTTCGGTGTAGGTAATCGAACCTGACTTGATGACTGCATTGGAGGGTAGCTCGGACGGAAGAGTCTGATTAAGAACAATCGGATAGGTGGTGACTGAATCGTCGTCAGAGCATGAGGTTGCTGTGAACGCAAGCACGCTTGTCAAAGCAATGCCTATTGCAAGATTTTTGATGTTGTAGAATTGCATATTGTTTAGATTTTAAAATTTAGTTCCATACCAAAGTAGGGCGAAGAATATCGCCTGATTGTCACTCCGTAGCGCTTGTAGTCGGGGTGGATTGAGAAGAGGCGGTTCACATAGAGCGCGATGCCTATTCTGTTTGACCAGAATTGCTTTGTCGCCTTCAGATTGAAATTTGTTTCAGTCGGGACTGTGATGCGTTCAAATGCGGTTGAGGAGAAATTGCGGATGAGCTGCACGAGATAAGGATTGTTGCGGCAATCGTCGGTGTAGGGGTGCAATTCTCCGTCGGGGTCAAGATAATGGGTGGGTATTCCGTCGCGCCACATTGTTTGACGCGAGGTGAACCAGAGGTTTTCTATTGACAGCGAGAAGTTGAGATTCAATGAAGGGATGTCGGTGTCAAACATCACGTTGGTGTTGAAACTGCGGTAAATACTGCCGTCGGTGTCGTCGTAGAGCCCTATGTATTGGAGCTCGCGATTGTCGACTATTATCGACGGTTTGTACCACAAGGGCTGGCTATTGTTGTTTTTGGTTTTGAAATAGGCTCCTGAAACGGTCACACGGGTGTGGGACTTAGGGAATCGACGGGACTGGAAGGTGTACTCAATCCCCTCTTTGCGGGTGGAACTGCCGTTGGTGATGCGGGTCCTGACGTATTGACCGGTCACTTCGGTGTAGGGCAACTCTTCGATCACCGGAGCGCGATTGACTGCCTCGGGGTCGAATTGAGATGCGTCGTAACGGCGGTAGACATAGCGGTGAACGTCGCCTGAATGGCGGAATCCGTCGGTCATGTTCTCACGGAAATATGTCACCGAGAGCCTGTTGCCGCGATAGCTGATGTCGCCCCTGACTTCCCACTTGAAATTGCGTGCGGCTTTCAGATCATAGTTTGTCAAGTCTTCGACGAAAGTCATCACGTTCATTGTGCGGTAGTCGGGATTATTGTGATAGTAGTTGAGCTGCTCGAAGTCGGAATAGAGTTTGTCGGGGTAGAGGAATGCGGCTATCGGCATTTTTGTGTGCCAGCCGAATCCGCCTGATATTTCCCAGCTGACGGGGTAGCGCCCCGCTTCGAGCTGCGGCAGTGTCCAAGTGGCGTTTACGCGCGGATCGAAATAGAGTTTGTTGTGGAGAGCGTAGCGTGAGTCGAGATTTAACAATGAGGTTCCCCTCACGCCGGCTATTACATGGAAGGTGTGGTTTCCGGCAAAAATGCGCATATCGTTTTCGACGTATGCCGACATCTGGTGCATTGCCGGAATGTCGCTGTAGGGGCGCGGACGAGAATTGTTGCCGGTGGTGAGCGGACGGGTGATGTCATACACCTCGCCGGCGCCATAGTTTTTGTTCATGCTCCATTCAACGCCCGCTTTGATGTAGTCGGCGATAGTGCGGTTCATAAAACGGAAGGTTGATGCCGCTTTCGCATAGGCTGTCATCGGTTTCCCGATAACATCGAGTTCGGCAAGGTAGAGCATGGGCAGATAGGCGACATAGTTGCTTCCCGGAGTCATTGACACCGGCAGCGGCAGGATGCGCGACGGAGCAACGTGTTTTTTCTGACTCAGCCGCTCGTCGGTGTAGCTGATTCCGGTGGTCACGTTGAGTGCCCGGAACGGGCTTGCTGTCATGGAAGAGATTGACAGAGTGTTGTTCCAGGAGATTGAGTTGTTTTTCGTAGAAAAATTATCGATGGTGTTGTTGACTGTCAAATCGGGGTCATTGTTGTCCTTTTCAAAAGAGCCTTTGTAGGTGAGGGCTGAATTCCACTCGGTGGCGATGGCCTGGTTGCTCCATCTTTTGTTGCTTCGCACTGAAAGGCTGAGTCTTTTGAAATTTTCACGGGAATTTCTCGGGTCGATTTTAGAGTTGAGGTAGTCGACGCCGGTGTTGAGTGTCCAGTCTTTGCCAGGCATTTTGATGCCTTTTCCTAGGTATATAAGCTGGCTCTGGGTGTCGGCTTTGAAGCGCGCTTCAAGCTTGGTGACGCCGCGTTTTCTCGTGATGTTGACAAGTCCTGACGTGAGCTCGCCGTATTCGACCGAGGGTATGCCTCGGATCACTTCTATTTTTTCGATATCGTCGGTTGAGATGGTTCTCATGTCCACGCCTTTGCCGGTAGAGAGTCGTCCTGACTGTTCGGAATCAGGAGTGTGCTGCATCTGAGATGACGTGTTGACGGGCACGTCGTCGATGATGAACGATGTGCCGAGCGCCGATGTCATGTAGTCGTCGGCAGGGGTTATGTTTGTTGCCTGACGCAGGGCGATGGCGTTGACGCCAGCCATATTCGGGTCAGTGGTTATCCCTCCGGGTAATAGCGACATCAAGTCGGAAAAACTTGATGGCTGAAGATGCCTCATAGCGGCGGTGTCGATAATCGATGCGCTGGTGGGGCGGCGTGACTCCTGAGCCGTAACAACGACTTCCGACAGGGAAATATTCGATATTTTTATCGAGTCCTTGTCGGTTGTTGCGGTATTTTCAGCCCGTGCCGTATTACCGAAAATACTGTGAATTACGGCAAAAGCTAAGATTGAAAATATAATACGGAATTTTGTGTGAGTCATCAAGAGCCATCGATTGGTTTACGGGTGCAAAGTTAGCAGGAGCGGACTTCTCTTGAAATACCTAAAAATGATGAATCGGTGGCAGAATATTATGAAGGGGGATACTCAAAAGATATTAGTGCCGGTCTCGGGTTAATGAAAACAGATGGCAACCCGAGACCGCATTTCTTTAAGCGCCGGCGACAACTATTGTCGGGCGATAGGGAGCGATATACCGACTGGCTATATCGCCCAAAAGTTCAGGAGTCAACGCTGCTACCGCCTCGACTTGTCGGGCGAAATATTCAGGGGGTATGTCAGATAATTTGCAAGTGACGTAATAGTCCATCATGTCAAACGGGGAGTCGAGCGACGATGCGAGTCCCGACATGAGGTGGCGTTTGAGGCGCGTGATCTCTTCGTGGGAGAAGTCGCCCGAAGAGAGCCTGTCGATCTCTTTCAGTGTTTCGGAAATCAGTTCTTCGACAGTCGACGGATCGGTGGCGCTTTCGATTCCGATGATGCCGCCTTCGGGATAGCCTAAAAGAAAGGAGGAGATGCCATAGGTGAGTCCCTTGTCCTCGCGGATGTTGCTCATGAGTCGACTGCCGAAATATCCTCCGAGCGCCATGACAAGCATTCTCAGCGGTATGTAGTCGGGGTTGCTTCTGAGCGGTCCCGGATAGGTTATCCTGACCGAGCTTTGCAGGGCTCCGGCGACGGCAATATGGGTTCTGTCTTTGTCGGGAGAAGACCGGAACGGCTCTATGAGCAGTTTGGTGGAGGGATAGGAGAATGGAATCTGACCGAAATATTTGTTTACGGTGGCGATGAGCTTGTCATCGATATGCCCGGCGATGAAAAGTTCAAGATTGCCCTCACCGGGTCGAAAAATGAGATTGTGCCATCGCTTGATTTCTTCGAGCGAGATTTTTGCAATTTCCTCCGGCGAGTCGAATCGCGCCAATGGATGTCCGGCTCCCATCATGAGGCGATTAGATGCGCGCGAAGCCTGCGCCTCCACTTTGTGAGCCATTAGTTCAGCCTGATTCAACCTGCGTTCACGCACCATCGTGAACGCGCTCTCGGGGAGAAGCGGATCGTGGCACATGGCAGCAAAGAGCGGAATCACATTCTGAGCCTTGGAGTTGAGAGAGTATAGGCGCAGAGTGGAGTAGTGTGAATCGGCTGACGCGCCGATGCGTGCTCCGTTGAATTCAAGGATGTCAGAAAACTCTTCGCCCGACATTTCGCCTGTTCCCTCGCGCATCAGTTGAAGGGTGAGATTGGGCACGGCGAAATATGCCGCTTCGGCATTGCCGCCTTTCCACACGGCTGTCAGGCTGAATACCTCCTGATCGCCGTTGTTGATGATGTTTGCCACTGTGCCGTTGTCGAGTTTAACTTGTTTCAGCGGCGGCATTGACAATGACACGAAATCTTTGACGGGCGGGGCTATGGTTCGATCAAGCATTTTGTTCCGATTTTATTTTTCAGCTGATTATATTTTACCTGAACTCAGCAAGCGGCAGGCTTGCTCAAGGTCTTCGGGAGTGTCTATGCCGATAGTGCCGCAAGAACTTGTCCCTACCTTTATTTTATAACCATTCTGGAGCCATCTTAGTTGTTCAAGCGATTCAATCAGCTCAAGAGGACTTTGCGGAAGGCAGGTTATCTGCTTGAGGATATCCGCACGGTAGGCATACATGCCTATGTGAGTATAGTATTGCGCCTTTTTTGCCCAATCTTCTTTGTCAACACCTCTGAGATAGGGGATGACCGAGCGGCTGAAATACATGGCAAACATATTCTCGTCGAAAACCAACTTGGGAGTGTTGGGATTGAACAGCGCGTCGATACCCAATTCGGGGTCAAACGGGCGCGCAAGTGTCGCTATCTGGGTCGCCTTGTCGTCAAAGCATTTTTTGATCTCTTCGATTTGCGACGGATCGATGAAAGGCTCATCTCCCTGAATGTTTATCACGACATCGGCGTCAGAGCCTATGTTCAGGTATGCCTCATAGCATCGGTCAGTGCCGCTGCGATGGGCTTCGGAGGTCATGACAACATTTCCACCGAAAGACTTGACCGTGTCATAAATGCGGTTATCGTCGGTTGCCACCCACACTTCGTCGAGCGCTTTTTTCACTTGCAGGTATACGCGCTCAATCATTGTCTTGCCGCAGATGTCGGCAAGCGGTTTGCCCGGAAATCTTGTCGACGCATATCGTGCCGGGATTATGCCAATGAATTTCATTATAGTGTTTAGTTTGAATTTTCAGAATTATTCTTGTTGGGAGCCTTCAACATCGACGGGGCGAGGAACACTCCTATAATAAGATATACATAATAGGTGATGATGCGCCAGAATAGCGCAATGATAAGAGCTATGCCGGCATTGTTGAGCATATCACCATAATATTCGGTGAAGAGCCATTCGCTGATTCCGCTGCCGCCGGGAGTGGGGCTGACCATGAGGACTACCCACACGACGAATTGGCGCCCGAACACCACAAGCTGATCGGCGTGGGGCACAAATCCCAGGAACAAAGCGTTGACAACAAGGAAGCGGGAGCTCCAAGTGAGAACCGTGGCGGCGAACACTCTTAGCCACCATTTAATGGGGCGCGTTCTCAGCTCATGGGATGCTGCGACCATGTTATCGCCAAGCGCGATGACGGCGGGCTGCCATCGGCGAAGCAGTTTGAACTTGAAAATGAATATCAGAGCATTTTTTATGCCGTTTGGCTTGACGAGTATTCCTAAGAACAGCAATGCGGTCCATGCGACAAGCACTGCATAGACTATCCAGAACACGACTTTCAGTCCTGTTTCAAAGGAATTTTCATTGAATCCGAAAAGCATGTCATTGGGGATGAACAGCATTATAAGCGGACAAGCCAAGGTGAAGAAGAGCTCGTCGAGAAACAGTGTCGTCAACATTAGTGTGGTGGCTCGTCCGAGGTTTATACCTTCATGATGGAGAAAAACCATCCCTAATGACGATCCGCCTACTGCTGAGGGGGTAATCGCCGAGGTGAACTCACACATGAAGTTGACCCTAAGGGCTTGCCACCAAGTGATGTCTTTATCGGTGAGGGTGCGGAACCTCCACGTGAGTCCGAAATCGCGGCCAGCCATGAATATCCACGCCAGGGCGATGCATAGAATTACACGAGTGTCGAAATGGACGGTTTTCCATATGTTGACGTTGAACTCCCGATGGAAAAGCCACACGATGACACACAGTCCTATAAGGATCGGGATTAACACTCTCCACCGGCTGAATCCGTTGGAAGAATCGGCGGCTGATGCGTTATTTTTATCTTCTGTTGCCATATTTTTCGATTATTTCGTTGTAGCGCATCATGACTTCTTCGATTACTTCTCTCCAGGGACGGGTCAGAGTCGCTGCCGCTCCGCGTCCGGCGGCAATGATTTTTTTGCGGTCATTATGGAGGTCCCTTATTTTTGCCGCATAACTTTCAGGCGAGTTTTCGCAAAGAAAACCGTTGTAGCTGTCAGTGATTACTTCGGCGGTGGTGGAACCGGCAAGCACAAGCGACGGTGTGCCCATCATTGCCGCTTCTCTGACCACCAATGGCGCGTTGTCGTAGAATGACGGGAAGGGAAAGAGGTCGGCTGCGGCATAGTGTTCCTTCAATTTATCTCGGTCGGGGATTATCCCGTGGAGAGTTATGCGGTCTTCAAGATGTAGATGCCTGATTAATTCACTCATCTCATCGACTGCGTAGCCGGTTCCGATGAACGACGCTTTTACCGGCAAGTCACGGAGAAGGTCGATAGCTTTTATGATGAGCAGCACGCCTTTTTCTTTTATGTGCTGCCCCACGAAAAGCAATTGGATTTCATTGCCGTCTATTCCGAGTTTCGCTTTGGCACGATTCTTGATGGCGAGGATTTCGTCGAAACTGTCGGCTGCAAGGTCGATCCCGTTGTCAACGACGGTCAGTTTGCCTTTGTAGCCATACTCTCTTACCGTTTCCTCTACTTTAGCCTGAGGAATCCACACTTCATCGGCGGTATTGAAAAAATTCATCACCCGCGTCATGATTTTTTTTACCATCCATTCAGGCAGCGAGTGTTCAAGATCAGTGCGATATTTCGAATGAAAAGTGGCGACTAACGGCACTTTATGGTATTTGGACGCATAGGCGGCAAGCCGACCGGAAGAGAATGGGCAATGGGCATGGACGATGCGGAACGGAGCGCGTCTCATTTTGTGCCATATAAAAGGGTCGAGCTTGGGATATCCGTAGCGATAGGGCTTTCGTGACGCAATAGGGAGCGAAAAATATCGGTATACGTCATATTTTTCGGGGATAACGGCTTTCTCCGGATTCCAAGGGGTGACAACGGCAACTTTTTTCCCCATTGCTGTTATCCATTTGGCGTAGTTTTCAACAGTGAGCGTCACCCCGTCTAAAACAGGGGGGAAGCTGTCATTAAATATTCCGTAGACCTCCTCGGGGCGATTCATTCCAAATTTGTTAAACTCTAAATAAGCGCAAATTTACAAATAAAATTATAACAAAAGGGGAGCCGTTTATTAGAAAGTTAGTGCCGATTCCGCAAAAAAACGGATGGCGCAACATGGAATTGTTATGCCATCCGGGTGGGTCAGTTATCGTTGTTTATTTACGAGCGTATCTCGAGGATGAATTTGGCTCCGTGTTTAAACTCGCGGTCGATTGAAAGGTGTCCGTTCAGTTTTTCAGCTTTAAGAGCGCATATCGGCAATCCGAGTCCGTCGCCCTCGGTCAAATCCTTAATTTCTGAGAACGGTTTCAGGATGATGTCGATCTTCTCTTCGGGGATGCCACAGCCTGAGTCGGTGACAAGGAATTGCATTGTCTTAGCTCCGCGCTTTTTGAATTCAAGCGATATCTTGCCTCCTTCGGGGGTGTAGATTGCCGCATTTTTGAGCAAGTGCAGAAGGATGCTTTCTACTGTCTCGGGATTGAACTTCGCCGACATCTTGGGCGCGTTGACCGACAGTGTCACTCCCGGTTTCAGGAGGGGCTTGATCTGCGCGGCGATATCGTCGCAGAATCGGGTGAGGTTCACCTCCTCAGATTCATATCTTTCATCCAACGTATTTTCCAGTTCAGACAGGTCCTGGATATGTTCCGAGAACCCTTTCAGTGCTTTCACAGCCGGAAGCGACTGGTCGAGAGTGTTGAGCGTGGGTTCCATCTGTTCTGAGATGTTGCGGATGAACTGAGCTTTCAACTGATTGTGTTCGTTGGAAATCAACAGATTCTTTTTCGCTTTTCGAGCTGAAGCTATCTGGCGGAGCAACATAATCGCGCCCAAAACGAGAAAGGCTGCAAGAATACAGATAACGACGATCAATGCAACTATGATGCCGTTCTTTATGCTGATTGTGCTGCTCTTGTCGCTGATAGTCTGATTGGCTTCGTCAAGGCTGTTTTTCACTCTGTTGAGTTCGTCGGCTTCCTGCACTTTGCGGATTGAGTCGGTCCATTGGTTATAGCGGGCGTATGCGCGGTTTACCAATTGGGCGTTCTTTGAACGTGTTGCGGCGTTTATCAATTGCTTGAAGCAATCATCGGCTTTTTGGTAATCTTTTTCATCGGCATAGTGGGCTATCAGTTTGTTGATTGCCGCATCGCCGGCAGCTGAATTGCCGAATGTATAGTAGAAGTTTGCCTCATTATAAAGCAGGTCGCTGTCAAATTTGTTTCCCGCCGACTTGGCAATCGCTTTCATGCGGTTGAGGTTTTCAGTGGCTTTGCTCACATTTTTCAGCTTTATGAACATTGCGAGGCGCTCCTTTGCCGGATAATACATCAATGATGTGTTTGCCGAGGTTGAGTCCTGGCTGTCGGTGAGCAAGCGGTCAATTTTGGCGAGAATCTCAAAGGCTTCTTTGTAATAGTTCTCCCTGTGGTAGAGCGAGGCTACATTCACGCCGGCATCTACGGCTTTCTCCTGCTGCCCTTTTGCAGCAAATTGGTTAAAAGCCTGGAGGAAATAATATCTTGCCTGGGTGTATTCTTTATTATTAAGGTGCTGTTGAGCTTGTTTGACATATTTGTCACCGCCTGTCTGCGCGATGGCGGCGTTGTTGAAGCTGATGAGTACTGACAGTAACAGTAGAGCGATAAGTTTCTTCATTTTGTTATAAGCGGTATAAATTCGTCACAAATATAGTAAATTTGGAAACAAGAGTTGGCATTGACTGCGATATTTTGGGGAAAGATGCCTGATTTTTTTCTCATATCTGCCATAAAATGCCCCGTGATGTTAATTTTGTCATTGATTTTAACTTTAATTAGTGTAAAATGTCACCTTTTGAGAGTGGCATTTTATTTGCTGATTGTTATTCATAATGTAAATGTATATATTCTAAAACTATGAGTAATCAAAAAGGTAAAATCGGGGTAACGACAGAGAACATCTTCCCCGTGATAAAAAAATTTCTTTACAGCGATAATGAAATTTTTCTTCGCGAGCTTGTCAGCAATGCCATTGACGCTACGAATAAATTGAAGACTCTTTCTTCATTTGGCGAGTTCAAAGGCGAGCTTGGCGAAATGAATGTCAAAGTTAAGGTAGACAAGGATGCCGGCACGCTTACAGTGAGCGATCATGGTATTGGAATGACCGCCGAGGATATAGACAAATATATCAATCAAATCGCATTCTCGGGAGCCGAGGAGTTCCTTGCGAAGTATAAGGACAAGGCTGAGAGTATAATAGGTCACTTTGGTCTTGGCTTCTATTCAGCGTTTATGGTGGCTAAGAAGGTTGAAATCCGCACACTTTCCTATAAGGATGGCGCTGAGGCTGTCAGCTGGGTGTGTGACGGTTCGCCCGAATATGAGATGCAGACAATTGAAAAGTCGGATCGAGGAACTGATATAATCCTTTATATTGACGATGACAGCAAAGAGTTTCTGGAACAGTCGCGTATCGACGCTTTGTTGAAGAAATATTGCCGCTTCCTTCCGGTTCCGGTGATTTCAGGTAAGGAGCAGGAGTGGAAAGACGGTAAATATGTCGACACTGACAAGGATAAAGTGATCAATAATACTGAGCCGGAATGGACCAAGAAGCCCGCGGAGCTTACCGATGAGGATTATATGAGGTTCTACCATGAGCTTTATCCGGGACAGGATGATCCTCTTTTCTGGATTCACTTGAATGTCGACTATCCCTTCACTCTGACCGGAATCCTTTATTTCCCCAAGATAAAGAATAATATCGACGTGACACGCAATCGCATCCAGCTTTATTCAAATCAGGTGTTTGTGACCGATTCGGTAGAGGGTGTCGTGCCTGAATTCATGATGCTCATGCAAGGTGTGATCGATTCGCCGGATATTCCCTTGAATGTGTCGCGAAGCTATCTTCAGAGCGATACCGCTGTCAAGAAGATTTCGACCTATATCACCCGTAAAGTGGCTGACCGCCTTGAGGAGATTTTCAAGACCAACAGAGCCGACTTTGAAAAGAAGTGGGACGACATCAAGATTTTCATCGAATACGGTATGCTTACCGACGAGAAATTCTGTGACCGCGCGATGAAGTTCGTGATGGTGAAGGATTCAGAAGGCAAGTACTACACGCTTGATGAATATAAGACCTTGATCGAGGCAAATCAGACCAATAAGGAGGGCGACATAGTATATCTCTACACTACCGACCCGGTGGCTCAGTATAATTATATCCACAATGCGACTGAGAAGGGCTACAGCGTGCTCGTGATGGACGGACAGCTTGACAATCATTTCATAGGATTGCTTGAGCAGAAGTTGCAGAAGTCTCATTTCGTGCGTGTCGATTCTGACATCATTGAAAATCTTATCAGCAAAGAGGATAAGAAAGTCGCCGACCTTGACTCAAAGCAGCGTAATATAATGACCACGCTGTTCAAATCGCAGATTCCCGCGGTGGAGAAATCCGAGTTCCTGGTTTCGTTTGAAGCGCTTGCCGCGACATCGGCTCCGGTGATGATAACTCAGAACGAGTACATGCGACGCATGAAGGATATGGCGGCTATGCAGCCCGGCATGGCGTTTTACGGTGAGTTGCCCGACAGCTATAACCTTATCGTGAACACCGAACATCCGTTGATTAAGGAGATACGTGATGCCGCCGAGAATGCAATAGGCGGAACGGTAAATCCCATCAGCGACGAGATCGAAAAGAAGAATGCCGAAATTTCATCGATACGCGAGGCTGCGAAGGATGGCAAGCTGAGCGATGAGGATTCAAAGAAGACTTCAGATCTTGAAGCTGAAGTGAACAAGTTGCGAGCTGAAGAGACTAAGGCTATCAGCGACTATGCCGCCGGTCAGCCTAAAGTTAAACAGCTTATCGACCTGGCGCTGCTTGGAAACGGATTGTTGAAGGGACATGATCTTACCCAGTTCTTGAAGCGCTCTTATGAGATGCTTGGCAAATAGTCGAAAAATTCTTTTAAGGCTTGAAAAATACAGTGGCGAACCTCAATGAGATTCGCCACTGCTTTTTTTATGTAGCTATATGTTTTTTTACTTGGTGAGGGGTGAATAGTCGCGTGAATAGCGCATCATCTGAGGCACGTAATCTTCGTCATAGGAGATGGTGACGTCGGTAATGTTGCCATCGGCATCTTTCACCAGTGAATAAACGGGGTTTACGAATCCCTTGTAGGGCGCGATATTGAGGTGGGCATATCGGTCGAGCACTTCTTTATGGATTGCCGGGTCGACTTTCACCGCATATTTTTCTACGAGGTCGCGGCCTGCTTCATAGTCACCCTCGCTTTTGATGCGCTGGATTTCTCCGAGCAATTCGCCGAATAGATTGCGTAGAGCCTTGTAATCGTTTATGCGGATGTAGGTTTTGCCGTCTTTCTTGACGTACTCGATAACGTTTGCTTCCTTGCCATGTTCATAAGCCCATTCTGAGATGAGTTTGCGGTTGCGCATGTGAGCCTCCTCGACATCTTTTCCCGGTTCTATTCTCATGAGCTGGGTCATCAATCCGTTGAGGATATATTTGTAGTATTCAGCTTTGTATGCGTCAGGATTGTCAAGCAAGCCGAGTTCAATCAATTTGGGGTCGGCGAGATAATAAAGGGCAAACAGGTCGGCGCGAGCCTCTTCGAGAGTCGAGCCGTGTGCCTTCAGCGCGTCGGGGTCTACTCCGGGAAGAATCTTGCCTGATCCGTGTCCGAGACATTCGTGGAGATCGGTGTGAAGATTGTCAGTGATGAACAGGTAGTCGTTGAGCAGTTTCGAGGTCTCGTCATCGATTACGAGTTCTTCGTTGAATCCGTCGCCGTGGGAGGCTTCGTCATAAGCCTGGGTTATGTTTTCGAGGGTCACTGACTTTGATCCGTGGGCGGCTCTGATCCAGTTGGCGTTTGGCAGATTTATGCCGATAGGGGTTGCGGGGTAAGAATCGCCGGCAAGGATTGCGGCAGTGATTACTTTTGCGGAAACGCCTTTCACTTTGTCTTTACGGAAAGCCGGGTTTATAGGGCTGTGATCTTCAAACCACTGGGCGTTGGANCTTAATTTTTCGGTTCTTGATGATGCTTCGTTGTTCTTGAAGTTGACAATCGATTCCCATGAACCGGTCATGCCCAACGGGTCGTCGTATGACTCGATGAAGCCGTTGATGAAGTCGACGCGGCCGTCGGTCTCTTCCGCCCACAGGATTGAATAATCGTCAAATGTCTTTAGATCGCCGGTGGTGTAGAACTCAATCAATTTGTCCATGTAGGCTTTNTGACCGGGATTTTCGGCATATTGCGAGGCTTTTTTCAACTCATCGACAATGCGTGAGATGGCGGGAGAATATAGTCCGCCGATTTTGTAAGGCTGTTCGACTACTTTCCCGTTTACTTTAACTTTGCGGGTATTGAGACCGTAGGATATCGGAGTGAGGTCGGTGGTGTCCTTTATCGCCGCATAATATGCTTCGACCTCGGGCTGGCTCACTCCTTCATATATGTTGGTGGCTGAGGTGAGGATGAGATCTTGACCTTCGGCTTGATTGACTTTCTTTGTCATGAAAGCGGGATCGAATATGACCGACATCAGGGTGTCGACATTTTGAGGACGGATTGATTCGGGAAGCAGCGACACCTGTTCGCGAAGGAATGTTTCGGAAAATTCAGGANTGAACTTGTCCATTGAATAGTGGTGATGGATTCCGTTGGCAAACCACACTTGCTTCAGGTATTTTTCAAACGCTTTGAATTCTTTGCCGTTTCGATCGCCTGAAAAGTTATTGTAAACATTTTCAAGCATAGAGCGAAGGGAAAGGTTGTATTTGTTGTTCTGATCCCACAGGATGTCACGTCCGGCAAGCGCCGCCTCGTTGAGGTGAAATATCAATAATTTTTGAGACAAAGGCAGATTTTCNAAATCGGGCACTTTGTAGCGTAGTACTTCTATGTCGGCGAAACGGTCCACCACATAGTTGAAATCGTTGTCAGCAGCCATTATTGTTGAGGTTGATGCGGCGGCGATAAGAACGCCTGNCGCCATGNNGTTAAATAANTTCATTATATAATAATGTATAGGNTTTGTTATTCNACATATAATATAAGACCTTTCAGATACTCGCCTTCGGGNTGATAGATNTTGACCGGATGGTCGGCAGGCTGGGTTAGCTGATGGAGTATGCGCACTTTTCGGCGGCTTTGGGCGGCNGCCGAAAAGACGGCAAGGCGGAATTGCTCGCGGCTCACTGCCTGAGAGCACGAGAAAGTGAAGAGTATTCCGCCCGGCGCGATTTTTTCAAACGCCTTGGCATTAAGCTTGCGATAGCCGATGAGAGCGTTGCGCAGCGCGCTTCNGTGCTTGGCAAATGCCGGAGGGTCGAGGATAATCAGGTCATAGCTGTCGTCGATCTTCGACAGGAATTTGAAAGCGTCTTCGGCATAGGAGGTGTGGCGGTCGTTNNTGGGGAAAGTTCAACGCAACGTTGGCATCNGTCAGNGCNATCGCTTTAGCCGAACTGTCGACTGAGTGAACTNGTTTAGCTCCACCGCGCAGGGCGTAGACTGAGAACCCTCCGGTGTAGCAGAACATATTCAGGACTTTACGGTTTAGGGCATATTTTTCAAGCAGGCTTCGATTGTCGCGCTGGTCAACAAAGAATCCGGTCTTTTGACCTTTCAGCCAGTCGACATGGAATTTCAGNCCGTTTTCAACGGCTATGTTGGTGGAATATTTGCCTATNATGTAGTCGTTGCGCGGATCAAGCTGAGCTTTGAACGGCAATGTGGTTTCTGATTTGTAATATACATTTTTTATGCCNGCTTCAGGCAGTTCGGTCAATGCGGCGGCTATGATGTCGCGGGCGAAGTGCATGCCGGGGGAGTGTGCCTGAACGACTGCCGTGTCTCCATATATGTCAACGACCAGTCCGGGCAGGAAGTCGCCCTCGCCATGGACAAGCCGGTAAGCGTTGTTTTGTCGGGTGGCAAGTCTTAAGGCTTTCCTCACGTTATATGCTTCCTGAAGGCGGGTGGAGTAGAACTCGTTGTCGATGACGGTGTCGCCCCAAGCGAGGATTCTTACCGTGATGCTGCCGATTTGATAGTGTCCTGTTCCGATTACACGTCCATCGGAACTTACTACGCTGACCAAATCGCCCTCTTCAATATCGTCGGGTTGTGAGGCTACCGCTCCGGAAAACACCCATGGGTGCATTCGTTCAAGGGATTCCTCTTTTCCTTTTCTCAGTTTTATTATGGGATAGCTCATGATGAGTTTTTATTTGAATAAGAATCGGTAAATGTCGTTGCCGTTGGCATAGAGCAAAAGAAGGATCAGAAAAGCCATTCCGGCAACCTGCATGTATTCCATGAATTTTTCACTTGGTTTGCGGCGGGAAATGATTTCATATAGCAGGAACATTATGTGTCCGCCGTCGAGAGCCGGTATGGGTAGAATGTTCATAAATGCGAGCGCCACTGAAAGGAATGCCGTGATTTCCCAAAAAGAGAGCCAGTTCCACCGCTCGGGGAACATGCTTCCGATGGCTCCGAATCCGCCAAGGCTTTTGGCGCCTTCGGCTGTGGCGACATATTTCATTGAGTTTACGTAAGCGACAAGACGGCAGGTTCCAAGCTCCCATCCTTTAGGAATTGATTCAATGAATGAATAGTGGCGGGTCACTACGGGATATACCTCGGTAATCGGCTTGAGCTGAATGCCGATTTTACCGGCGTCGCTGACTTTTATTGAGAATGTGGCGGGCTTATTGTCGCGCAAAACGGTGAGCCCGGCGTTTTTTCCGCTTCGTTTTGACAGTTCGGCGACAAATTCGCAGTAGGAGGGGGTTTCCACGGTGTCGACTTTTATAATGCGGTCACCTTCTCTTAATCCTGCCTCTTCAGCGGGTTCTCCTTTTACGACAGCATCGACAAATACCGGCAGTCGATAGGTGAAGAATCCTTTGTCTTCATTTAACTGGAAAATGAAATTTTCAGGTATGGCTATATTGATTGTGTCCTTGTGGTTTCGCAGCACGGTAACAGTGTCGGATTCGATCATCTTTAAAAGATAGTCTCCATTGGTCATGTCGAGCTTTTTGCCGTCGGCGAGTAGCGGTATGTCACCGTCACGGAAACCTATGGCTTTTGCCGTGTCGACATAGTCCATGCCTTCGTAAGCCTGTTCTACGGGAATGTATTTTTCTCCCCAATGCCATGCGATGCCGGCGTATATGATGATTGCAAGGATGAAATTCATCAACACTCCGGCAACCATCACGAGCAAGCGCTGGTAAGCCGGTTTTGACCGGAATTCCCAAGGCTGTGCCGGTTGAGCCATTTGCTCTTTGTCCATTGATTCGTCGATCATTCCGGCGATTTTCACATATCCGCCAAGAGGCAACCATCCTATTCCGTACTCAGTATCTCGCCAGGTGGCGCGGGAACTGTCGGTGTTTTGGGCTGATTTTTTAGGCTTGTATTTGAACAGTGAAAACCACGGGTCGAAGAAAAGATAGAATTTTTCAACTTTTATACCGAAAATTCGGGCGAAGATATAGTGTCCGAATTCATGTATGATGACAAGCAGCGCTAATGCCGCAATCAATTGTGCGGCTTTAATGAGAAATACTTCCATTTATTTATCAGGTAGTTTTTAATGTGTGGTTATAATTGATTCGGCATAACGTCGGGTTTCATCGTTAGTGCTCACGTAGTCGTCGTAAGACGGATTTGAGATATATGGCATTTTTTCGAGCGACGATTCGATGATGCGTTGTATGTCCATGAACCCTATGCGTTCGTGTAGAAATGCGGAAACGGCAATCTCGTTTGCGGCATTGATGACGCAGGCGACGTTTCCGCCTTGTTCGAGGGCGTAATAGGCAAGATTGAGCAAGGGGAATTTTTCAGTGTCGGGCTCGAAGAATTCGAGGCGTGAATAGTCGCTGATTGAGAGTCCGCGGCGCTCGGTGGATAGGCGCGTGGCATCGCCTAAAGCATAGCTGATGGGGATTCTCATATCGGGAACGCCTAACTGGGCTTTGACAGCTCCGTCGACAAATTCCACCATCGAGTGAACGATCGACTGCGGGTGGACTACCGCTTTTATCTTTGTGTGGGGCACGTCGAACAGCCATCGCGCCTCGATTATTTCAAACGCTTTGTTGAGCATGGTGGCGGAATCGATGGTGATTTTCGCTCCCATTGACCAGTTTGGGTGGTTTAATGCGTCTTTAACTGTCACATGGAGCAGCTCCTCGCGGCTCTTGTTGCGGAACGGACCGCCCGACGCGGTGATCAGCAGCCGTTTGATGTCGTTGCGGTTTTCGCCGACGAGCGACTGGTAAATTGCCGAGTGCTCGGAGTCGATCGGGATTATGGATGATTGCGAATCTTTCAGCAGTGAAGTGACAAGCTCGCCTGCCACAACAAGTGTCTCTTTGTTGGCAAGCGCTATCTTGCGGTTGGACTTTATGGCTCTCAGTGTTGGCTCGAGTCCGCTATATCCCACAGTGGCTATTACTGCGAGATCATAGCTTTCCGCTTCCATAGCGTCGGCGAGCGCCTCGCTTCCTGCGGCGGTGCGTATGCCCAGCGGTGACAATGCGTCGTGAAGAGCCTGATATTTGGATGTGTCGGCTATGATGGCTATGTCGGGCTTGAACCTGATTGATTGTTCTATCAACAGTTCGACGTTGTGCCCTGCTGATAGTAGCCGGGCTCTGAACAGCTCGGGATACTCAGCTATGATTTCGAGAGTTTGTACTCCTATGGAACCTGTGCTGCCAACTAAGGCAATTTGCTTCTGTGTCATCGGTCAGTTTAAAAGTTCTGCAAATTTAATCCAAATTCACCTATTATAAAAGAGGTGTATTAAAAAAACGGGATGTAGTCCCATGGATTTAGTTGCGTGCCTTTGTTCCAGAGTTCATAGGTTATAGTGACGGAATTTGATTCGGAGTCGTTTCCGGTCAAGCCTATAGGGGTGCCGGCATTGACTTTTTCGCCGATGTTTACCAGCATTGTGTTTATGCCTGAATATTTAGACACAAATCCGTTGTGGTGCTGAATGATGACGGAGTTGCCGTTGCCGAAGGTCTTGTTGCAGTCAATGATTGTTCCGGCAAGGACTGCCGTCACCGGAGTTTTTGGAGCGCAAATCAGGCTGACCGGTGCCGGTTGCTGGGTTTTGGGCGAGGTTGTGTGGGTTCCTGCCACCGGGGAGAAAAAGTCGAGCCCTTCGGCGGCGATAGGGGAGAGCACTTTTATGTTGAACTTTTCCTGCTCTTCAAAATTTCTAACGAACTGTTTCTCCATGTCAGATGCCGGGAGAAGCGAATCAACACTCATCGACATTGTGTCAATCACCATGCACGACGCAAGATTTACAGTGTCGTCGGGAGCGTCGAGTATTCGTTGCAGGTTGGCGAGGTAAGACGAGTTGATGTCGGTTTTAGTCAACAGCGAGTCCACTCTCATGACTC
This sequence comes from Bacteroides sp., assembly GCA_014801525.1. Classification (GTDB taxonomy): domain Bacteria; phylum Bacteroidota; class Bacteroidia; order Bacteroidales; family Muribaculaceae; genus Muribaculum. The sequence continues at coordinate 24,853 of JAAVEB010000006.1, forward strand.
CGGCGATTACTTGCTGCCGTTGTGACTCTTTTAGATATCCGGGGAGTAGGGTGCGTAGAGGTGTGAATAGGACAAGCATTGACACCATCGATGTGATGGCGATTAAAATTATGATGATAGCCACGATGACTTTGAAACGGGAGAATCTGATGGTCCAGATTGTGTTAAAACGGTTTTCGTTAATAAACGATAGTCTGAACCGGCTGGGCGTATTTAATGAGTGGCGTTTCCTTTTGTTTATTTGCGGCGAGTTCATCATCAATATATGGCTTGTTTTTTGCAAATATACATATAAAATTGAAAAGAGTATAATAATAGGCTTTTTGATGTGATAAATCGCACAAAATAAGTGGATAAATAATGAACTGATGTTAAATTTTGTGCGAAAAAGTTGCAAGATATTTGTTAAAGATTTACCTTTGTGGAAAATTTTACTGAACAAAATAGAGCGGGTTTACGTTAATAAGTCAAAACCGATTGGAAGATACGTTAAAAATATTCCGGTCGATTGAAAATTTTAAATAGAGGGTTTTATAATTATTTTGTATAAATTAAAAAAAGAAAGAATGAAAAAGAACATCCTTTTAGGTTTTGCTGCTTGCGGCGCTATGCTCCTTTCAGCAAACGAAGCTAAAGCTCAGGAAGCTGTAGTTGTTGAGGATATCGTATTTGGCGAAGTTGCAGAATGCACTGACCACTACTATTCTCAGAAGAAGGACAATTGGTTTATCCAACTTGGTGCCGGAATGGAACTTCCCATCGTAGAGCACGCTCCTCACTCAGCTACTCGTCACATCACCGCTGCTTACGGCGCAGGGTTCGGTAAATGGTTCACTCCGTACTTGGCATGGCGTCTTGGCGCACAGGGTGGCGCTTACCACTTCAACGCATCTCGTGCTTATCGCAAGGCTAAATTTGTGAACGCTAACCTTGACTTGATGTGGGATATGTTTAACTCATTTGGTAGCGTTAACACCAAGCGAGTATTCAGCATGGTTCCCTTCGTAGGTGTTGGTGGTTCTTACTCTTGGGATTTCACCGGTCCTACTGACGCTTATACTCCCGAAAACCACGGTCGTCACAAAACTAAAGTATGGCAGGTGCCTGTTTCTGTAGGTTTGCAGCTTCGCTTCCGTCTTTCAAGTGTTGTTGACTTCTTCGCAGAAGGCCGTTACTCTTTCTACGGTGACACTTTCGATGGTATCGCTTACGGAACTAACTCTATCGACATGAACCTTACTGCAATGGGTGGTTTCACTTTCAACCTTGGCGGCAAGAACTTCAAGTCATTCAACCCCTGCTCATATCTTGGCTACATCAACCAGCTTAACGGTCAGGTTAATGACCTCCGCGGCGAACTTGCTGCTACCGCTGCTGCCCTCGCAGCTGCTGAAGCTCAGCTTCCTTGCCCCGAAGTAGTTGCTGTTGAATGTCCTGAAGTAGGCGCTCCGTTGATGTCAACTGTTCGCTTCACTATCAACTCAGCTAAGATCACTTCACTCGAAGCAGTTAACGTATACAACACTGCACAGTGGATGAAGGCTAACCCCGATGCTAAGGTTGTTGTTAAGGGTTACGCTGACAAGGATACCGGTACAGCTGCTTACAACATGAAGCTTTCAGAGCGTCGTGCACAGAATGTCTACAACATGCTTGTTAACGAATATGGTATCGACGCAAACCGTCTTACTATCCAGGCTGAAGGTAGCGATTCTCAGGTTTACGACACTAACAACTGGAACCGTATCGTAATCTTCTCTCAGAACTAATAACTGAAAGAAATAAAGTCAAAGAGAGACACCGGATTTCCGGTGTCTCTTTTTGTGTTATATATCGGCTGGGTTTTGAGGCTTGTTAGTCCGCTTTTTGGATTTTTAATATGATTATGGCGCTAAATTTGCTATATTTGTTGTTATAAAAATAAATTGCAGAAAACTATGCCTGATATATCTGATAAAATTGAATCTTATTTGTCACGTCGTCGTCTTAGGGACGCCTTTTCTGAGCTTAGGGCTTATGTGGCTAAGCTTGGAGACTGGCGAATAACCGACGAAGTGGATCACGTGGAGCANTCTTATTCCATGATGCTCCGCTATGCGACCTCCGGCGCTGATGACCCTGGAAGGGAAGATGTATATCGGTCGATTATCGATCAGATTTACAGTATTCTTGACAAAGTGTCGCGTCAGCTCGCAAAGCCTAAATCATCCACGCTTTATTTCAGCGCGCTTCGCTATGAGGACGCTTCGGGAAATTTGATGATTTCCGAGTTGATGGACGAGTATCGCAGCAAGTTGATGGCAGATTCGATATATGCGAGAGTGAGGACNGGAGTTGAAAGCGAGGGTACCGGATTGGATAAAGAGGGACTTGAGCGTAGAATTTTTAATAANATCTGGATTTCGTTGCCAATCTCGGCGAGTGATGTCGACNCAATCTCCCAGGCTTTGAATGCGGAAGAAATCCCGGAATATTTTAAGGAGATGTTGATTTCCGCTTTATTGCTTGGATTGACCGAGTATTATGATGAGCGGAAGTTGTTGCTCCTTCTTGAGATATATGGCTCGTCGCCCTCTCAGAAGCTTTCAGTAAGAGCGTTGTGTGGCGCTCTTATGGCGATGTTTCTCCACCGCAGCAGGCTCAATCCTTTGCATTTGAAGCCGAGGATNGATGTGTTGCGCGATACTACAACCTGGCAGAAGGATGTGAAAATGGTGTTTCTCCAGTTTATACGCTCGCGTGACACGGAAAAGATAAACCGGAAGATGCGTGACGAGCTTTTGCCTGAGATGATGAAGCTCCGTCCTGATATAGCGAAACGCATGAAGGATTCGGCTAATATTGACAGTCTTGAGGCTATTGAAGAGAATCCCGAATGGCAGGAGATGCTTGACAAGTCGGGNATTACCGATAAGATAAAGGAATTGTCAAAGATGCAGGAAGAGGGGGGNGACGTNTTCATGTCCACTTTTGCNNCATTGAAAGGATTTCCGTTTTTTAATGAAGTCGCNAACTGGTTCATGCCGTTTCACACCGAGCATTCGGCGGTTGAATCTTCGTTGGGAAGTGATCTGACCACGATCGGAACTCTTGTCGGCACGTCTCCGTTTTTGTGTGACGGTGACAAGTATTCATTTGTATTTGCNCTGTCGACNGTGCCTATGGAACAGCGCAAGTTGATGCTGTCTCAATTCGACGCCCAGAATCTAAATGAGCTTGAATTGCGGGCTGCGTCGATGTCAACAGCCGATGTGGAGCGCGANAATATCGCAAATAAATATGTTCAGGATATATACNGATTCTTTAAGCTGTTCCGCCGCCGCGGTGAGTTTAAGGATCCGTTTGCGCGTCCGTTGAATCTCCTTCAGGTGTCGCTGCTTGAGGATGATTTGATAGACACCGAGACCCTGTCGGTTGTAAGCGAGTTTTATTTTGACAGGGGCTATTATGCCGATGCGCTGAGCGTGTTCAAGATGCTTAGCGAGAAGATGCCGCCTAATGNGCAGATATTTCAGAAGATGGGCTATTGTTGCCAACAGTGTGGCGACATCGAAGGAGCGGTCGAATATTATGGTCGCGCCGAGCTACTTAACGCTGAAAGCCTCTGGACATTGAAGCGGCTGGCNGCATGCTATAAAATGCTCAATCGCCCGGCGGAAGCGCTGGANTACTATAAGCGTATTGAGGCGAAAAAGCCTGATGACTTGTCGGTGGCGATGAATATCGGTCATTGCTTGCTTGAACTCGATCGTCCGGCGGAGGCGTTGCGTCATTATTTCAAGGTGGAATTTCTTGATGAGAAATCGACAAGAGCGTTGCGTCCTATCGCATGGGCNTCNTTTGTCTCGGGCGATTATCCTCAGAGCCGCGCGTATTATGAAAAAATATTGCTTGATTCTCCCTGTTCATCNGACTATNTGAATATGGGACATCTTTATCTTGCTTCGGGCGATGTTAAGGAGGCTATTAATTACTACAGNCTTTCGATAGATAACGATGGGGGAGACATGGAGGAGTTTATCAAGAATTTCAATGGCGATTCAAGCTATCTGCTCAAAGCCGGTGTTGAAGAATCGTTATTGCCATTGGTGGTGGATGCCATTTTGTATGCGCGTGAATGAAGGTCGCATTTTATGACAAAAACAATAATATGAGAAAAGTAATTTTTGCTGTATTAGCATTGTTTACAATTATGGGAAAAGCTCAACAGACATCGGAACAGTCCGGTAACCCTTTTTTCAGTGAGTATTCGACGGTCCATGGCACTGTGCCATTTGACCTTGTTTCAAACAAATATTATGAAGAGGCGATTGGCCGCGGCATGAAGCTCCAGAATCAGGAGATTGCCGCTATCGTCAATCAGCGCAGTGTGCCTACTTTTGAAAATACGATTGTGGCTCTCGAGCGTTCAGGGTCGGACCTGAACAGAGTGTTGAACGTGTTTTATCCGCTATTGTCGGCGATGAGCGACGATGAAATGATGGAGATCTCTCTGCGTGTTTCGTCGAAACTTTCCGAGCATTCGACCGGCATATCCTTGAATGAAGGTCTGTGGAACAGAATCAAGCAGGTTTATGACAATTGCGACAAGCTGGACCTTGATGTTGAAGACGAGATGCTGTTGCAGCGTACATATGATTCGTTTGCCCGCAGTGGAGCCGACCTCCAAGGCGAGCAGCGCGAAACTTTCCGCAAGCTTTCTGCCAAATTGTCAGATTTGACGACTAAGTTTGGTCAGAACGTGCTGAAGGAACTTAACACGTATGAAATATGGCTGTCAGCCGACGATCTTGCCGGACTTCCTGAAAGCTCGATTGAATCAGCTGCTGATGCTGCAAAGGCTAAAGGACGTGAGGGTGAATATCTTTTCACTCTTGACCAGCCCGTCTATTCGGCGTTCATGAAGTTTAGCTCTCGTCCTGATTTGCGAGAGAAATTCTACCGGCTTTATAACGGGCGCAACACTAAGGGCGAGTATTCCAATATGGAGATTATGAGCGAAATCGCTGACACCCGCCGTCAGATTGCGGAACTGTTCGGACACAAGACTTATGCCGAGTATGCGCTTGAAAGAACCATGGCGGAAACTCCTGAAAATGTGAACAAACTTTTGGATCAACTGACCCAGGCTTATAAGCCGGCTCAGCAGAGGGAGTTTGCCGAGATTGAAAAATTTGCATCAGAATATGAAGGTAAGCCGGTTAAACTTAACGCTTGGGATTACAGCTACTATTCAAATAAATTGAGGGAAGCAAAGTATAACTATGACGAGGAGGAGCTGCGCCCTTATTTTGAGTTGAATAATGTGATTGACGGCGTTTTCGGTCTTGCCACCAAGCTTTACGGACTTCAATTTGTTCCTAATCCTGATATCCAGGTATATCATCCTGATGTGAAAGCGTTTGACGTTAAGGATGAGGATGGTAAATTCCTTGGCGTGATCTATACTGACTTTTTCCCTCGTGAGAGCAAGCGTCCAGGAGCGTGGATGACCGGATTCCGTGATGAATGGATTGATGAGGATGGAAATAAAGTGGCTCCCCATGTCACCATAGTGATGAATTTTACGAAGCCCACTTCTTCTAAGCCGGCATTGCTTACTCCCTATGAAGTTGAAACGTTCCTTCATGAATTTGGCCACGCTCTTCATGGGTTGCTTGCCGATACGAAGTATGCTTCTTTGTCGGGAACAAGCGTTTACCGTGACTTTGTGGAACTGCCATCTCAGTTCAATGAAAATTATCTGACCCAGAAGGAATTCCTTGACGGTTTTGCCAAGCATTATCAGACGGGCGCTCCGATTCCGCAGAATCTTGTGGACAAAATTGTGAACTCTTCTCAGTTTGGAGCCGGATATGCCTGCTTGCGTCAGCTCGGATTTGGCTTGACCGATATGGCATGGCACAGCACCACATCCAAAGTGGAGGATCCTGCAGAATTGGAGCGCAATGCGGTTAAGGATGTGTCGATGTTCGACGATGTCGACGGATGTCTCTTCTCGCCGCAGTTCAGCCACATATTCTCTGGAGGCTATGCCGCAGGATATTATAGCTACAAATGGGCGGAAGTGCTTGATGCCGACGCTTTTGCGATGTTCCTTGAAAATGGGCTGTTTGATCGCGAGACTGCTAAGAAGTTCCGTGACAACGTGCTTTCGCGCGGCGGCACAGAGCATCCCATGACTCTTTACAAGCGTTTCCGTGGCAAGGAGCCTTCAATCGACGCGCTACTTGAACGTGACGGAATTAAGGAGTCGAAGAAAAATCCTGAACTTCCCCAGTCGATACCGGCTAAGAAGGATTGACGAATAGTTTTTAACCGATTTTGCTATCGCCATTTCAATGGAAGATTTATCACTGCCCTTAGTTACAATCATTGTCCCCGTGTATAACGCGGGGACATATCTTGACGCTTGTCTTGAAAGTGTGGCTCGACAGAGTTATCCTCACATAGAAGTGGTGATAGTGGATGACGGTTCTACCGATGGCAGTGGAGCGCTGTGTGACGCCTGGAAATTGAAAAATCCGTCATGGACGGTTTTGCACAGGGCTAACGGGGGTCCGGCTGCGGCACGCAACACCGGCTTGGATAATAGCCGAGGTGAGTTGGTCGCATTTGTGGATAGTGACGACGTTGTAGGTCCCGACTATATCCTTAATCTCTGGAAACTTCTTGACGCTTATCCGCAGGCTGATGTCGCTATGGATACCTTTGTTGATAAAGCCGGGAAGTGGCGGCGCGAGAGTGGCATGAGGTTCTATAGATCAGATGACGCGCTTGAGTCGCTGCTCTATCAAACGAATAATACTGATAGCGGACCGTGGTGCAAGCTTTTTAGAGCTGATCTGTTCAGCGGTCTCAGGTTCAAAGAGGGGATTATCTATGAAGATCTTGATTTGCTCGTGAAGTTGTATATGAAAAGTCGAGGCGTGGCACAGAGCGATGCCGCCGACTATTTCTATCGCATGAATCCCGACGGAGTGACAGGCAAAAATAAATTCAATGAGTCCCGGTTTGATGTTCTGAGGGTGACCGACGGCATCTGTAGTGCCGCTCGCTCTCATCCCTGGCTTAAGGCTGCTGAGGAGCGTCGTTTCAGCGCGAACTGCAACATGCTTGCGTTGATGTATGCAAATGGAATGGGTGATTCGGCTCATGCCGATGCCTGCTGGGAAGTGATAAAACGCTATCGCTATCAGTCATTGNCTGATTCTAAAGCGAGATTGAAAAGTAAAATCGGAGCCCTGATGTCTTACTTGGGTAAGGGTNTCTTCGGGCGTTTAAGTTCTTTTACGGTATGAAAGTTCTGACATTGACAGGGGCGGATTTTCATCGGGCTTGCGGGCGGCTTGCGTCGGCTGTGGCTCTGTCGGGATTTTATCCTGATGTGGTTGTCGGAATCAAGACCGGCGGCGATGTGATAGGGCGGCTGATTGCGGAACGTTTTTCCGAGGCAGTCTATCTGCCGGTGAGCGCGTCGCGTCCCGGAACTTCGGCTAAAAACGGGAAACGGAGCATTCTTTCGCGATTGCCTTATTTCGTTACCGANACGCTGCGTATAATCGANTCAAAGGTCTTGTCNTNGTTTNCNTCNGCNNNNGCGGAGCGNAANGTAGNGTTTCAGATTGATGCTGATTTTAGAGATTTGATGAACAAAAGTGGGTGTAAAGTCCTTATTATTGATGATGCCATAGATTCCGGAGCAACTCTCCGGCAGGTAAAAGGGAAGTTATTGGAGCTTTTTCCGCGATGCATCTGCAAGAGCGCAGTCATCACNGTAACTACCTCTTCGCCGGTCGAGAGTCCCGATTTCAGGCTTTTTAATAATAAGTTAATACGATTCCCATGGTCTACAGATTTGAAGCGATGACACCCACGGTAGTGATTGATTTGGACGGAACGCTCCTTGATTGCAACACATTCCGCATGTATATTGTGGCAATGACTAAGCATATGGCTGCAAGATGCCGCATATACGACCTTATTGTAGTGACTCTGTTTGTCGCTCTNCGCGGCGTCAGGGTGATAAGTCATGCCCAAATGAAGCGTCAGGTTCTGAAGACCACCGATAAGTATGCCACCGAGGAATGGCTGCGTGAGTTTTCCATGCGCCTTTTCGCCTATCGCAATAANAGAGTGATGGACGTGATACGCTACTATAAGGAGAAGGCATACGGTGTCATAATCGCAACNGCGGCNCCNGCTAACTATGCCACATGGATTGCCGACAGGGTNCATGTNGGTGTGTGTCTCGCAACGTCGATGGATGTCGATGGCGACTGGGAGGAGTTTAGCGGAGAACGCAAACTTGAAGGNGTNATGANATATCTTGACAAATCAGGNGGAGAACTTGCAACTGTAGTGACTGACCACTATGACGATTTGCCTCTTCTGAAGCACAATCTGGGACGTAATATTATCATTTCTCCGTCAAAGAAGACTCTTAGAAAACTTGAGTGGGCGAATGTGAAACACGAGATTGCGTGTTGAGCTTTTCCCGGTGAGTCTTAATGATTTCCCACCTTGATAACTCGTTGATAAGTTGCGGTTGCCGACATTTGCCGTTTGCTAAATCATTTCTATCTTTGTACCGTGATTAAAAACGGATTAAGATGAGTGATGTCATAAGATTGTTGCCTGATTCGGTGGCAAATCAAATAGCAGCCGGAGAGGTTATCCAGCGTCCGTCGTCGGTGATCAAGGAGCTTGTGGAAAATGCCGTTGATGCCGGCGCGACTATCATCAAAATAATACTTAAGGATGCGGGTCGCACGTTGATACAGATTGTAGACAACGGTTGCGGCATGTCGGCAACTGACGCCCGACTGGCTTTTGAGCGTCATTCAACATCAAAAATATCTAAGGCTGACGACCTCTTCGCATTATCCACGATGGGATTTCGCGGAGAGGCTCTTGCGTCGATATGCGCCGTGTCAAGAGTTGAATTGCGCACTATGCGCAAGGAGGATTCTATGGGCACTTGTATCATTATCGAAGGGTCGAAAGTCGAGAGCCAGGAGCCTGCCGCGCTCACGCCGGGAAGTAATTTCATGGTGAAAAACCTGTTTTTCAATGTGCCCGCACGCCGTAAGTTTCTTAAAAGCGATCAAGTTGAGATGGGTCACATCCTGCGTGAATTTGAGCGGATGGCTCTTGTGAATCCCGGAATTGAATTTGAATTGGTCCATAACGACGTGATGCTCCATCAGTTGTTGCCCTCCTCGTTCAAGCAGCGCATAGTTTCTTTGTTTGGAAAGTCGCTTGACAAGCAGCTTGTGCCTGTTTCGACCGACACATCGCTGGTAGGCATAAACGGTTTTGTTAGCCGTCCGGAAAACGCGCGCAAGCGCGGCGCGTTGCAATATTTCATGGTGAATGGCAGAAATATGAGGCATCCTTATTTCCATAAGGCGGTTCTGTCATGCTATGAAGAACTGATTCCATCCGACGAGCAGCCGTGTTATTTTATTAATCTTAGCGTGGACCCGGCGTCGATTGATGTTAATATCCATCCCACCAAGAGTGAGATAAAATTTGAAGAGGAGCAGGCTATATGGAAAATTCTTGCAGCGGCGATAAAGGAAGGACTCGGACGCTTCAATGCGGTGCCGTCGATTGAGTTTGATCTTGTCGACGCGCCCGAGATTCCAGTTTTCAATCCTAATGCCGAGGCAACCCACGAGCTTAAGCTTGATGCCGATTATGATCCGTTTAAGTCGGGTCGCAGCGGGTCGGGGACTCGCGCGTCGTCAATTTCTAACCGTGATTGGGAATCTCTTTACAAGGAGTTTGAACGTAACCGTGACGACGGTTATGCGGCAGGTGTCAAGGCGAGCACACTGAATAATTTTCTTGAAGAGGAAGAGGTGAGCGCTGATGAAACGGTTGTTCCTTCGACTTTGTTTGAGGAGCATGAGGTGATGCCTGATGTTATGCAGTTCAAGAACCGCTACATTCTGTCGCCATCAAAATCAGGATTGATGATTGTCGATCAGCACAGGGCTCATGTGAGAGTGCTCTATGATAAATATCTTGAATCGGCGCGCCAGAATAAGTTCAGCATGCAGCGGATTATTTTCCCTGAAAAGGTTGAACTGTCGCTCTCCCAGAGCCAATTGCTTTCGTCATTGGAGGAAACGCTTGCCGGTCTCGGCTTTGACATAGCGCGTGTAGATGAGAAAGTGTGGGAAATAAATGGCTTGCCCTCGATTATCAGCGACGTGAATCCGCAGGAGATACTTTTGTCCATTGTTGAAACTGTTTCTGACACCGGAGAGGATTTTGCCGAGACGCTTCTTTCAAAAATAGCCGGAGCGATGGCTAATGTCGCTGCGTTGAAATCCGGACAGGCGTTGTCAACTCAAGAGATGGAGCGGTTGTTGGGAGATTTGCTACGACTTTCCACACCAAATTATACACATGATGGCAAAACCGTGCTCTCTATAATAGAGACCGATGATATTGTCAAGATGTTCGGATAGAGGCTTCGTGATTTGAAAAATGAGTTAAAAATCTTCATTCGGTCGGGGAAATAGCCTATTTTTATCGCTATCTTAGCTCTAATCGGAAAATTCTGTGTAAATTTGTGACAAATTTATTATCAATGAGAAAGAAAGTTATAAGTTTAGTGATATTGTCAGCGCTTTTCTGCGCATTTAACGGTACCGCTCAGTTTCGTTGGGGACCTATGTTGGGAGTCGATATCACGAATTTGAAATATAAACAGGATTTAATCACAATCGACCGTTCGGTCGGTTTTGCCACAGGTGTCGTGACTGAACTTATGTTTCCCGGAATCGGGTTTGGAATTAGCTCGGGACTCTATTATGAGCAGAAGGGAGCTTCTCTCCATCTCGGAGAAAGAACGGTTTGGGCATCGCAGGGCTATGGAAAGGAACGCTCTTATCTGCACTATGCCGAGTTGCCGATTCATTTGAGGTTTAAGTGGGCCCGCATGAGCGGACTTGAAGACTATATAGCTCCGTTCATTTGTGGCGGTCCCACTTTCGGTATTCTTGTGGGGCATAGCAATATTCGCGCGTTGAGATATGCTGCCGGTGATGTGGGTTTGAGCGTCGGCGGCGGGTTTGAGGTGCTTCGTAAATGGCAGATTTCATGTAACTATACGTGGGGTCTTACCTACTCGGAGAAAACACGTCTGCTCGACGATTTCAGCGCAAAGAACCGAGCTTTGAGCATTCAGGTTTCTTATCTTTTCTAAGAAAGCGTTATTTAAAACGATATTGCGCCGCCTTGTATCACAGATTAATATAAGGCGGTATTTCTTTTAGAAATGAATAGCTGCCGTCAGTGTAATCGATTGAGCAGCAGTAATGATTTAAGCCGTTTGAGACAAAGAGGTAGGCGGCATGTAGAACCATGTTGTAGCGCACTATTTGGTCAAACACTTTTTGGCTTATGCTCACCTCGGGAGCTTTGTATTCAATTATTACCAGCGGCTTTCCGGCGTGATTGAACACAACGCTGTCACATCGGCGGCGAGTGCCGTTGAGCGTCACGCCGATCTCGTTTGCCATAAGAGATTGAGGATAGCCGAGATTATCAATCAGGTGATTGATGAAATGCTGTCTCACCCATTCTTCGGGAGTGAGGGCGACAAATTTCTGCCGGATGCGGTCATGTATTTTCAATAATCCGTTGTCGTTGCGGATTCGGGCATTATATTTGGGCAGATTTAATTCCATGCTTGATTGCGCGTCATTAAAAATTTGAGTAAATTTACGAAAAATATCTCATATATCAGTTTTAATGGCGGCCGTCGGAACAATTGCTCAGTTTGATGAACTTGTAAGGCAGATTAATGCCCGGAATCTTGCTCCTATCTATCTATTGCATGGTGAGGAGGGCTATTTCATTGATGAACTTTTGAGGCGTTTCGAGGCACTGATTCCCGAACAGGACCGGGATTTCAATCTTTATACTCTCTATGCTCCCGAAGTCAGCGCCGACACGATAATGGATACATGCCGGCGTTATCCGATGATGGCTGATTATCAGGTTGTCATTGTCAAGGAAGCTCAAGCGGTGACGGCGGCTCAACTGAACAGGCTCCACTTGTATGCGAAACAGCCATCGGCTACAACAGTGCTTGTCATAGCTTGCCGCGGAGAGAAATGCAAGGCAAAGGAGCTAATCAAGGAGATGGCTAATTGCCGCGGGGAGATATTTGAATCCACGCCGTTGAAAGACACCGCCGTGGGTCCGGCGATAAGTAAGTATATTAAAGACAAGGGTCTCAGCATCGATTCGAAGGGGTTGGTTATGCTGAGGGATTTCGTCGGGTCAGACCTTTCGCGCATTTATAATGAGATTGACAAGCTCACGGTGGCGTTGCCTTCAGGTGCGGCTGTGACTCCTGAAGCTATCGAAAAGCATATAGGAGTCAGCAAGGACTATAATAATTTTGAGCTGATCGGAGCTCTTGCCAATAAGGATTCCAAGAAGGCTTTTACGATAGTGAATCATTTTAAACGTGACACTAAAAAGAATCCCTTTGTGGTGACGATAGGAACGATATGGACCTATTTTTCTAATCTTCTTGTGCTGCTTTATGCCAAAGACAAGTCAGATGCGGGTCTATGCGCGGCGATTGGCAGAAAAGGATCCTGGTTGCCCCCTGACTATAAAGCGGGCATGCGAAATTACAATGCATGGATGCTGATCGAGATTCTGAGGGCTATACGTGAAGCTGACTGCCGAAGCAAAGGGGTGGATTCTAGAATGGATCCCTATGATTTGCTTTATGATCTCGTTTTTCACATATTGACGGCGCAAGGCAATATCAACTGATTGTGCCTTCCTGTTTATTTCAAACGATAGGAGTAGCCGAGTGTCACCATGATCGATGTGGTGCGTGACGCTGAAAATGTGTCGGCTCGGTTATCGGGAAATATGTTGCCGATGCCGAAATAATAGCGAGCTTCAAGGCTGATTATGTTTTTGCGTTTGATGGCAAATTCGACGCCCGCTCCGCCTGATATTCCATAATCGAATTTATTGGAGGGTTTGAGCCACAATTGATCGGTCATGCGGTTGCCGGGAAAATCGGGGTATTGGCTTATGTTGTTCACGTCGAAGTTGGCGGTGTATCCGGTTCCGACCATATAGCCCACTTCAGGACCGGCATTTATGAACCCTTTCACCACGTTCCCTCCGAAAAAGAAAGATGTGAGGATGGGTATCTGGATATAATCAAGATGCCGTTCAAATGAATAGGGGGCACCTTCAAAGTCTTCTTTCCAGCCTCGCTGCTCATAATTTATTTCGGCGATGAATCCGAAATTTCGCTCTTCCCAATACTTCATTGTCACGCCGGCGGTTTTTCCCATTATCATCTTTTGCTTTATGCCCGGGGTAAATGACATATTAGACATTGTTATGCCGGCTTTTCCTCCAATGGAAATTTTGGAGGTATAATGAAGCTGTCCGAATCCTTGAAAGGATATCAGCGCAATGAAGATGGTGGTGATGAATAGAATGCGTTTCATTGTAATATTCGCTTATCCACTAATCCTGATGGACGGAAATTGACAAAATATAACAAGTTGTTTATTTTTCCGGCGGCGCCATCCTGTTTCACGAAATGAAATCCGCTTTGAATGCCGTTGTAGAATGTGTTGCCGTCAATGATGTCTACGTCCTTGTCGATTGCCGACAACAGGAAAAATCCGGTGTCGAAGCCAAGTATTCCCTGCACCGGGACAGCTGCCATCATCGGGGCTCCGTAGTAATAATTGTACTTGTCGTTAATGCGCTTGCTGCGCGAGTCTGACGCGTCGTTGAAGAAGCGGGAGTATGCCGTGGCGTTCATGGTGTGGAGATTTTCCAGGGCGTCTCCGCGGAAAGTTATCCATTCAGGATATCCGAACAGTCTGACAGAGCTATAATCGGCTCTGCTCTCGCGGTAGTTTTTAAGACCGGTAATGATGTGGTTGAATTCGCTGACTGAGCCTGACGACGGGATAAATACATAGTAGACATCATTCGCCAGTTTTGAGAAGTCGGAAGATTTTAGATATCCTGAATAGTTGATGGTTTCAAATGCTTTTCCGGCGCTGTTCAAGTTATATTTGAGCAGGTTGACAAATTCGTCTTTGTCATGTTTCCCTTCTTCAGATGTTAAAAAAACCGGGGTATAATCACCGAATTCCTCCATGAATGATTTTGCTGCCTGCTGATACATGCTTGAATGGGGAATGTTGGCTTGCATTATGCTGGGGTTGGTGATGTAATCGGTGTTTTTTACTGCGAAAATGTTCAAAATCGTAGCTCCCGTGGTGTCGGCATATTCCGTTAGTATGGCGAGTTGACGGTCGTTGTCGGGACCTATTATTATGTCGGTTCCGGCAAAATCGGGACTTGCTACGATTTTTTTCACTGTATCGGGGTTGTTTGCCGAATCATAAGCGTTAAGTATGATTTCCGATTCATTGTGTTTCAGACTATCGGCGGCCAAAAGCATTCCTTTGAAAAACTCGGTATAGAGTTGGGCTTGTTTGTCGGGTTGGCTTTCAGATAGCATGAACGGAAGGATGACTGAAATTTTTACCGGAGAGTTGTCTTCTTCTTCGGTTGATTCTTCCTGGTCGATGTCAGTAGCGTCAGTGGCATCTTCGTCATCTGATTCGATTTCAGGAGCCGTTTCGCTTGGCGCGTTTTCAGTAGTGTCGGCACGGACAATCGGCGCTTGAATCCGCACGGGTTCAGAAACGGCGTCTTCTGTTGTGGTCGGAGTTGTGTTTGCTGAGGGGATGTTTAGAAGAACTCCGGTTTTAAGCCCTGACTGTATTTGGGGGTTTGCTTCGATCAGTTCTTCGATGGATATGCCGTAATGGCGGGATATGCCATAGATTGTTTCGCCTTTTTCCACTAAATGGACATCGGCAGTCTCAATTATTGTTTTTTCCGGTGCCTGGTTGTTGGGTAGGGGGGTATTGGAAGATGAGACTGATGTCGATTCATATTCCGATACGGGGAAATATAATGTCATCCCTGATTTAAGTCCGTCAGCGACGGCGGGATTATGGCGCACAATCTCGTCTTTGGATATTCCGAGCTCACGGCAGATGCCGTATATTGTTTCTTTGGGCTTGATTTCTCTGAAATAGTATTTGATTCCGTTGATGTCTTTTATCGGAAGATCGAGCGCATAGGTTGAAAATGGCAAATTTATCAGGATAGCGAATAATGACGCTTTGGCTGCTTTGAGGAAATATTTGAAAAATAGTTTCATGACATTTTACTATCTATGGATAATTATTACAAAGTTAGTAAAGATTTTCATGAATTGCCAATAAACTTCCCTAAATCAGTTTGATGTGTTGTTCTGTCGATATTGGAGGGGCATTAAAAGAAAAGCGTAAGCGCCGAGATTCCGGTGCTTACGCTTAATGTTTTGCGCGAAAAGGAGATTACTTGCGGATTCCAAGTTCCTTCTGGGCGATGATGGCACGGTAGCGGGTGATGTCTTTCTTGATAAGATAATCAAGAAGACGACGACGCTTACCTACCAACGCCTTAAGAGCGCGTGCGGTAGTATAATCTTTGTGATTTGACTTGAGGTGTTCAGTCAAATGAGCAATACGAACCGAGAATAATGCTATCTGTGCTTCAGGTGAGCCAGTATCAGTCTTGCCCTTACCGTATTTCTCAAAGATTTGTACTTTTTCGTCAGAATTTAAGTGCATTCTTGAGTCAATTAAAAAGTTAATAAATATAAAGTATGCTCAAATGAGCATGCAAAGGTAGTCATTCTTGCCGGATTGACAAAATTTTAGTCAAGATTTTTGTCTTTCGACGGATTGCGGAAATGGATTTTTCCTTCAAGATATTCTTGAGTGGCAATCAGTGTCGGTTTCGGAAGCTTCTCGTAATAGCGGGAAATTTCTATCTGCTCGCGGTTTTCTGAAATTTCTTCGAGGTTGTCGTTGAGAGATGCAAATTCCTGAAGTTTCTTTTCAAGATCATGTTTCATCTCGCCGGCAATCTGGTTGGAGCGTTTTGCTATTATGCAGACTGTCTCATAGATGTTTCCTGTGTCCTCCGACATGCGGATCAGGTCGCGGGTTGTTGTGTTAAGAGGTGCGTTGGATTTCTTGTAGTCCATCTTCTTAATATATTATGTAGTTTTATTCTTCGACGTATTTTTCGGCTATCTTGAATATATTGTCAGCCTCTTTGCGATTGGACGATTCCGGATAGTTGTTGATGAATGAATAATATTCGTCTACAACGTCGCGGAAACGGTCGGCTTTTCTCTCCTCGATACTGTTCTGCGCTTCTTGATAGCGAGATTTTAAGATGAGCAGTTCAAGGTCTTCCTTGTAACGGGAATATGGATAGTTTTTAATCGCATTTTGCGCTACGATTATCGCTGATGCGTAGTTGTTGCCGAGATAGTTGCCGAGGTTGTAATAGAGCTGGGCATTCTGGAACTCTTTAAGGGTCAGCTTGTCCTGAAGCTCGAAAATCGCATTTTGCGCCACCGGAACCTGATCGCTCTTTGGGAAGTGGTCGATGAATGACTGTAGCTCTTCGATTGCTTTGACGGTCCCGCTTTGGTCGAGCTGTGGCTCGGGCGAATCGAGATAGAACCCATATCCGCAGTAGAAACGCGCCATTTCGGTATATGTGCCTTTGGGGTAGCGGGTGTAATAAGTGCGGAAATAGGCGCTTGAGTTTTCATAGTCCTTGTTCTCATATAGGCTTAACGCCAGGAGATACAATGACTCTTCGGCATTTTTTGTTCCTTTGAATTGTGTCACTACGTCAGTAAGGACTGTCGCTGCGTTAGTATATTTCTTTTGTTCAAAAGCGCGTTTCGCATACTCCATTTTTGCCTCGTTGTCGTTGCTTTTGAGAATGCGCTGATACTCGCCGCATGATGTGAGGGCGAGTGAAATCAGGGTGATGGTGATATATGTGTATATGCGCATATGTTGCATTCAAGTGTTCAAGCCGCAAAGTTAGCAATAAATTGTGAGCAATTCTCTATTAATCGCTTATTTTTTTTGAAGGTGTGGAAATTATTGTTTTTTTAACGGGTAAATTTCCCATTCATGCGGGTTGTTATCGCTATTTTTTGTTAATTTTGCACTTTATTGGTGTAGAATCGCATTAAATATAGGAATAGTGGAAGAAAAAAAGATAACAGATAAACTTGGCTTTGTAAAAAAGCATCCGATATTGTTTAACTTTCTGCTCATATTGCTCGCCGGCTGGATTGTCATTTGGATCACTCTCATCGCGCTTGACTCCTGGACCGACCATGGGAAATATGAAGTTGTCCCCAACATGAAGGGTCTCTCTTATTCGCAAGCTCAGAAAGCTTTGCTCGCAACCGGGCTGCAAGCTGAATTATCTGATTCGGTATATGATAACTCTACGGCTCCGGGAACGGTTATCGAGCAGTCGCCTCGCGCCAAGACGAAAGTGAAGCCGGGGCGTGTGGTGTACCTGACCATAAATGCCTTTTCGCCTAAGATGGTTGTTGTGCCGTCGCTCATGGACATGTCGTTGAGACAGGCGCGGTCAGTGCTTGAAGGGCTTGGCATAAAGAACATAAAGGTGTCCTATGTAGCGAGTGAATATAAGGACTTGGTGATGGGGGTGAAATTCAACGGAATCCAGTTGAAACCGGGGGCTCGCATTCCGGCAACGGCGACTGTGACTATTGAAGTGGGGCAAGGCTTTGCTGATTCGGAGGAGTCAGATGAAGAACGTCCTGAGGTTGTGGCTGAATAACTTCATTAACAATTAGGACTCGTAAACATGGATGAAGAATTGAATTTGCAGCCTGACGACGGCGATGAGTTGTATGAACATTTTCGTTTTGTCGCCGATAAGGGACAGCAATTGCTGCGTGTCGACAAGTTTCTTGTGGCGCGATTGGAGAAGTCGTCGCGTAATCGAGTGCAGCAGGCGGCTGACGCGGGATGCATCCTCGTCAACGGGAAGCCGGTAAAGTCCAACTATCGTGTGAAACCGCTGGACGTTGTCACCGTGGTTATGGACCGTCCACGTTATGAGCTTGAAATTATCCCCGAAGACATTCCTCTTGACATAGTTTATGAAGACGAGCACTTGCTGGTGGTGAATAAACCCGCCGGACTGGTGGTTCATCCCGGTCACGGCAATTATCACGGTACGCTTGTCAATGCCTTGGCATGGCACTTTAAAGATAATCCCGACTATGACGTGAGCGACCCCCGCATGGGTCTCGTGCACCGCATAGACAAGGACACCTCCGGGCTGCTGGTGGTGGCTAAAACGCCCGACGCTAAAACTCATCTGGGCAAGCAATTTTTTAACAAGACAACAAAGCGTGAATATGTGGCGGTAGTGTGGGGCAGACCCAATCCCGCCGATGGGAGAATAGAGGGCAATATCGGCAGAAGCCTTAAGGATCGCCTTCAAATGGCGGTTTTCCCCGACGGTGATCAGGGAAAGCATGCGGTGACTCATTATTTTACTATTGAGCCGCTGGGCTACGTGACGGCAGTGAAATGCGTTCTTGAAACGGGACGCACTCACCAGATAAGGGTTCACATGAAGCATATAGGGCATCCGTTGTTCAACGACGCGCGCTATGGCGGCGATCAGATATTGCGGGGCAACACTTCGTCAAAATATAAGCGCTTCGTTGAAAACTGTTTTGCCTTATGTCCGAGACAGGCGCTTCATGCGCGTACACTGGGATTTGTGCATCCGGCAACAGGAGAGGAAATGTTTTTCTCAGCCCCGATACCCGATGATATGCTTGCGCTTATGGAAAAATGGCGCAACTATTCAGGAGCAGAGGATATATAATTTTTTATTAATCCTGCGACTAAATTAGAAGTTAAATTGTTATCAATATTACGAAATATATTTTGTCATGATAGAAGAACAACAACGACAGTTTGAAGACATAGCGCCTTACCCTGACAGCGTTTTTCATGAAAAAATGAAGCATCTGGTGAAAGAACCCGGTTTCGAGCATGCGATTAAATGGGTGTTGCCCGAAATCGACTATCATGAATTTTGCAACGAGTTGCTGCAGGTGAAGGATAAAGATATGTTCCAACGGAAGATTATGGCGCCTTTCTTGGAAATGCTTGCGGCAAAGACAACATCGGGCGTGTCTATCGACGGACTTGACCGCGTGGATCCTAACAAGGCATACACGTTTATCACTAATCATCGTGACATTGTTCTTGATACATCTTTCCTGAATCTTTGCTTCCTTAGAGTCAACTATCCGACCACTCAGGTGGCTATTGGCAATAATTTGCTCATTTATGAGTGGATCAACGATTTGGTCAGGTTGAACAAGAGCTTCATTGTTAAGCGTGATCTTCCTCGAGTTAAAGCGCTTGAGGCGGCTAAGGAGTTGTCGGAATATATCCACTACACCGTTGGCGTTGAAAATCAGTCGGTTTGGATCGCTGAACGTCAAGGACGCAGTAAGGATTCGAGCGACATGGCTCAGGACAGTCTTGTCAAGATGCTTGCGCTTGGTGGAAAGGGTGGTTTCAGAGAAAATATTGCTGAAATCAATCTTTTGCCGGTGTCGATTTCTTATGAGTATGACCCAAATGATTATCTTAAAGCTCGCGAGTTTCTGCTGAGGCGCAATGACCCTGAGTTTAAGAAAACCCAGCGTGACGACCTTTTTGCGATGGAAACCGGCTTGCTCCGTCCTAAGGGAAGGGTTCATTTCACTGTTGGTTGTCAACTGTCGGATGCGATTCTTTCTCTTGACCCGGAGATGGATAAGAGCTCGTTGGCGCGTGAGGTGTGCAACATTATTGATTGCCAGATTCACTCCGGCTATAAAATATTTCCGATTAATTATGTGGCTTATGATCAGTTGCTGAAAACTGATGAGTTCGCTTCGAAATATACGGCTGAGGAGGCTCGTGAGTTTGACCGCTACATTCAGGAACAACTGACCAAGGTGGATGTTCCTGAATTGACATCGGATGACAGGGAATATCTCTATCAGATGATGCTGACCATGTATGCTAATCCGCTTAGAAATAAATTGCAGGCTCGTGACCATTGTCATGATTACTGTAGCAGAATTATGGATAAATAAAAGAATCCGAAATGAGACTTCCGTTACTGGCTATAATAGTACTTATATTAATAGGTGTATTTGTCGACTGTTATATATGGCGGCAGATAGTGGACTCGTCGCGTCGCAGATGGCGCGGAGTGGCTTACGCGTGGAGTTCTCTTTTGATGCTGATTTTTATTATCGTGGCGGTGAGTTTGCCGCGGCGTTCGGGAAGTGACGGCACGCTTTTGTGCGTGATGTGGATGCTTTACGCCTACTTTTCGGTCTATATCCCGAAGTATTTATACTGTATCATAAGCTTTATAGGGCTGATTCCGCGGCTGTGGCATGGTCGAAGATGGACTGTTTTCAACCCTATTGCTACGATTGTTGCCGTTGTGGTGTTTGTCGTGATGTGGTGGGCGGCTGTTGTCAACCGCATAAGCTATCAGATAAAGGAGGTTACAATCGAATTTGCCGATTTGCCAAAGGAATTTGACGGATATAAGATTGTGCAATTCTCTGATTTCCACGTAGGCACTTACGGTAACGACACTGCGTTTGTGAGCGAGGTTGTCGACGTGATGAACGGACTTGGCGCGGATGCGATAGTGTTTACGGGCGATATTGTCAATCGCCGCACTGACGAACTTTTGCCTTTTGTGGAGCCGCTGAGTCGTCTGCATGCGCCCGATGGCGTGTATTCTATTTTAGGGAATCATGATTATGGGGATTACAGCACTTGGAAATCCCCTGAAGAGAAGGCTGATAATCTCAAATTGCTGAGAACGCTACAGAAAAATATGGGTTGGCGTCTTCTGGACAATTCAACCGCCTATCTTTACTCGGGCGGTGATTCTATAGCCTTGATCGGGGTTGAGAACTGGGGCGAGCCTCCTTTTAAAACTTATGGAGATCTGGAAAAGGCTTATCCTGAGCAGTCTGATAGCGTGTTTAAGATTCTTTTGACCCACAATCCGATGCATTGGGTTAATATGATAGCCGATAATGATTCGGTGAATATTGACTTGGCGTTGTCTGGCCACACTCATGCGATGCAGATGCAGATTGGCAGATGGTCGCCGTCGAAGTGGCGTTACCCTACTTGGGGCGGTCTTTATTCCGACAAAGGCGATAACCATAAAATATATGTGAATATCGGACTCGGGACGGTGGCTATTCCGGCGAGAATAGGCGCGACTCCTGAAATAACGCTTATAACGCTTAAGGCGCTTAATGACTAAAAATAGATTTTCGGGTTCATGAACGCTGATTTCTCTAAAATTATAGCCGGAGAGTTTGGGCTGGCTTATGGAAATGTAGCCAATACGATCAAATTGCTGGAAGATGGCGCGACGATTCCTTTTATAAGTCGTTACCGCAAGGAGGCTACCGGCGGTCTCGATGAAGTGAAAATTCATGATATCAAGTTGCGCTATGACGCGCTTGTCGCGCTTGAAAAACGCAAACTGACTGTTATTTCTACCATAGAGGAGCAAGGGCGTCTCACACCCGAGCTTCGTCAACGAATCGAATCCACGTTTGACAGCGTAGAGCTGGAGGATATATATTTGCCCTATCGCCCTAAGAGGCGCACTCGCGCTCAGATTGCGATAGAGCGAGGATTGGAGCCGTTGGCTAAGATTGTGATGGCGCAAAATGTCGCCGACCCTATGTCTGCCGCAGGGCGTTTTGTGAAAGGTGATGTTGCCGATGAGGCTGCGGCTTTGGCAGGCGCTTCTGATATAATAGCCGAGTGGGTCAGTGAAAACGAGCGCTGCCGTTCGATTGTGAGAGCTTCTTTCCGCCGCACTGCTGTCGTTTCTTCGCGTGTTGTGTCGGGCAAGGAGGCTGATGCGGCTAAGTATGAAAATTATTTTAATTTCAGTTCTCCTCTCAGGTCGGTGTCTTCCCACCGGTTGCTTGCGGTTATGCGCGCTGCTTCCGAAGGGCTTCTTAAAATGTCGGTTGCTGTCGATGATGACGATATTATGGAACGGTTGTCGTCGACGGTGATAAAGCGATCGGCGTCTGATAAAGTTGCTGATTTTCTCCGTGCTGCGGTCAAAGACGGTTATCGCCGGTTGATGCGTCCGTCGATTGAGACTGAAATGATTTCCGCGGCAAAGGAAAAAGCCGATGATGCCGCTATTGCCACGTTTGTTGACAATCTAAGGCAATTGCTGCTTGCTCCGCCGCTTGGACACAAGCGGGTTCTCGCGATTGACCCCGGATTCCGAACCGGTTGTAAGGTCGTGTGCCTTGATGAGCGAGGGGGATTGCTCCACACTGAGGTTATCTATCCCAATGCTCCGCGCAACGATGTTCGCGGGGCGGCGACGAAAATTAGTCGCCTTGTTGAGGCATACCGTGTCGATGCTATTGCCGTCGGCAGTGGCACAGCAAGCCGTGAAACTGAAAATTTCCTTAGCTCTATACGCTATCCCAAGGAGGTGAAAATTTTTGTGGTCAATGAAAATGGCGCTTCCGTATATTCGGCGTCTAAAGTTGCCCGCGAAGAGTTTCCTGATTATGATGTCACTGTCCGTGGCGCTGTTTCGATCGGGCGTCGTCTCATTGACCCTCTTGCCGAGCTTGTCAAGATTGATCCCAAATCGATTGGGGTGGGGCAGTATCAGCACGATGTTGACCAGCCCAAATTGAAAGAGGCTCTCGATTACACCGTTGAAAGTTGTGTCAACTCGGTGGGCGTTGATGTGAACACTGCTTCAAAGGAGCTTTTGTCCTATGTGTCGGGTATCGGTCCGGCGCTTGCGGCTAATATCGTCAATTATCGTGCAGAGCACGGGAATTTCAAAAATCGTCATGAACTGTATGCCGTCCCGCGCATGGGTGATAAAGCTTTTCAGCAGGCGGCAGGTTTTTTGCGTATTCCTGGCGGTGAAAATATCCTTGATAATACGGCGGTGCATCCTGAGCGATATGAATTGCTTGGCATGATCGCTGCCGATAACGGGTGTTCGGTAGCTGATTTTGTTAAGGAACCGTCGCGTTTTGCCGATATAGACTTTACTCATTATATTAATGAGTCGGTGGGATTGCCGACTTTTAAAGATATTCTCGGCGAACTTGAGAAGCCGGGGCGCGATCCCCGCAAATCGGTGAAAGTATTGAAATTTGACGATACGATTCGTTCTATCGACGATCTCAAAGAAGGGATGGTTTTGAACGGCATTGTTAATAATGTCACCGCTTTCGGATGTTTTGTAGATATAGGGCTCCATGAACACGGGTTGGTCCACATCTCTCAGCTTGCTGATAAATATGTGTCAAATCCTTCTGATGTGGTGCGCCTTCATCAGCATGTTAAGGTGCGTGTGATCGAGGTCGACCATGCTCGGAAGCGCATATCGTTGTCAATGAAAGGAGTGGAGCAATGAACCGGTTCGTTATGAGTCTTGGCAGCAATTCGGTTGACCGTCATGAGCAGATGGCTGCGGCTATAGATGCGGTTTCTTCGTTGTTAAATGTGTCGCGTCGTTCTCCGGTCTATGAGACTAAACCGTGGGGTGGAGGCGATAATCTCTACTTGAATTGTGTCATTGCCGGAGAAACTTCCATGAATTTTGAACAGGTTAACGCTTTTGCCAAGGATTGGGAGCGACAGAGTGGACGTGATGAGGCGGCAAAAAAAGCCGGTATCGTGCCTATAGATATAGATATTGTTATATGGAATGACGATGTTTTGCGTCAAAAGGAGCTGGAGCGCGATTATTTTATGCGTGGCTACCGGTCGATTTTTTGACTGAACTCATCGTATTGAATGTTAAAATGCGCCCTTTCCGTTGTCGATTTCGGGGAGGGCGCTTTCCGTCGGGGGCGGCTGCGGAGGTCTGGCGGGGAGCGGCTAAATGTGAACGTATGTTAAATATTTTCCGTAAAAATCCGTGAAACATGTTGTACAACATAGTTTTGCGTCATTCGGGCGATTTTCGCTCTGAAATTTTTCCGTGGAAATATTTGGATGG
>JAAVEB010000007.1 GCA_014801525.1 Bacteroides sp.
CAGCCGAGGAGAAGCCCCACGGAGGGGTCGGCCACGGATGGCACACCCACATCCTTCATCATTCTTCTCCGATATATAAACCCCTTAAACGCGACAAAGCCTCGATAATATTGATTATCAAGGCTTTGGCTTCTTTTGAATGATGTTTAAGTGGTCCCACTAGGGCTTGAACCAAGGACTCCCTGATTATGAGTCAGGTGCTCTAACCAACTGAGCTATGGGACCTAAAAGTGGTGCAAAGTTAAGTGTTTATTTTGGTTTGTGCAAGCGATTTCTTAATTATTTTTGATTGAGTTCTTTTGCGAGAAGGGCAATGTTGGTCGCTCTTGGTTGATTATTAGTAGATTGCGGATTGAAATTTATTGGGTGTGAAATTGGTGGAAGTTGTGGGTCGTAGAATGGGAAGGGTGAAAGAGGGGAGTGGCGAGGCTGTTTGGCGAAGGAACGGCACCTAATGAGTCGAGCGGGTGGAGTTTTGTTGGGAATTTGTAGGGATTGAAAACTTGCATGGAATAAAATGAAATAAAAAAGATAGAAATTGCTATTTTTTGTTGCATGGTTGAAAGATTTGCTTTATTTTTGCATAAAATTTAAGACAAGACAGTATGACTCGATTTTATGCATATTATTACTCTTACTTTTATTTCGCAAGAAATTGAAGCGGGTGCTGATATGCGTGTGAATCAAAAATGAATGTAAAACGACATAGTTAAAGTCCCGCTCCTACTGAGGTTCGGGACTTTAATATTAATGAAAAGAATAGAGCGATGCAAAATAAGCGAGTGACAATTCAAGGTGTTGCAGGATGTTATCATGATGCGGCGGCACGAATGTATTTTGACGGCGAGGATATAACGACTTTGCCATGCGACTCATTTGAGGAGATGTTTGAAATCCTTGAGAATGACGCGTCATTGATAGGGATTCTTGCTATTGAGAATACGATAGCGGGATCGCTGTTGCAAAATCATGAATTGCTACGCAAGAGCAATCTTCGCATCGTCGGGGAGTCCAAGATGCGCATTTCCCACACTCTTGCGGCTCTCCCGGGGGAGTCGATCGATGACTTGACGGAGGTCAATTCCCATCCGATGGCACTCAGGCAGTGTGAGCAGTTCCTTCACCGTCATCCTAATTTGAAGATGATAGAGAAGTTTGACACGGCGGGGAGCGCCAAGGAGATCGCCGAACGCCATCTTTCAGGTCATGCCGCCATTTGCGGCGAGTATGCGGCAGGGTTGTATGGACTGAACATTCTTGAGCGTGAGATTGAAACAAACAAGCGCAATTTCACAAGATTTCTTATTATTGCCGATCCGTTGATTGCCAATGAGATGGCTCCCAAAGAATCGGTTATTGATAAAGCGTCGATAGTGTTTACGCTTCCCCACACCAAGGGCGCCTTGTCGAAGGTGCTTACAATCCTTACATTCTATGACATAAACCTATCCAAAATCCAATCAATGCCCATCATAGGCAGAGAGTGGGAATATCGCTTTTATGTCGACGTGACGTTTGACAGTCTTGCCCGCTATCGTCAGGCTATAGATGCCGTGCGTCCTCTTATCAACGATTTGCGCGTGTTGGGGGAATATGTTGAATGCAAAAATGAAATATGATATGATTGACCCGTCTATTGTTCCTGCCGACAGAGTGCAGGAGATTCAGGAATATTACTTTTCGAAAAAGCTGAAAGAGGTGGCGAAGCTCAATGCCGAGGGAGCCGATATAATATCGCTCGGAATCGGAGGTCCCGACCGTCCGCCCCATCCTGAGGTGATAAGCACGCTTGCCGTTGAGGCGACAAAACCCGGCAATCACAGCTACCAGCCTTATGTGGGGCTTCCTGAACTTCGCCGCGCGATGGCGGCATGGTATAAGAGATGGTATGGAGTCGATTTGAATCCTGATAATGAGATTCAGCCCCTCATCGGTTCAAAGGAGGGCATTCTTCATGTGTCGCTCGCATTTTTGAATCCCGGCGACGGAGTGTTGGTGCCCAATCCCGGCTATCCTACCTATTCTTCGGTCAGTAAGCTTGCCCAGGCTGAAATATTCACCTATGACCTTACTGAGGAAAATTCGTGGATGCCTGACTTTGATGCGCTTGAGAAATTGCCGCTTGACCGAATCAAATTGATGTGGGTCAACTATCCTCACATGCCAACCGGCGCGCCCGCCACAATGGAGCTTTTTGAAAAGATAGTGGATTTCGGAAAGCGACACAATATAGTAATTGCCCACGATAATCCTTATAGCTTCATCCTCAACGACAAGCCGATGAGTATTTTGCAAGTTGACGGTGCTAAAGATATAGTCGTTGAGATGAATTCAATGAGCAAATCCCACAATATGGCAGGTTGGCGAATGGCTATGCTTGCGTCCAATCCTGTTTTCATCAACTGGATTCTGAAAGTGAAGTCCAACATTGATTCGGGACAATTCAAACCCATGATGCTTGCTGCCGTCAAGGGGTATGAGTTAGGAAAGGAGTGGTATGATGAAGTGAATGCCGTTTACGCTTCAAGGCGTAAGGTCGCCGAGCAGATTATGGATGCGCTCGATTGCCGGTTTGATCCTAATCAGAGAGGATTGTTCCTTTGGGGACGCATACCCGATGATATTCCATCGAGCGAAGCGCTTGCCGATAAAGTGCTCTACGATGCAAGAGTCTTCATCACGCCAGGATTTATTTTCGGGTCAAACGGCGACCGCTATGTGAGGGTTTCACTTTGCGCCACTGAGGAGAATATGCTCAAAGCTCTTGAGCGAATAAAAGGAATGAATAATAAATAAAAAACATATATAAAATGACTGATTTAAAACCGCTTTTTAGTGATGGGCTTGAAAAGAGCCATCCGATTATAATAGCAGGGCCATGTAGCGCCGAAACAGAAGAACAGGTGCTCGCCGCTGCCCATGAGCTCGCCAAGAACGGAGTAAAAATATTCAGAGCCGGTATATGGAAACCGCGCACAAAACCCGGAGGGTTTGAGGGTGTAGGTTCCGAGGGATTGCAGTGGCTCAAGCGAGTCAAGGAAGAAACCGGAATGATGACCTCGACCGAGGTTGCCACCCGACAGCATGTGAACGAGGCGATAAATGCCGGAGTAGACATTCTGTGGATCGGCGCTCGCACTTCGGCAAATCCCTTTGCGATGCAGGAGATTGCCGACGCCATTCAGGATGCCGGCGTCGATATCCCGGTGCTTGTTAAAAATCCCGTGAATCCTGACCTTGAGTTGTGGATTGGAGCGTTGCAGCGTCTATATAACGCCGGCATAAAACGTCTTGGCGCCATTCACCGCGGATTCAGCTCCTATGGCAAGCATCTTTACCGCAATCTTCCCCAGTGGCACATACCTATCGAACTTCGCCGCCGCTATCCTAATCTTCCGCTCATTTGCGATCCAAGCCATATAGGCGGCAAACGCGAGCTTGTGGCTCCGCTTTCGCAGCAGGCGCTTGACATGGGATTTGACGGACTTATCATAGAGAGCCATTGCGATCCCGATTGCGCATGGAGCGATAAGGCTCAGCAGGTGACTCCCGAGGTGCTTAATTTTATTTTGAACACATTAGTTTTGCGTGATTCAGTTATGTCGACGGAGAGCCTGAACTTGCTGCGCCAGCAGATTGACGAGCTTGACAACGAGCTTTTGGAGGTGTTGAACAAGCGTATGCGTGTGTCGCGCGAAATCGGACAATACAAGAAGGAGCACCGCATGCCCGTGCTTCAGATTGGGCGCCATGACGAGATTATGCAATCGCGCGCGGCTCTCGCCGAGGAGATGGGGATGAGCGGAGATTTTATGCGCACGGTATTGTCGGCAATTCATGAAGAGTCAGTTCGCCAGCAGATCGAGGTTTTGAACGACCGTAAACGCTAAATTTTCCCGATACATGAAGATATTAATTATCGGAGCGGGCAAAATGGGCTCATTTTTTGCCGATTTGCTTTGCCGGAATCATGATGTGGCGATATATGACACTAATCCTGAACGGCTGCTGTTCACTTATATGTGCCGTCGTTTCCAGTCGCTTGACGAGGTGGATGAATTTAACCCCGACATGGTTATAAACGCTGTGACGGTTAAATATACCTTGCCGGCGTTCCGTGAAATTCTGCCGCACGTTTCAGAGCGTTGCATACTGAGTGATATCGCATCGGTAAAGACCGGGCTCCCTGAGTTTTATGCCGAGTGTGGCCGCCCATTCGTATCCACCCATCCGATGTTTGGACCCACGTTTGCGTCACTTAGCAATCTCAGCAATGAGAATGCGATTATAATCAAGGAGGGGGATCATCTTGGAAAAGTGTTCTTCAAGGATTTGTATTCAATGCTTAATCTTCACATCGAGGAATACACGTTCAACGAGCATGACGAAACGATTGCCTACTCGCTGTCGGTTCCTTTTGCGTCGACGCTCGTTTTTGCTTCATGCATGAAGCATCAGGATGCTCCCGGAACAACCTTCAAGCGGCATAAACTTATTGCTGACGGACTCATGAGCGAGGATGATTATTTGTTGAGCGAGATTTTGTTTAACCCCAACACCTCAGGTCAGCTTGAAAAAATCCAGGCGAAGCTTGCCGAACTTCAGCAGATTGTGGACAATCGCGATGTCGAAGCTATGCAGCGATATCTTGAGCGCGTGAGGGAGAATCTGAAATGACGTTTTTTCTTTATCAATAATATAATGACCCGAATCCGTCGGTAAGCGGATTCGGGTCATTGATTTTAAATCACATATTTTTTATAATCGTCATATCCTGCCGCAGTCATATCTTCGAGCGGGATAAATTTTAACGCCGCGCTGTTTATGCAATAACGCAAGCCGCCAAGTTCCTGAGGTCCGTCATTGAAAACATGCCCGAGGTGAGAATTGCCGTTTTTGCTGCGTGCCTCCGTGCGTGTCATTCCGTGGCTGTAATCATCTTCTTCCGAAATTTCAGCCAATGGGAGGGGACGGCTGAAACTCGGCCATCCGCATCCTGAATCAAACTTGTCTGCAGAGGAGAAAAGCGGTTCACCGGTGGTAATGTCCACATATATTCCTTTTCTGTGATTATCCCAATACTCGTTGTTGAACGGCGGTTCGGTATAGGAGTGTTGAGTGACGGCATATTGCAGGGGAGTGAGACGCTGCTGCAAATCCTTATCGGAAGCTTTCCTCCATTGTTGTTTCACAGGCGACGACGCTTTGCGNGCAAGGTCAAAAAGCCGAGGATCGATGTGGCAGTATCCATGAGGGTTCTTGTCCAGATAATCCTGATGATATTCCTCGGCGGGATAAAAGTTCTCGATGCGTTTTACTTCGACAGCTATCGGTTGCTCGTAGCGTGCCGNCAATTCCTCGATTTTCCGCTCAATTATTGGNCGGTCTTTGTCAGATTCATAAAATATACCGGTGCGATATTGNGTTCCGATATCATTTCCCTGTCGGTTTATTGACAACGGATCAATGGNCATAAAATACAGGTCAATGAGANATCCAAGTTCCACCATTGCCGGGTCATATACCACTTTCACGGTTTCAGCGGCTCCGGTATTCCCGGTGCATACCTCTTTATAGGATGGGTGAGGGACGATGCTATTGGCATATCCGACTTGAGTTTCGATAACTCCGTTTATCTGTTTCATAAAGTGCTCAGTGCCCCAGAAACATCCTCCGGCGAAATAAATTGTGTCAGTTTGTGTCATATATTACGAGTTTATGAAAATTATTATATTGTATTAATATAACAAAAGGCTGTCATCACGACAGCCTCAATGCTTTATAAACCAATCATTATCACATTTCTTGCAATGGAAAAAGTAATTTTGCTATGTATTCTTATAACGCTCGTCGATTGAAAAAGGTTTTCGGCAATGTCAATTTTTTGANNAAAAAAATGATGTTTCGGTTGAGGACATGCGTCGCTTAATGAAAATGCAGNNTGAATGGCTCAAGCCAATCACCCTGCATTAAAGGTATTCTAAATCAGGATAGGATTAGAAGAGATAGGCTGCGGTGATAGTCCAGCAGCGATCTTTTCCTTCGATAGCTTTTGCGCTGTCCACGCCGGCAAGTTTAGCAGCCTTAGAGATGCCGAATCCGTAGCTTGCAGCGATCTGCACATGGTTTATAAGGGTTACGCCAAGACCGAAGTTCCAGTCGATGTTCACATTCTTTGCGCCTTTAAGGTCGTTGACCAAGAATGAGAAGCCGGGACCGGTGGTGAGGAACGGAGTGATTATTTTTCCAACAACCGGCAATCCGAATTTGTATTTAAGGTTCACGGGAACTGTAACGTAGTCNCGGTTGAAACCTTTTGAACTGTGGCGAGCGTACATTGCTGACGCNTCAAAACCGATGCCGATGATGGGCACAGTGAATTCAGCCATCAAACCGCCGGTGAAGCCGGTGCGATTTCCGGTGTTGAAGGTGCTTTCGTTGAAGTGAAGCTCGCTGACGGTCATACCAACTTTAGGACCGAAACGAAATTGAGCAGAAGCGGGCACAACCATGGCAACTACCATAATTGCTGCCAAAATAATTCCTTTGATTCTCATAATATAAATATTTGTATAAAAGTTAGACTCTAATAAATAAAATAACCGCAATGCCTGTGATGGCTTCGCGGTCATAATTAAATCGATTGGATTAGTTTACCTTATTGGCAAGTTCTACACCCGGCTTGAATTTAACNACTTTGCGTGCCGGAATGTTTATCGTTTCTTTTGTGCGGGGATTGATACCTGTGCGGGCTCCCTTTTCAGCAACGCTAAATGTGCCAAAACCGAGCAATGCCACCTTGTCATCTTTTTCAAGAGCTTCTGCTATTGCGGAAACACAAGCGTCAAGCGCGTTTTTAGCGTCAACTTTAGTCAAGTTTGCCTTTTCAGCAATCGCATTGACCAATTCTGTCTTGTTCATGATAATGAAATTTGATGTTAAAATTATGATATTCCGGCACAAATATAAATGTAAATTTTGATAAATCAGCTATTTTGGGTGAAAAAATGAAAAAAAATCTGTAATATATCGCCATCCGGGGCATTTTTNATGAAATAACGAGATATTTTGCGTAATTTTGCATCATAAAGTAAACGAATTGTAATATAAATAAAGATGATAGGAAACGGTGGTTCTTTTTTTAGATCGATGCCTCCAGTGACGAAAAATCTGATTATCATCAATTTTATCGTCTGGGTAGCGATGTTTGTATTCTCCAATAAATTTGGCGATGCGATGATCAACTACGGCGGGCTTCATTATTTTGGAGCTTCCGATTTTAACATCGCCCAAATTATTTCCTATATGTTCATGCACTCTACCCAGGGAATCGCTCACATATTTTTTAATATGTTTACGCTATTCATGTTTGGCATCACGCTTGAACGTGTTTTGGGGAGCAAAAGATTCCTGTTCTATTATCTGTCATGCGGCATTGGCGCCGCTCTCGTCCAGGAAGGAGTGTGGGCGCTGATGATCGACTCTTTCGTCAATAAGAATGCGGAAATGTATCTTGCTCAGATAGCTCATGCCAACAATATGAGCATGGCTGATATAAATGCGTCCATTTCGCCGCTTCAGCTCGCTCAGTTGAGAGAAGCGGTCGAGAATATGCTTGTCACTATCGGCGCGTCGGGAGCTATCTATGGGGTGCTGTTGGCATTCGGAATGATTTTCCCTGACCGTCCCCTTTACCTCATGTTTGTGCCTATCCCCATCAAGGCNAAATGGATGGTCATCGGTTATGGCGCCATCGAGCTTGCATTGGGTATGGGATCGGCTAATGACGGAGTGGCGCATTTCGCTCATCTCGGAGGTATGATATTTGGATTCCTCATTCTTCTTTATTGGAAGCGCAAGAATATCATAGGTCGCAATGGATTTTATTAAAGAGCTGCGCTTGAAATGGCNCACGGGCTCGATGCTTGTCAGGCTCGTGTTTGTGAATGTGGCGATTTTTCTATTGCTGCATTTGCTTGCATTTATATTTGGNTTCACCTCTATCGGCGCCGNCNGCATTTTGGAATTTGTGGAATTGCCCTCTGATTTTGGCGATTTCATTCTTGTTCCGTGGACTATTATCACCTATATGTTTTCGCAGTATGATTTTCTTCATCTGCTGTTTAATATGCTGTGGTTATATTGGTTTGGCGAGATATTCCTTTTTGCCGACAGTTCCAAGCGCATGCTTGCGTTGTATCTTTACGGAGGCATAGGAGGCGGATTGCTGTTCATGCTGTTCTATTCGATGATGGGCATGAGGGGGCTTATCATTGGTTCTTCGGCATCGGTTCTTGCCATTGTGGTGGCGACAGCGGTATGTCATCCCGATTTTAAGATGAATCTGCTGTTGTTGGGCGAGATTTCGCTCAAATGGGTGGCAATTGTCACTATCATAATTGATTTCGTGAGTATTGGAGGAAGTAATACAGGCGGACACGTGGCACACATAGGTGGAGCCATCGTAGGGCTGTGTTACGCGATGGCGCTTAAACATGGCGTGGATATCACGCGNCCCTATTGTTTNGTGATTGACCGCATGNTTAATTTGTGGCATGGCGNGTTTCATGCTTCCCNACGCTCCAATGCGGCGGCTTCATCTTTTTCTGCAAGAAGTAACGAGGCTGATCTTGATGAAATTCTTGATAAGGTCAGGAAATCGGGCTACGGTTCGCTCACGAGAGAGGAGAAGAGTAGATTGTTTGATGTCAGCCGACGTATAAAGTGAGGAAATCATGAGAGCGTTAAAAAGACTTTTCATGTTGTTGTGGCTTCCGGGAAATGTTATTTTTTCCGCGGGGTTGATTGTTTCGGCATATATAGGAGGTGTCAATCCTGAAAAATTCCCCATCGGACAGGTCATCAATATGACTTTCCCATTCTTTGCCCTGCTTTCGGTTGTGATTCTCGTAGTGAATATTTTTGTGTCGAGAACCCGATTGTTATGGCTTTCGATTCTCTCCATTTTGGTTTGCTGGACGCCGATAACCGCCAATTTCCCGCTCCATTTTATGGATGTGTCAGTCACGGAAGATGAGAAAAAAACTGAATTCACCGTGATGTCCTATAATGTGTTTAACTTTGTCGACCATCAAGGTGTGAATCCCGAATGGGGNAACCGCACCGTCAGTTATATATTGTCGCAAGCTCCCGATATAGTATGTCTTCAGGAAGCCTATTCTTTATTGGGGCGCGGAGCCTGTTGCAACAAATCTCAGCAGGATTCACTGAAGTCGATCTATCAATATTATATAGACACTCCTGNCCTTGCCGGCGAGCTGATATTGTCACGCTATCCTGTCGAGAAGCTCCCGGTGCCTCATTCCAAAGAATGGGGAACAGGGCAATATACNGCTTATCGNGTCGATGTCGACGGTTCCGACGTTACGATAGTAAACTGTCATCTGCAATCGCTTGGACTCACTCCCGATGACAAGGCTCTNTATCGCGAACTGACTGATAAGGAGTCGAAACCTACACGCAGCGAGCTTAGCCGCGCCAAGCACGATATCATTCCGAAACTTCTTGACGCGTTCAAGTTGAGGGCGGAGCAGGTCGACAGCATTTCCGAGTTTCTTCAGGNAGTGTCGGGCGACGTGATTCTGTTGGGCGATTTTAATGATGTTCCCGGGAGTTTCGCTTACAGGAGTATGCTGCGAGCCGGGTTAAAGGATGCCTATGCTTCATCNTCGTTCGGACCGATGATCACTTACAATGACAATCGTTTTTATTTCAGAATTGATCATATATTTTATCGCGGAGACCTGAAGGCTATATCAGTGGAGAGGGGAGACCTGAAAAGTTCCGACCACTATCCGCTGGTGGCGACATTTGTGCGAACGGCTCCGGCGAGAGAATAACCGCAACATTATATTNTATAGTATATTATTTCCAATCATTAATTATATGGCGAAATTAAAATTACCGTTAACCGTTGCCGCCGCAGCTTTAGTCTGCGGGTCGGCGTTTTATTCTTGTAAGATGTCACAAGAACACAAAAACCCGTTTTTGGAGGAGTATACCACTCCTTTCGAGATTCCTCCCTTCGACCAGATTGAATATGAGGACTATCTCCCTGCGTTGAAAGCAGGTATTGAAGAGCAGAAAGCCAANGTTGAGGCTATCGTGAACAATCCTGANACTCCTACCTTCGAGAACACGATTCTCGCTCTTGAGGAGAGCAGCCCCATTCTCGATCGCACAGTGGCTGTGTTCTCTAATCTTGACGAATCTAATTCAAGTCCTGAAATGCAGGAAATAGGNAGCGAGTTCTATTCGCTGCTTTCCGTGCACAGTGATGAGATNTCGATGAATCCTAAATTGTTTGAGCGAATTAAATATCTTTATGACAATCGCGACAGCGTGGACTACACCACCGCTCAGCGTCTTCTTGTAGAGAAGAGCTATAAAGGCTTTGTGCGTAACGGCGCGCTNCTTGACGATGCCGCTAAGGAGGAGTTGAAGAAAGTCAATGCCAACCTCTCTGACCTCTATCTCAAGTTTAACAAGAACCTGCTTTCGGCTACCAATGCTTTTGAAATTGTCGTTACCGATTCAACTCAGTTGAGCGGTATTCCCGCAACTTGTGTCGCTCTTGCCGCAGAAACAGCTGCCAATAGCGGACGCAANGGACAATGGGTGTTCACTCTCCATGCTCCCAGCCGCCTGCCGGTGTTGACCTATGCTGATAATCGCGACATACGCGAGATGATGTATAAGGGTTATACTTCGCTTGCGTCATCGGGCGAATACAATAACTATCCGGTTATTGCCGACATTATTAAGGAACGCGCGAAAAAAGCCCGTCTGCTCGGTTTTGAGAATTATGCCGCTTACATGACTGATGCCGTTATGGCAAAGAACGTGGCTAATGCCGAGAATCTGTTGATGCAAATATGGAAACCTGCGGTCAAGAGAGTGGGCGAAGAAGTTGCCGAGATGCAGGCTTTGAGCAACTCTGAGGGCAACACATTTGAAATTGCTCCCTGGGACTACTATTATTATAACGAGAAAGTGCGCAAGGCGAAATATGACATCAACCCCGACGAAGTGAGCCGTTATTTCCACGTCGACAGCGTGCGCAAGGGTATATTTGAGATGGCAAACCGCCTTTATGGCGTGACATTCACCGAGATGCCCGATGCTCCCAAGTATGATCCTGAAGTAAACGTCTATGAGGTTAAGGATGCCGAGGGCAATCACGTAGCGGTCTTCATGACCGACTATTACAGCCGTCCGTCAAAGCGTCAAGGCGCATGGATGAGCGAATTTAAGGGCTCGGGAGTTGTTGAGAATCTCGATGCCGAAAAAGGTGGCGATATCAAGATTGAGCGTCCTGTGATATTCAATGTCTGCAACTTCACCCATCCAACGGCCGACAGCCCTTGTCTTTTGTCGATTGATGAAGTTGAAACAATGTTCCATGAATTTGGACACGGACTTCACGGCATGCTTTCACGCGCCAAGTATAAGAGCCAGGCAGGAACCAATGTTGACCGTGACTTTGTTGAACTCCCATCGCAGATTCATGAGCACTGGGCGTTTGAACCTGAGTTGTTGAAATCTTATGCTCACAATTCAGAAACCGGCGAGACTATCCCCGACGAATTGATTGAGAAACTCAACCGCTCTTCTAAGCATAATCAGGGCTTCCGCACTACCGAACTTGCCGGAGCCGCGCTCCTTGACCTTGAATGGGGTAAGCTGATGGACACTGACAATATCGATGTTGAAGGCTTTGAAAAGGCTGTTGCCGATAAGCTCGGCATGCCTAAGGAGCTCACTTATCGTTATCGCAGTCCTTACTTCAAGCACATTTTCGGAAGTGACGGATATGCTTCAGGTTATTATACCTATCTTTGGGCAGAAGTGCTCGATACTGACGGTTTTGAACTGTTCAAGGAAAAAGGTATCTTCGATCCTGAGACTGCCAAGTCATTCAAAGAAAACATTCTTGAAATGGGTGGTAGCGAAGACCCGATGGAACTCTACGTTAAGTTCCGCGGAAAGCAGCCTTCAGCCGACGCCCTGTTGCGTAATCGCGGTCTGATAGATTAAAAAGCCCGGTTAAGGAGAAAAGCATAGTTAAGCATTCTCCAAAAATACTTATAAGCATGAATAAAAGCATGGATTCTGTTATAGGATCCATGCTTTTAATTTAATTGATTACCTACAAATCATATCTTTATAAAATAAGAAAAGCGCTTATTTTGTTAGCATAAAATCATAATTTTTATATAAAACTAACAAAAACATGACAACTTATAATGCGAAAGCTGAATTTTTATTGTAGATTTGTAAAAAAAAATAGGGGATGTGTGAGCCCCGTTATTATAAAATTGTTTTGCTATCAGTTTAGGCAAATTATGGAAATCGAAAAGAAAAGAGGTGGTCGCCGCCCCGGGGCGGGACGAAAAAAATCTACCGTGAAACGCTATGGATTCAATGCTCCGGCTAACGTACATGAAGTGCTACAAAAAGTAGACAGTATAACAGAATTCATTTGTGAGGCAATCCTGAAGCATGGACATGATAAAGGTCTCTGTTGACGTTGTGCCGTGCTAATCGCTATGTAAGTTTGAAAGCTGTTCCTAAATCAGGAGCCGCTTTTATTTTTATAGTACGTCCCTGCACGTCCAAATTCTGTTCCATTCCTCATCGGCTATTGCTCCGGCACCATCTCGCAGCATGAGTGTCCAATCTCTCCCGTTTGTTTTAAGAAAATGTATGATAGTCTCGGAATAAAATAAGCCCACTAACGTTAATTTAACGTCTATCGGCAGCTCGAAAAGAAATATTTGTTAACTTTACACACTAAACGCTTATAATTATGCCTATCGGAATTATAGTTTGGCTCGTGTTAATCTTCATCATAGTTCTCGGAACTGTCCCCAATTTCCTAACTATGTTGTTTTGTTCGTCCGCAATCGTTATTTCCGCCTACTTTCTTCTCCGGTGGATAGGTCCTTATATTCTCCGCACAATAGGTATGGTTATAGGCGTTATTATTTACGGTCTATTCTGGTGCGTTGGTTTAGGGCGGTTGTTTGACAATTCCAACACCGATACTAATACCGATGCCAGCACCAACACCAACAGAGAAAAACGCCTTACGCCATCGGAAGCGTATGCAAAAGCAGAGCGAGAAAAAGCCATCGACGAATGGGAACAGAAATGGGGTAGACCTCACCCAACGCGGATAAACAAGCCGCTAATCAACAAAAAACGCTGAAACAATCAAAATTTGCTCAAATCCTTACAGGCTTTCAGTGCCAACCTGCACGGCGATATTGATAAGATTGAGCCGGAAGAGGAATGGGCACAGCTTTATTGCGAAGCTATGTGGCTGGAGCGGTGGAAAAACCGAAACTGAGCAGAGCTGATCGCATCGATGTTTGCTGACGGCAAGAGTTAACCCCACATTGATGAGTCCCCGAGGTTATTAGACGAATCGTTACCACGACCATTAAACATAATACGAAAAAAGCCGACTACCATAAAAACAATGGCAATCATAAATAACAAACAGACCAACTTTGCAATAATTGAAAAGATTAAGTTGAACATAATAAGCTGTGCTAATCGTATTATAATACAAATATAATAAAAATCCTGAATATGGCAAGCCGATGATGGTTAGGGCAACGTCAAGAGTTAGAACCAAGGGCGTTTTCCGGACAAAGACTTCCGGATGTCGGCTGGCATTTTATCCTCATTCAAATGCTTATCCACCAATCCAGTACTCGCTTAAAGTCCGCTATCAAACGGGGGAAGTCATAGTTGAGTTTCTTTTTTCGCATGGCAATTCTGCTGACGGCAGTCAAGAAATATTCGCTCATTTTCCGTTTCTGTTCCTTTTCCGGCAAGAAACTGAACGCCTTTTCAAACACGATGGTAACAAAGACCAGTCCCGTGTGCTTGCTCAACGGTCCAACCTGAAAACGGGGACGCAGAAACAGCCCCTCCCGATCAATCTCATCTTCAGTAAACATTGTCAGCAGTGTGTCATAATAATCATCCCGTCGGAGTCTTAGCGATTCATCCGCAATTATGTAA
This sequence comes from Bacteroides sp., assembly GCA_014801525.1. Taxonomy (GTDB): domain Bacteria; phylum Bacteroidota; class Bacteroidia; order Bacteroidales; family Muribaculaceae; genus Muribaculum. The sequence continues at coordinate 14,056 of JAAVEB010000007.1, forward strand.
TTTGTCTTGCAATGAAAATCGTCGTAAAAACTCATCGCCGTATTAATCTCGATTTGCCGCAACGTGTCGTTGCCGTAGAGTTGCGGTTGCAATTCCGTGCGTAGCCGGGGATTCAGAGTTTCCGTTATGCTGTCCAGCACAGCTCGGCTGCCGGGATAGCAGTTGTCAAGTGTGCGAACGATTTTTATCGGCACAGGAAGAGTGTTGTCAATCATTTCGGTCATACGGCAAAATTACAAAAAATCCCTCACTAATCATGAACTGCACCCCAAAAGTTAGACTCAAAACTTTTGGGGTGCATTATGTATAGACACCATAATTATGAAGAACGGCTGAATATAGTCAGCCGCATTCTCAGCGGAGAATCAATTGATTC
>JAAVEB010000008.1 GCA_014801525.1 Bacteroides sp.
TTCGGGCTGGGCTTGCGACGTTCGCAAGACTACTCCTTACAGCATTTATAGTGAGCTTGAATTTGACGAGGTGATGCTTGAGGAGGGCGATTGCATGGCGCGTTTCGTGGCGCGTGTCGAGGAGATCAAGCAGTCGTGCCGCATTATCGAGCAGCTCATTGACAAGATTCCCGAAGGCGACATCTGTGCCAAGGTTCCTAAGGTGATAAAGCTGCCTGAGGGGCATTGGTTCCAGCAGGTTGAGGCGAGCCGCGGAGCGTTTGGGGTTTATATCGAGAGCCGCGGAGGCAACACTCCCTGGCGCATCAAATATAACTCGCCTTGTATGAATCTTGCCGGCGTGGTGGATCATATCACCCGCGGCAGCAAGATTGCCGATTTGATAACTATTGGAGGCACGCTTGACTATGTTGTGCCTGATATTGACAGATAACAACCAGTAAACCGATATGTACGATTTATCAAAAGGAGCCGACTGGCTCAATCAATGGCTTAACGGTTTTTGCGCACCCTGGGTTTCAGTGGTGATAGAGTGTGTGCTGATAGGAGTGGTGCTCTTGTTGGCTTATGCTCTTTTAGCATTGTTCTACATTTATTTTGAGCGTAAGGTGTGCGCGGCGTTCCAGTGCCGTCTCGGACCTAACCGTGTGGGTCCCGCCGGAATCTTCCAGAGTGTGGCGGACATGTTCAAGATTCTTATAAAGGAGCTTATTTCGCTTAACCACATCGACAAGTTCCTGTTTGCGCTTGCGCCTTATCTCGTTATTATAGCGTCGATGCTTTGTTTTGCGGTTCTTCCGTGGGGCAACGGTCTTCAGGTGATAGACTTCAACATCGGCATATTCTTCCTTGTGGCGGTTTCTTCGATAGGGGTTCTTGGTATTCTTCTTGCCGGATGGTCAAGTAACAATAAGTTTACGTTGATCGGAGCGTTGCGTTCGGGCGCTCAGATGATAAGCTATGAGCTTTCGATCGGTCTTTCGGTCATCACGATGGTGGCGTTTGCCGGCTCGATGTCGATCACCGATATCTGCATGGCTCAGAAGGACGTTTGGTTTATTTTCGCCGGTCATATACCTGCTATTATCGCATTTATCATTTATATTATAGCGGGTACTGCCGAGACTAACCGCGGTCCGTTTGACTTGCCTGAGGCAGAAAGCGAGCTTACCGCAGGTTATCATACCGAGTATTCAGGTATCCACTTCGGTTTCTTTTATCTTGCCGAATACCTGAACCTGTTTATCGTTGCCGGAGTGGCGTCGCTTCTATTCTTCGGAGGATGGATGCCTCTTCATATTCCCGGCTGGGACGCATTTAACCATGTGATGGATTATATTCCGTCGCTGATATGGTTTATCGCTAAGGCGGTGGTTCTGTCGTTTGTGATCATCTGGTTCAAATGGACGTTCCCGCGTCTTCGCATCGACCAGTTGCTTAGCCTTGAATGGAAGTATCTTCTTCCTATAAATTTAGCCAACCTTGTGCTTATGGTGATCGTGATCTGCTACGGATTGCATTTCTAAAAGCACCTCCAATTAAATAAATTCTAATATCAGATTCTCGACAAGATGAGCGATAAATTCGGAAAAGTGAGTCAGGTCATCGGACCGGTAGTCGACGTGACTTTCGAAGGCAAGGATAACGTGATCCCGCCTATTTACACGGCTCTTAAAGTTGACCGTCCTGACGGTCAGGAACTAATTCTTGAGGTGGAGCAGCATATCGGTGAAGACACAGTTCGCTGTGTGGCAATGGAAAGTACCGATGGTATCCGCCGCGGTCTTCAGGTTGAAAACCTCGGACGCCCTATCGCAGTTCCGACCGGCGAGCAGGTTAAGGGTCGCCTTCTGAATGTGATCGGTGACGCTATTGACCACTTGCCTGAACTTAATCGTGATAATTTGCGCTCAATCCATCAGCCGGCTCCGGCATTTGACGATTTGACAATCGGAACCGAGATTCTTTTCACGGGAATCAAGGTGATCGACTTGCTGGAACCTTATAGCAAGGGTGGTAAGATCGGTTTGTTCGGCGGCGCCGGTGTGGGCAAGACCGTGCTTATCATGGAGCTTATCAACAATATCGCCAAGGGACATAACGGATTCTCGGTGTTTACCGGTGTGGGAGAGCGTACCCGCGAGGGTAACGACCTTCTTCGCGAAATGATCGAGAGCGGCGTCATGAAGTATGGCGACAAGTTCCGTGAAGGAATGGAGAAGGGCGAATGGAATCTTGCCGATGTTGACATGGGTGAGGTTGCCAATTCTCAGGCGACTCTCGTGTTCGGACAGATGAATGAACCGCCGGGCGCGCGTCTTCGCGTGGCTCTTTCGGGTCTTACCGTAGCAGAGCAATTCCGTGACCAGGATGGCGGCGGCAAGGAGATTCTTCTCTTTATTGACAATATATTCCGTTTCACTCAGGCAGGATCAGAGGTGTCGGCACTTTTGGGACGTATGCCTTCGGCAGTGGGTTATCAGCCTACTCTTGCCTCGGAAATGGGCGCATTGCAGGAGCGAATCACTTCGACGAAGCAGGGTTCAATCACTTCGGTTCAGGCGATTTATGTGCCTGCCGACGACTTGACAGACCCGGCTCCGGCAACCACTTTCAGCTTCCTTGACGCTACGACGGTGCTTAGCCGTAAGATTGCCGAGCTTGGTATCTATCCCGCCGTTGACCCGCTTGAGTCTACGTCGCGAATCCTTGACCCGCACATCATCGGCGAGGAGCATTATCAGACGGCTCAGGGGGTGAAACAGTTGCTTCAGAAATATAACGAGCTTCAGGATATTATCGCAATTCTCGGTGTGGACGAGCTTTCAGATGAAGATAAGCTTGTGGTGGCTCGCGCACGTCGCGCTCAGCGCTTCCTGTCTCAGCCGTTCTTCGTAGCGGAGCAGTTTACCGGTCTTCCCGGTGTGATGGTGCCGCTTAGCGAGACTATCCGCGGATTCAAGATGATTCTTAGCGGGGAGATGGATGAGTATCCGGAGCAGGCGTTCCTCAACGTGGGCACTATCGACGAGGCGATCGCCAAGGGTAAGAAGATGCTCGCTGAAGTAAAATGATAAACTATAACGGCTATGATACTGAAAATTATATCGGCTGAAAACATAATGTTTCAGGGGCAGGTGGAGAATGTTTCGCTGCCCGGAGTCGAAGGCACTTTCATGGTGCTTCCTCATCATGCCTCGTTGATTTCCACTCTTGTCAAGGGCAACGTGGTTTATGAGCATGACGGGAAGAAGGGTGAAATCGCTGTCGACGGAGGCTTGGTTGATGTCGATAAGGATGTGGTATCGGTGTGTATTTATTGATATGAGACGTTTTATATTCTTGCTGACGATAATGTGCATGGCGGTTGTTTCGCCGCTTTTTGCACGCGCTTCCGAGGGGTCGGAGGGTGGCGAGATATCTCCTAAGGAGATAATCTTCGAGCATCTTGGCGACGGCTACGGATGGGAAGTGCCCTTCAGCCATGATCTGCGTATTCCGCTTCCTGTAATAGTGAGGGATTACGAGGGTCACTGGCACATCTTCAGTTCTGCCCGCATTCAGCATGGCGGGGAGTATGACGGTTTCCGTCTTGGCGGAAAGGACAGTAAGTGGCACAACAAGATTGTCGGCGAGCGTCCCGAGATGGTCGACGGCAAGGAGGCGATGGTCGAGTACCGTCCTATCGATTTGTCGATAACCAAGAATGTGCTTGCTCTGTTCATTACTGTCATCTTGGTCGTCTGGATGATACTCCAGGTTGCCGTGTGGTATAAGAAGGCGGGCTACAAGGCTCCCCGTAAATTTACCGGAGCTATCGAGGCATTGATCGTGTTTGTCTATGACGGCGTTATCAAGCCGACTCTCGGGGTGAAGGCTCCGAAGTTCGCTCCTTATCTTCTGACTGTCTTCTTTTTTATTCTTGTGATGAACTTGCTGGGGCTTATCGTTATTTTCCCCGGCGGCGCGAACTTGACCGGCAATATCGCCGTGACTCTCGTATTGTCGTTGATCACATTTTTCATTGTCAACATCTTTGGAACGAAGCATTATTGGAAAGAGGTCTTCTGGCCTGATGTTCCGCTGTGGCTTAAGTTTCCGATTCCCATTATGCCCGTGATCGAGATATTCGGCGTGTTCACCAAGCCGGCGGCACTCACGATTCGTCTTTTCGCCAATATGATGGGCGGTCACATTATTGTGATTGTATTGACGTTGTTGATATTCATACTTGCGGCTCTGGGACCTGCCGTTACGGGTATGACGACGGTTGTTTCGGTGCTATTCTCGATATTCATGCTGCTTATCGATGTGCTTGTGAGCTTTATTCAGGCTTACGTGTTTACGATGTTGTCGACATTGTTTATTTCTCTCGCCCAGGAGGACGGACATCATGAAGGTCATGAAGATTCGCATGGAGAAGCCGCTGTAGAACAAATTAAAACGAAATAAAAATTCTTAAACTTTAAATTTTAATTATTATGTTAGCAATGATTTTAGCCGCAATCGACGGCCTGTTAGGTATTGGTGCATGTCTTGGTGCAGCTGTAGCAGCTATCGGAGCCGGTATCGGTATCGGTAAGATTGGCGCTTCTGCCATGGAAGCTATCGCGCGTCAGCCTGAAGCTACAGGAGATATCCGTAGTAACATGATTGTTATTGCCGCACTTGTAGAGGGTGTTGCCCTTTTCGCAGTTGTGGTGTGTCTTCTTGCTTTCTTCCTCTAATCTCCAGCATTCCTTATGGAACTTTTCACGCCTGAATTGGGCTTGGTTTTCTGGATGTTTATCGCTTTTGCGATACTGTTTCTGGTACTCGCCAAGTGGGGCTGGCCAGCCATCATGAAGATGATCGAGGGCCGAGCCGATCTTATCGACAAGGGTGTGGAGTATGCTCAAAGCGCACAGGAGCAACTGAATCACGCCCGCGAAGAGGCTGAGAAATATATTGATGAAGCGCGTAAGCAGCAAGCGGAGATGCTCCGTGAAGCTGACCGCATGAAAACACAGATAATCGAGGAAGCCCGCGTCGAGGCCTCTAAGGAGGCTAAGAAGCAGATGGATGCCGCCAAGATTTCTATTGAGCAGTCGCGCAAGGAGGCTGAGACGCAGTTCCGCAACGAAGTCAGCACGTTTGCTCTTGAAATCGCCGCAAAGGTTGTCAGAGAACAGCTTGCCGATGAAAAGGCTCAGAGCCGTTTGGTGAATTCACTGTTGGACGAAATCGAAAATAAAAATTAAACGCAATGGATCAAGGTCTTGTCCCAAATCGTTACGCGAAAGCTCTCTATAAGTTTGCCCTTGAAAACGGGCAGGCTCAAAGAGTATATGAACTTATGAAGCAGTTGGCGGCTTCATTTGCGGAAGAGTCAAATCTCCAGCAGGTTGTTGCCAATCCTTTTGTGCCGGTCGAAGATAAGACTAAGCTGCTCATTACAGCCGCTTGTGCCGATAGTAAAACCGACACCTGCTATGTCGATTTTCTCCGCTTACTCGAGGATAATAACCGCATAGATTTTATTCGCCAGATAGCCTTGTCATATGAGACTCTTTATCGGAAGGAGAACAATATCTATAAGGTTAGTGTCGTAACTGCGGCACAATTGCCCGCTGATGAGATTAAGCGTCTACATGACCTCGTGGAACAGCATCTTAACGGAGGTTCCATGGAGTTTACTCAATCGATTGACCCGGATTTGATCGGAGGTTTTGTGATCAACATCAATTCCGAGCGTCTCGACGCTTCTGTAAGCAATGAATTAAAACAATTGCGTCTTCAACTTTTAAGCAACTAACACAAAGTAATGATTAACCCAAGCGAAATATCGGAAGTATTAAAACAACAACTCGAAAGCGTCAATAAAAAGGTGAGCTTCGAGGAGGTTGGAACGGTTCTCGAGGTAGGTGACGGCGTAGCCCATGTTTACGGGCTCGAAAACGTACTATCTAATGAGCTTGTCGAGTTTGAAAATGGTGTGAAGGGCGTTGCGATGAACCTTGAGGAGAGCAATGTCGGTGTCATTTTGCTTAACAACATTGATCGCGTGACTGAAAATATGACTGTGCGTCGCACGGGGGAAATCGCTTCCATTCCCGTTGGCGAAGGTCTCTTGGGTCGTGTCATAAATGTGTTGGGTGAACCTATCGACGGTGCCGGACCTATCTCCGGCGAGCTCTTGAGAATGCCGTTGGAGCGTAAGGCTCCGGGTGTTATTTTCCGCCAGCCGGTGAAGCAGCCGCTTCAGACGGGTATCAAGGCGGTTGACTCGATGGTTCCAATCGGCCGCGGTCAGCGCGAGCTTATCATCGGCGACCGTCAGATCGGAAAAACGGCTATCGCTATCGACACCATCATAAACCAGCGTAAAAACTATGAGGACGGTAAGCCCGTCTATTGTATCTATGTGGCAATCGGTCAGAAGGCGTCGTCGGTGGCTGCCATCGTGCAGACTTTGCGCGAATATGGCGCTCTGGACTATACTGTAGTGGTTGCCGCCAATGCGTCGGACTCTGCGTCGATGCGCTATTATTCTCCGTTTGCCGGCGTTGCTATCGGCGAGTATTTCCGTGACACCGGCCGCGACGCTCTTATCGTGTATGACGACCTTTCGAAGCAGGCTGTCGCATATCGTGAAATCTCGCTTATCCTTAAGCGTCCCTCGGGTCGCGAGGCATATCCGGGCGATATTTTCTACCTGCATTCACGCTTGTTGGAGCGCGCCGCCAAGATTATCGACAATCAGGAGGTTGCCGCCTCAATGAATGACCTTCCGGAGGTTCTGAAGGACAAGGTGAAGGGTGGAGGTTCGCTTACCGCGCTTCCTATCATCGAGACTCAGGCGGGCGACGTGTCGGCATATATTCCTACCAACGTGATTTCAATCACCGACGGTCAGATATTCCTTGAGACCGCGCTGTTCAACCGAGGCATCCGTCCTGCAATCAATGTGGGTATTTCGGTGTCGCGTGTGGGCGGTAACGCTCAGATCAAGTCGATGAAGAAGGTTGCCGGAACATTGAAGATTGACCAGGCTCAGTTCCGCGAGCTTGAGTCGTTCACCAAGTTTGGCGGCGACATCGACCCTGTGACAGCGCGAGTTATCGACAAGGGACGTAAGAACGAGCAGTTGCTTATTCAGCCTCAGTATAGCCCGATGGCTGTAGAGGATGAAGTTGCCGTGATTTTCTGTGGAACTCAGGGGTTATTGAGCAATGTTCCTCTTGACAAGGTGGCTGAGTTTGAGAAGTTGTTCCTTCAGCTTCTTCACGCTAAGTATCAGAATGATGTGCTTGACGTGATTAAGAGCGGACAGCTGACTGACGACGTCACTGCGAAACTTAAGGACGCCGCCGCTGAAATTGCAAGTCGATATAAATAAAAAGGAAACTGAAAGATGGCTACATTACGCGAATTGAAAGGACGAATCGGGTCGGTAAAATCTTCCGAGAAGATTACCGGAGCGATGAAGATGATATCATCGGCAAAGATGCACAAGGCTGAGCAGTCGTTGCGCAAGCTGTTGCCGTTCCGCTCTCAGATTCAGACAATCATAGGTAATCTATTGTCGGCGGACGCCGAGTTTTCTTCCCCTCTTACCGAGAGTCGCGAAGTGAAGCATATCGCAATCGTGGTATTTGGTTCTGACGACGGTCTTTGCGGAGCCTATAATATCAATATCTTTAAAGGTCTTCTTCTGGCGCTTAACGGCTACAGGGAGAAATATGGCGAGAATGTCGATTTCACCATTTATCCTGTAGGCGCTAAGATTCTCAAGGCTGTGAGTAAACTTGCCGGGGCTCATATTAAGGTTGTCAGCCCCGGCAACGTAAACTCAAAGAGTGACGGTAAGGCAGTCAAGGACTTTACGTTTGAGTTGCGTCAGCAGTATCTTGACGGTGTTATCGATATGCTCGAGATTGTCTATATGAGCTATAAGAGCGTCAGCAAGCAGGTGTTGCGCGCCGAGCAGCTGTTGCCTATCGTGCCTGAGACATTGACCGAGAATGATATTAAAGCGCAGTGCCGTCCTTATATCTTTGAGCCGGATCCAAACACGATTTTCAATTCAGTGCTTCCGCTGTTTATTCTTTCGGTCATGCGGGAAGTGTTCACCGAGAACCGGGCTTCCGAGCAGGCGGCGAGAGTGATGGCTATGCAAAGCGCTAATGACAACGCCAAGAAACTTATGGAGCAGCTGCAGCTTGAGTATAACAAGCTGCGTCAGCAAGCAATCACGACCGAGCTTCTTGACATACTTGGCGGTCAGGTAAAGTAAATTAATTCAAACTTCAACACAATAAAGCCGAATATAAAGAAAAAATATGGGCAGTGTAAAAGATTATTTCTCATCGCTTGGCAGCGGTATTGTGAGCCTTGTAAAGGGTATGGGAGTGACAGGAAAGGAATTCTTGACTCCGAAAGTGACTGAAGAGTATCCCGATCATCGTGACACGATTCAGTATGCAGCTCCTCGTTTCCGAGCCAAGCTTCAATTCATCTATGAACCCGATGGTCGCAACAGGTGCATTGCTTGCGGTATCTGTCAGCGAAATTGTCCGAATGGAACAATTTCTATCACCACCAAGATGGTAGACCTCCCCGACGGGAAGAAAAAACGGAAACTTGACAAGTATATGTATGACCTTGGTTCATGCACGTTCTGCGAACTGTGTGTTCGCACTTGTCCGCAAGACGCAATAGAGTTCAGCAACGATTTCGAGCAGGCGGTGTTCACCCGATCGAAGCTTGTTGAGCAGTTGAATTATTTGCCGGAGCAGCCTGATGATCCTGCGCCGAAACCTGAGGGTTATGTTGCCCCGGGAGCTTAATCAAGAGAAGAATAAAAATTAATTAATCATATATGGAATCAGTAGGAAGTATTGTTATGTACGGGATAATCGCGGCAGCGATTGTCATCTTCTCGATACTTACTGTCACCACACGCCGCATTTTGCGTGCCGCCACTTATCTGCTGTTTGTGCTTTTTGCCACTGCGGGGATTTATTTCAAGCTTGACTATGAATTCCTCGGTGGAGTGCAGATAGCCGTTTATGCCGGCGGTATAGTAGTGCTGTTTGTGTTCTCGATCTTGCTCACAAGCAAGCCGGGTGACAATAGTGCGAGTCTTACTTCAAAGAAAAAATTGATCGGATTTGCGGCAGCGGCTCTTTCGCTTGTTGTCGCCGGTTATGCTGTTGTGAGCCGTCCAGAGTTCTGGAGCGCGGTAACTAAGCCGTTTGAACTTGAAATGACGATGCACAGGCTCGGAGAGATTCTGCTCGGCACAGAGAAATATCAGTATCTATTGCCGTTTGAAGCAGTCAGTGTTTTATTGCTCGCATGTATAATCGGAGGCGTTGTTGTCGCCCGTAAGCGTTGATTTGAGTTATGGATAAATTATCAATGATGCTATATCTTATCCCCGCGCTGATAATGTTTTGCTGTGGGGTTTACGGCTTCATCACCCGTAAGAATATGATTGCGATGCTCATTTCGCTTGAATTGATGCTTAATGCGGTAGATATCAACTTTGTCGTGTTCAACCGTTTCCTTTATCCGGGACAGTTGGAGGGAATGATCTTCACGTTGTTCGCTATCGCGATAGCGGCTGCCGAAACAGCGTTGGCAATCGCTATAATTGTGAATATCTTCCGTGTGGCACACAATATCGATGTGCGCGATCTCACTAAAATGAAATTTTAACGGCTATGGTTACAATGTCAATATTCATACTCTGTATTCCGCTATTCATGTTCCTGTTGCTTGGATTGACAGGCATGAAGATGAGTCACCGACTTGCGGGAATACTCGGATGCTGCGGCATGGGAGTCACATTGATTCTTGCCTACTCCGTAGCATTCAATTATTTTTTCAGCGGGGATCCGCTGTTTATCAATGAAGCCGGCGAGCGTTTGCAGCATATACTTTGGAACGAGACGTGGCTGCAATTCACTGACAAGCTTGAAATAAGACTCGGATTCCTCCTTGACCCCATTTCGGCAATGATGCTTGTGGTGATAACCACTATTTCGTTCATGGTGCATCTTTACAGCATGGGTTACATGCGCGATCATCATGGAGTTTATGAGCACGGGTTCCAGCGTTTCTATGCGTTCCTGTCGCTGTTTAGCTTTTCGATGCTCGGACTTGTTGTTGCGACCAATATCTTCCAGATGTATATTTTCTGGGAGCTCGTGGGCGCTTCGTCTTATCTTCTTATCGGATTTTATTATGTCAAGCCGTCGGCTGTGGCCGCATCGAAGAAGGCGTTTATCGTTACGCGTTTCGCCGACCTCGGTTTCCTTATCGGTATATTGATTCTTTCGTTCTATACAGGAACTTTCAATTTCACCGAGCTGACCTCGGCTCCTGTCGAAGGGCTTGCGAATGTGTTTAAGGTGAGCGAGCTTACCGCCGAGGGCGTGAAGAATATTTTCGCTACCAGCGCCGCTCCCGTGTTTATGGGCGCTTCGGTGATGACTTGGGCTCTTGTTCTGATATTCATGGGAGGTATGGGTAAGTCGGCGATGCTGCCGCTCCACATCTGGCTTCCTGACGCAATGGAGGGTCCGACTCCTGTTTCGGCTCTTATTCACGCCGCTACGATGGTGGTTGCGGGTGTTTATCTGGTTGCCCGACTGTTCCCGCTCTATCTGATGGAGGTCACTTCGCTTGAAATTATCACAGTGGTTGGCGCTCTTACCGCATTTTATGCGGCGATGGTTGCATGTACGCAAATCGATATCAAGCGAGTGCTTGCATTCTCGACAATATCCCAGATAGCATTTATGATGGTGTCGCTGGGAGTGGCTCGTCCTGAGTTCCATCATGGCATAGGCTACATGGCCGGAATGTTCCACCTGTTCACCCATGCGATGTTCAAGGCGTTGTTGTTCCTTTGTGCCGGAGCTATCATCCATGCCATCGGTTCCAATGATTATACCGAGATGCACGGACTTCGTAAATATATGCCCATCACTCATATCAGCTTCCTCATCGGCTGTCTTGCGATAGCTGGTATTATTCCGTTTGCCGGATTCTTCTCTAAGGATGAAATCCTGACCGCTTGCTTCGGAAACTCGATGTTGTGGTATATCTGGATGTCGGCAGTAGCGGGTCTTACCGCTTTCTATATGTTCCGCCTTTATTATCTCATCTTCTGGTGGAAAGAGCATAAGACTCCCGAAGGACATCATGAACCCCATGATCAGGCTTGGACAATGACGCTTCCGCTGGTTATTCTTTCGGTTGTTTCATGTGTTGCGGGATTCGTTCCGTTTGGAAATCTCGTTACATGGAACGGTAAGCCGATGTTTGACCATGTTTCTTTCTTCACCAATCTTGAGCATCTCAACTGGTCGGTTGCCGCTGTTTCGCTTGCCGTAGCTATTATCGCTATCGCTCTTGCCACAGTGATGTATCGCAAGGAGAATCCTCTGCCCGCGAAGTTCAAGAACGCTCTTCCGGCTCTGTGGAACTGGTGTTTCCATCGCTTCTACTGGGATGAACTTTACATGTTCATAACCCATAAGATAATATTCAACGGTATCTGTAAGCCCATCGCGTGGTTTGACCGCCATATTATCGACGGAACAATGGATATGTTTGCCACAGTGACCCAGAAAACATCATCAGCCATCAAGGGGCTTCAATCGGGCAATGTTCAGATGTATGTCTGGATGTATCTTGTGGGAGCGCTTGTCATGGCATCTATCGTGTGGTTATGTCTTCTGTAATAATTAAAGTGCAAATAAAATATAGTAATTATGATATTTTCTAACATACTGATATATTTCGTAGTCATCCCGTTGGTGATGCTCGGATTGCTCTTCCTGTGCAGAGACATGAAGCAGATACGCACTGTCGCTGTCGTGGGATCATCGGCTTTGGTCGCGCTGTCGGTTTATCTGACTGTTGATTTTCTTCAGTTGCGCGCCGCCGGAGTCAATGACATTATGCTTTACACCGGCTCATGGATGTGGTTCCGTCCGCTTAACATTCATCTTGCCGTGGGCGTTGACGGCATTTCGGTAGTCATGCTGTTGCTGTCTTCGATCATCGTGTTTGCCGGTTCGTTTGCTTCTTGGAAAATCACTCCGCTGCCCAAAGACTTTTTCTTGTGGCTTATACTTCTGTCGACCGGAGTATTCGGCTTCTTCATCTCTATCGACTTGTTCACCATGTTCATGTTCTATGAGGTGGCTCTTATCCCCATGTATCTTTTGATCGGATTGTGGGGAACAGGCAGAAAGGAGTATTCGGCGATGAAACTCACGTTGATGCTTATGGGTGGCTCGGCATTCCTTATGCTCGGCATTCTCGGCATCTATTATCACTCGGCTCCCGAAGGTGGACAACTCACCATGAACCTGCTTGAGATACGCGCCAACGACGCTATCGACCATAACTGGCAGTATTTCTTGTTCCCGATGACTTTCGTGGGCTTCGGAGTGCTTGGCGCGATGTTCCCGTTCCACACTTGGAGTCCTGACGGTCATGCCTCGGCTCCTACCGCAGTGTCGATGCTCCATGCCGGCGTGTTGATGAAGCTGGGAGGTTACGGCTGTTTCCGTGTGGCGATTTACCTGATGCCTTTCGCAGCCAATGAGCTTGCGTGGATTTTCTTGATTCTTACAGGTATTTCGGTTGTATATGGCGCGTTCAGCGCATGTGTGCAGACCGACCTCAAGTATATCAACGCTTATTCTTCGGTTAGCCACTGCGGACTTGTGTTGTTTGCGATTCTGATGCTCAACACTACCGCGATGACAGGTGCCGTGATGCAGATGCTTTCCCACGGATTGATGACAGCGTTGTTCTTCGCATTGATCGGTATGATTTATGGTCGAACCCACACTCGTGACATTCGTCTTATGGGCGGCTTGATGAAGATTATGCCTTTCCTTGCCGTGTGCTACGTGATTGCCGGTATGGCATCTCTGGGACTTCCGGGATTGTCGGGATTTGTTGCTGAGATGACAATTTTCGTCGGTTCATTCCAGCATGCCGATATGTTCCATAGAGTGTTCACTATCGTGGCTTGCTGCTCGATTGTCATCACCGCTGTCTACATTCTCCGTGTTGTGGGCAAGCTGTTGTTTGGTCCGGTGTATGACGAGCATCATCTGTCGCTGACCGATGCAACCTGGTGGGAGCGCCTCTCAACTATCACGTTGATTGTATGCGTCGCCGCTATCGGTTGTTTCCCCAACTTCTTCAGCGATCTCATCCATAATGCGACACTCCCTATTATTGACGCTTTGACTAAATAAGATATAAGATATGGACTATTCTCAGTTTTTGGTAATGCATCAAGAGATTGGACTTCTCGTTCTGATCTTATTGGTCTTCCTTTACGATACATTCGGCAATACCACTGCATCCAAAGGTGTGTCTTATCTGACAATTTGCGGTTTCGCGCTTGTAACCCTGCTTGGTTTCGTGCAGCCTTGGTTCAGTGAGACGTCTTCGGCTTTCGGAGGCATGTATGCCACTTCGCCTGTGATGGGTTCGATAAAGAACATTCTCAATATTGGTGTCCTCATTGTTTTGATTCAGGCAATGCAATGGGCAGACAGCGATTATATGCGCATTCGCCGCGGGGAGTTCTATGAACTGTTGCTGATGACTTTGCTGGGCATGTATTTCATGATTTCAGCCCGTCACTTCCTGCTGTTCATCATCGGACTTGAAACCGCTTCTCTGCCGCTTGCCGCTCTTGTGGCTTTCGACAAGAAGCATTACGAGAGCCATGAAGCCGCAGCAAAATATATTCTTACCGCTGTGTTTTCATCAGCCATCTTCCTGATGGGATTAAGCTTTGTCTACGGTCTGTCGGGCACTCTGTACTTCTCGGACATTGCTGCTGCGATGACCAATGGCGGCGCTCTCCTTATTGTTGCGATAGCTTTTGTTATCGCCGGTATGGGATTCAAGCTGTCGCTGGTTCCGTTCCATCTTTGGACTGCCGATGTTTATCAGGGAGCTCCGACTCCGGTCACTTCTTATCTGTCGGTGATTTCAAAAGGCGCTGCCGCATTCTCGTTCTTCGTTATCATGGTTCAGGTGTTTGGTCCGTTCTATGGCGAAATATGGGAGTGGATGCTCTACGCGCTGATTATTCTGACAATTACCGTTGGTAACCTCTTTGCTCTCCGCCAGAAGAATTTGAAACGCTTCCTTGCGTTCTCGTCAATTTCTCAGGCGGGTTATATCATGCTTGGCGTGGTTGCCGGAAGCTCGCTCGGACTCGGCTCGCTTATGTTCTACATCCTGGTTTACATTTTCTCTAACCTTGCCGCTTTCGGAGTGATTCAGGCAATAGAGAACAAGACCGGAAAAGTGGACATGGATTCTTACAACAATCTTTATTCGACCAATCCCAAGCTTGCGTTCACGATGATGCTGGCGATGTTCTCGCTTGCCGGTATTCCTCCGTTTGCAGGATTTTTCAGCAAGTTCTTCATTTTCTCGGCTGCCGTTCAGCCCGGAACTCCCGCTCTTTATGTACTGGTGTTGATCGCATTGATTAATACTATCATATCGTTGTACTATTATTTGCTGGTAGTGAAGGCGATGTTCATAAAGAATCAGGAGCCTTGCGTGATTGAGCCGTTTACTTCAGCCGTGTCAGAGAAAGTGGGAATGACTGTTTGTGTTGCGGGTATAATCCTTGTGGGACTTGCCAGCTGCATCTATGACTTCCTTATTCAGGCTACGAGATTTTTCCCTGAGTATATATTCACTATTTTCGCTAATTGAAAACAGTGATATAAAAATATGCCAGAAAGGGCGCCGCAATCAAGCGGCGCCCTTTGTCTTTTATCCGGGGATGAAAAGAGGCGATAAGATAAAAATGGGGGAGTCTCAGTTTCCCAACTAAAACTCCCCGGAAAAATTAGTGAATGTTGATTGTGCGAAATCTTTATGCGACCGATAATTCATGACGGGATGAATTTCGCAGCCGTTATATTGTTTATTTTTAGATTTTCATTGTCGCATAGATGCGGGCGCTCATGGAAGACGGGAGGATTTTATGCGTTAAATAAAATCCCGGCAAGTATAAATTATTTATGGAGCTAATTGTCTTCATGGCTCAGCTTCTTTTTGTCCCGCGTGGCGGATAGTGGTGGAAATAGCGGGAAAATGGTTGTCAATTTAAAGTTATCGTAAAGTTAATAAATTTCATTAAACAAACAAAGGTTATAATTCATTATATTATAAAAAGAGCAGGAATTTTACTAAAATCCAAGAAATAAAGGATGTTTTTATGAATACAGTTACAACTATTCAATTTAAACCTATAACATTGGAGTCAGTTTCGGAGATAAAGAGATTTCTGGAATTGTCACGTAGCCGCACATGCGATTACACCGTTGCGGGGATTCTGATGTGGGCTGACTATTTTCACTATGAATACGCAATCGTTGATGACACACTTTTCATTAAAGGAGTTGCAGAAAATGACACCGGAATCCCGGCTTTCTCGGCTCCGATAGGAAAAATGCCGCTTGAGGAATCGATAGGGATGATTGTCGATTATTGCCGTCGCAATAATATGCCGGTCGTGTTTTCGGCTGTGCCTGAGGACCGGCTCGCCGACTTCTATCCGCTCGGCGCATGTCGCATCGAGGAGCTTGCCGACTGGGCTGATTATCTATATAACGCTGATGACCTTGCTACGCTTCAGGGGAATAAATATAGCAAAAAACGCAATCATGTGAATCGTTTCGCCGCCGAGCATCCCGACTATGAGCTGCAGGAACTGTCAGCTGAGAATCTCGATGCCGTGAAGCGGTTTTATCGTGGACAGCACCTGAATCACGATGATAAGGATGTGACGGCAGAAATTGAACGTCAGCAGGTTTTCAACGTGCTCGACAATTATGACAGGCTTCCTTTCGAGGGGGTGGCGCTTACTACTCCCGATGCCGGAATAGTGGCATTTGCCATAGGTGAAGTGATCGGCGACACTCTTTATGTTCATATAGAGAAGATGGACCACAGTGTGAATGGCGCCGGCGAAACTATCAACAAGCTCTTTGCCTCGGCAATGCGCGACAAGTATGGCATCCGGTATGTGAATCGCGAGGAGGATGTGGGCGACGAGGGGCTGCGTAAGGCTAAAATGTCTTATCACCCGGCGGCGTTGCTGAAGAAATACAATCTGTCGGTTGAAAAATAATTGTATTCCCACAAGATATTTGACCGGCTAACCATCTTTTATGTGAAAGTTTTTATGTATCTTTACATAGTATGCGACACATAAAAACAACGGCTATGGAGATTATGCTTCCGCCTCAGAAAAACGGGGTGAACGATATTTTGAGGTCATCGGGCGAGAGTGTCATAATAATAGGCGCCAACGGTGCCGGCAAGACTCGTTTTACCGATTGGCTCATATCTGAAATGTCGGATCGCGCCTATAGGATTTCAGCTCTGAACGCGCTGTATATAAAGCATGACGTGGACAAACTTCCTCATTCGATCGACTCTCTCTATGAAGAGGCGGTGTCGAAAGCCGCTTTCCTTAGGGATGACATTGTGAGTCAGTTTGACCGCATGATGGTGATAATGATTTATTATGAGATGCTCAATCTGCTGAAAAGCAAAAGCGTTTCCGAGAAGAATCACCGCCATCATGAACCGTCGCAGAGTCTTCTCGACAAGATGATTTCGGCTTGGCTTGAAGTGTTTCCCGACAGCAAAGTGAAGCGCGCCCGCGGCGAAGTGCTTTTCGCGCGTAAGGGCGATGACGACAAGGAGGCTTATTCGTCCTACCGGCTGTCGGACGGTGAAAAAGCCGTGCTTTATTACTTCGGCGCCGCGTTGCTCGCGCCTGAAAACGGCATGGTGTTTGTCGACAGTCCCGGTTTGTTCCTTCACCCGAGCATAACGGGCATAATATGGGACAAAGTGGAGCAGTTGCGTCCTGATTGCCGATTCATCTATACCACCCACGACATTGATTTTCTTTCATCGCGCAGAAATGCCAGCGTGGTGTGGGTGAGGAAATTTTATTTCGATTTGAAGCGGTGGGACTATGTGGTGCTTCAGCCCGATGCCGGAATAAACGAGGAAATGTTCAAGACTCTTGTGGGCGCCCGTAAACCGATGCTTTTCATCGAGGGTGACGCCAAGCATTCGATCGACGCAAAACTGTATCCTCTTGTGTTCAGAGATTATACTGTCAAGTCGCTTGGCGGATGTGACAAGGTGATCGAGGCGACGCGCACGTTCAATGATCTTAACTCGCTCCATCATCTGCTGAGCCGCGGCATTGTCGACCGTGACCGCCGGAGCCAGCAGGAGGTGGGCTATCTGCGCAGCCGCAATATCTATGTGCCCGAAGTTGCCGAAATAGAAAATATTCTGATGCTTGAGGAGGTGATACGCACCGTTGCGTCGGCTCACGGCAAGAATGAACACAGCGTGTTTGAGAGTGTCAGGAAATCGATAATCGGTCAGTTCCGCACGGATTTGCGCAAGCAGGCGTTGCTCCACACCCGTCATCGCGTGAAGCGTCTCACGGAGTGCCGCATCGACGGCAAGTTTCCGAATATAACCGCCCTTGAAAATCATCTTGAAAATCTCATAAATGAAATCCGTCCCCGTCATCTGTATGAAAATTTTTGCCGGGAGTTTCAGCGTTATGTGTCGAATGGCGATTATTCCTCTATTTTGAGGGTGTATAATCAAAAATCGATGCTTCCGTCGTCAAATGTTGCCGGGTTGTGCGGGCTTGCCAACAAGGATGCCTATGTCCAGGCTATAATCGATATACTGCGAAGCAACGGACACGGAGCCGAGAGGATTCGCAAGGCTATAATAAATTGTTTCGGACTTGAGGATGACAGTCTTGAAGCTCCTAAACCTGAAATTTCACAGATTGAGAATGATTAAATGCTGGATTGAGGCGATGAGGCTGCGCACGTTGCCGGTGTCGCTTGCCGGAGTGATGATGGGCGTGGCTTATAATGTGCTTGACGGGACATTCAAGTGGCTTCCCGCATTGTTGTGCGCTGTCTTTGCGGCGCTTGCCCAGATTTCATCCAATTTCGCCAATGAATATTATGATTTCCGCGACGGGCTTGACAAGGCGGGGAGGGTTGGACCGCGCCGTGGTGTTGCTGAGGGCGATATATCACCTTTAGCCATGCGCAACGCCACGTTTCTCATTCTCGGGCTGGCTTGCCTGGTGGGATTGTCGCTGATATATTGGGGCGGATGGCAACTGTTGATAGCCGGGGTGGTTATCGCGACAGGTGCCATGGCTTATTCGGCGGGTCCTTATCCGTTGTCGCGTCATGGACTCGGAGAGATTGCCGTGATAGTGTTTTTCGGGATTGTGCCGGTCAATCTGACCTATTACATTCAGGCGGGAGCGTTCACGACTCAGGTTTTCCTTGCGTCGGTAGCGATGGGGCTCATGGGCGCGAATCTGTTGATTGTCAATAATTACCGTGACCGAGAGGAGGACGAAAGCGTGGGTAAGCGAACGCTTGCCGTGATCTATGGCTGCCGTTTCGTTTCCACTCTATATCTTCTCAACGGGCTTGCCGCTGTTGCGTTGATGTGTCAGGCTCTTGCCCATGTTCAGGGGATAGCGATAGGATATATCGTTATTCACTTGGTATTGTGGAAGTTTCTTGAACATCACAAAGGGGCGGCTCTTAATCCGCTTTTGGGCATGACCTCGATGCTGATGTTTCTTTTCGCTCTGGCATTTCTGATTTATGCCTGCTGTGTCATCGATTGACCGATGAGGAGCGACGCGTCGCCATAGCTGAGGAAGCGGAAACCGTTGTCGAGCGCGAAATCATACATCTTTTTCCAGTCTCCACCGATGAATGCCGAGACAAGCAGCAGCAGTGTCGACTGTGGCTGATGGAAGTTGGTGACGATGCCGTCGACCACTCTATAAGTATATCCCGGGGCTATGAGCAACTGGGTGTCGGCGATGAACTCTTCTTCGCCGTTTCGGTCGAGGTAGTCGATTATGTGGCGGAATGACTCGGCAAGCGACAGTTGCGGATGCCGCTCTTCATAGGGGAACCACTGCGGGATGGTGCCGTGCCAGTCGCCGATAGCTATCAGGCAGCCTGCGTGGTAGAGGCTTTCAAGAGTGCGTACCGACGTTGTGCCTACTGCGATGACTGGAGTGTCGCCGCCGCCGGCGGCGATTTCCTTAATTAAGCTGCGGTTGACCCTGATGAACTCCTGGTGCATTTCATGGTCACCGACGAGTTCGCTTTTCACCGGTTGAAAAGTTCCGGCTCCGACATGGAGTGTCAGTTCGCGACGCTTTACTCCCTTTTTGTCAAGATTCTCAAACACTTCGGGAGTGAAGTGAAGTCCTGCCGTAGGCGCCGCCACCGATCCGTCGATGTGGCTGTAGATGGTCTGATAGTCGGTTTCGTCGCTTTTTTCAGTGCCGCGGTTCAAGTAGGGGGGGATTGGAATTTCACCAGCCGCCTGGATGATTTCGGAAAATGTCACGGTGTCATCATCCCATGAAAACATTATTTTGGAGGCGTTTCCTTCTCGTCCGGTTCTCGTTGCCGAGAGGATGACCTGTTTTCCTCCGACGGTTACGGGCATGGAAAGGTTTCCCTCTTTCCACCTTTTTGAGTTTCCTACAAAACATAGCCATGAGCACTTGCCGGTGGCTGCGAAATTTTCCTGATGTTCCCAGGGGTCGATAGGTTCGAGACAGAAAATTTCGATGGTTGAGCCGTTGCCGTTCTTTTGGAAGCGAAGGCGCGCGTTGATGACTCGGGTGTTGTTGTAGACAAGCATTGAACCGCCCGGGATAATGTCGGGCAATTCGGCGAATATCCGTTTCTCGATTTTCCCGTCGGGGTAGCGGACGAGTAGCTTGCAGGCGTCGCGCTGTTGCAACGGATGCCGCGCTATGCGCTCGTCGGGGAGCTCATAGTTATAGTCGGCAATCTTTATATCTCTGACCATGTTTTCTTTCATGGGTGCAAAATTACTCATTTTTCATGATAGTTTCACACTCTCGTTTAGACGTTTTCCGAAAAAGTTCGTATCTTTGCAAGCTATGAAGATGCTGATAAACTGGTGTAAACAATATTTGTCGGTCACGATGATAATAATCGTGGCTTTTCTGGCTATTATATTGTTTTTCAATGATAATTCCATTTCTAAGTCGGTGGAATACAATAACCGCATAAAAGAACTGCGTCATGAGATAAAGCAGAATCAGGACACGATGGAGCACTATCGGCGTCTTAATCACAGCCTTGACACTGATCCTGAAACAATGGAGCGCATCGTCAGGGAGCAGTATCACATGCAGCGCGAGAATGAAGATGTATATATAATAGAATAGCGATGAATCATAATAACAGCAATTTGTTGACATGGGTTGTGACCGTCGGGATGGTGCTGATTGTCATCGGTGTGCTTATGCCGGTGCTCGGTTACTCCATTTTAGTTGCAAGATGGATTTTCTGCGCCGGAGCCGTTGTCAATATCTTAGGCAGGATATTTGTGAAGTACACGGGCGACAATATCCGCATCAAGCGGTTGTTCAGGCTTGAATTCTGGTCGGCGGTGTTTTTCTGCGCGTCGGGATTTTTTCAGTTTTATTCACCTCACACTTCTGACTGGCTTGCTTTCGTTCTTGCAGGAGGAGCCATTCTGGTTTATACCTCGATTATGATTCCGCGGTTGGCTCGTAAAACAGGAGAAGCTGAGTGAAAGTGCGTTAAAAGAGCATAAATGGACGGTGATTTCTCATGCTGTGTCGAAAAAGGATGAAATTTAAGCAGAATATTGATTCGGAATTAGTAATTTTGTCACTGCGATGGGATATAATTTAGTCATAGATCAAGGCAATTCGACGGCAAAAGTCGCTCTGTTTCAGGGCGACCGTCTCGTTGAGCACTGGAGAATGGAGCATCTTACGCCCGACGCTCTTGCCCGGCTGGCATCTTCCTATTCGATCGACGCGGCGATCTACTGCTCGGTTGCGACCCGCGGCGAGGAGATTATCGTGTCGCTAAGATCGTTTGTGAAGCGTGTCTATGAGATGACTTCCATGTTGCCGTTGCCTATAAAGATAGGATATGCAACTCCTTCGACGCTTGGGCGCGACCGCATTGCTGCGGTTGCCGGCGCTTATGCCGCCCATCCCGGCAGGAATGTTCTGGTGGTCGATGCCGGGACTGCGGTTACATATGATCGTCTTACCGATGACGGAGAATTTGCCGGCGGCAATATTGCCCCGGGGTTGTGGGTGAGAGCTAAGGCGCTGCATGACATGACTCAGCGGTTGCCGCTGGTCGATGTTGAAAATCGGGAGCCTGCGTCTTTATGGGGACGTGACACGGAGAATGCGATTGTATCAGGCGTGGTTTATGGTATTGTCGGGGAAACTGAGTTCTATCGTTCGCGCATGCCTGAAAACTCGATAGTGATGCTCACCGGCGGCGACGCACGCCATCTTGCCGGCATAATGGATTTCCCGGTGGAAGTCGACCCTGATTTAGTAAGTAAAGGATTAAACAGTATACTTTTATATAATGAAAATATTCAGTAAAGCAATACTTGCCGCAATGGCGGCGCTATTAGTCGGGACTGCGGCTGTGGCACAAACAGTAACCCCTTATTCAATGTATGGTTACGGTATTCTGAACGATAATGCCACCTCGGCGCAGCGCGCTCTTGGCGGAGTAGGCTATGCGATGAATGGCGGAAGGCAGATAAATGCGATGAACCCGGCGAGCTATGCGGCAGTCGATTCACTGACATTTCTTTTCGACATGGGAATAACCGCCACCAAGTTGTGGAGCAAGGACAATGACCAGTCTTCGCAGGATTTCGGCGGAGGTCTTGACTATATAACAATGTTGTTCCCGGTTCATAAGAGGGTTGGAGTCAGCCTCGGTCTTGTTCCGTTCACGTCGGTGGGCTATAGCTTTGGCTCGACTGTTGAAAACGGAGCTACTTCCCGCACCGGTTCGGGCGGACTCAATCAGCTTTATATTGGTGCCGGTGTGAATCCTTTTAAAGGCGCTTATGTGGGAGCCAACATAGGATATCTTTTTGGAACGACGATCAATGATATTTACGGCTATCCCGAGGATTTAAGCTCTACCGCGCTTTTTGAACGAGTGACCCAGGTTCGCGACTATCACCTTCAGTTTGGCGCTCAGTATGAGTTCCAGATTAACAGGAAGCATAAGTTTACTGTCGGTGTGTCGTTTGCTCCGGGTAAGGACTTGCTTGGTCATGCTTGGCGTGTGAATTACTATAATATCGGGACGAGCTCGGTTCAGGCTGATACGATTGTCTATACCTCCATGCGTCACAAGTTCTCGTTGCCCGCCATGTGGGGTTTCGGCTTGAATTATCAGTGGAACGACCGCTTGATGGTTGAGGCTGACTTTACCTACCAAAACTGGGCTAAGGCAAAATACTCTGATCTTGATAACACCGACGGAATGCTCGGAATGGATAATCGCACTAAATTCGCTTTAGGCGCGCAGTATACTCCTCATCCTCGCGGCAACTATGTTCAACGCATACAATATCGTCTCGGCGGCTACCTGTGTCATGATTATCTCGAGATAAAGGGTAATAATGTGCGTGAACACGGGCTTAGCATGGGATTCGGTCTTCCGACACCCGGCGGTAACAAGACAATGGTCAATCTTGGGCTTGAATGGAAACACCGCCAGGCTCACCCCAATCCGCTTATAAAGGAGAACTATTTCAATATCACTCTCGGTATCAACTTTAATGAGAGATGGTTCCACAAGAACAAGATTGAATAGTCAATGATTTCATTGATAAGGCATATTTCAAATGGCATGAGTAGACTGACGCTTCTTTTTCTCGGGGCGTCAGTGCTTGTTGTGGCATGTTCTGACGAGAAAACCGAGGTGGTCCATAGGCAAGTCGACGGAAATACCGTTCCTACTATGCTTACTCATGACGTGGTGACTATTATTTCCGATTCAGGTGTGACACGCTACCGCATCACCACCCCGATATGGTATGTCTATGATGAGGCTGACGTGCCTTGCTGGAAATTTCCTGACGGAATGTTTATGGAAAAATTCGCTCCCGATTTTACCACCGATGCCACTATTGTGTGTGATTCGGCGTTCTATTTTAAGAATGAAGGGCTGTGGCGCCTTGACGGGAATGTGAATATCCTGAACACTGCGGGAGAAAAATTTTTGACTCAGCAGGTGTTTTGGAGCCAGAGAGATAAAAAAGTGTATTCTGACTCGTTTATTCATATTGAAAAAAGCGACAGGATAATCGAAGGTTACGGATTCCAATCTAATGAACGCATGACGACCTACACTGTCAATAGGCCGTCGGGAATATTCCCGTCGTCGACATTCAAGAATAACGGGAAAGCCGGAAAGGACTCCGTAGCCGACACGACTACTACTGCTGCGGTTCAGAAGCCTTTAGCCGCTCCCGGACAATTGCCGCCTCCGGTGGCGAAACCTGAGCAGGTGCCTGTTCCGGCTCCGAGAAAGCCGGCTCTCAGACCGCAGGAGAAGAAGATGCCGATGAATAATACCAAAACTTTACAGGAAACTTATGACCGATAATTTGCAATGGCTTATAATCGCCTTGATATCTTTGGTGTTCTCCGCTCTGTTTTCGGGGGTGGAGATTGCCTATATATCTTCCAATCGCGTTAAGGTTGAAATCGATGTGAAGCGCGGAGGGTTGATAGGCTATATCGTAAATCTTTATTACAAGCATCAGAATCTGTTTATCTCCACTATTCTCGTGGGAAATAACATCATGCTTGTCATCTATGGTATGGGCGCGGCGGCGTTGCTTTCGCCATGGCTTGAGAGTGTCTATCCCAACGAGTTTTTCGTTTTGGTGATGCAGACTCTTATTTCGACCGCCGTGATTTTGCTTACGGGAGAATTTCTGCCGAAAACAATATTCAGAATCAATCCCAATTCATCGCTGAAGGTATTTGCCCTTCCGATTTTCTTTTTNTGGATTTTGCTCTATCCCATNTCCACNTTCACGGCGTGGCTGTCGAAGACGCTGATGAAAATGTGTGGCGTTAAGAATGCCGACGAATCGCTTGGCGTGCTCACTCTCGGCGAACTGAACCAGTATATTCAGAATAGTATCGACGAGACGGCGGCACAGGAGAAGATGGAAAACGAAGTGAAGATTTTCCATAATGCCATCGATTTTTCGTCGACCCANCTTCGTGACTGTATGACTCCTCGCAATGAAGTGGTGGCGGTCAATATTGACACTACCTCACGCGATGAGCTCTCGCAGCTGTTCACTTCGTCGGGACGCAGCAAGATTCTTGTTTATAAGGATGATATNGACAATGTGCTCGGATATATCCATGTGAGCGANCTGTTTCACACCGANTCAGATTGGAAAGAGGCTCTTAAGCCCGTTCTTTTCGCTCCTGAGACGTTGCTTGCCAACAAGATGATGAAGCGCCTGCTTGGCGAAAAACGTTCGATGGCAGTGGTGGTCGATGAATTTGGCGGCACGGCAGGTCTTGTTTCTCTTGAGGACCTTGTAGAGGAGATATTCGGCGATATTCAGGACGAGCACGATAATAAGCGTCTCGTGGCGCGTCAGACGGCTCCGGGTGAATATGAGTTTTCGGGACGTTGTGAAATCAGCGACTTGCGCGACAACTTTAATCTTGATATTCCCGAATCAGAGGAATATCAAACTCTTGCCGGATATATTCTTACTGAAATGGGGGAAATTCCGGCTCAGGGCGNTACGATTGAGATAGGCAATCTCACCTTTACCATCGTCAAGAAATCGGCGACAAGGCTTGAGCTTATCAAGGTGGTGGTGACGCCGCCCGATGATAAGAAGGATTGAGCCNGCGCCTTTGATTGCGTTTTTTCGAAAGGAGAAAGTATGATAACTGTTGAAAATCAAATTTTTCAAGGATATAGGTTCATTGATCTGTTTGCCGGCATCGGCGGCTTTCACTTGGCACTTGAGTCGTTTGGCGCCGAGTGTGTCTATGCCAACGAGTGGGANCGATTCGCTCAGGAGGTCTACCATAGTAATTTCGGCATTATGCCTGAAGGCGATATAACCAAGGTCGATGAAACGCAGATTCCCGATCATGACATTCTCTGCGCCGGTTTCCCGTGTCAGGCGTTTTCGATAAGCGGAAAAAGGCTTGGCTTCAATGACAGCCGCGGCACTTTGTTTTTTGACGTGGCGAGAATCGTGAAAGAGAAGCGTCCCCGTGTGGTTTTCATGGAGAATGTGAAGAATTTTGCTTCTCATGACGGNGGTAACACGATAAAGGTGGTTGAGGCGACAATGCGTGAACTTGGCTATTCATTTCATTATGCGGTGTTGAATGCCGTTGACTATGGTGTGCCTCAAAAGCGTGAACGNGTCTACATGGTGTGTTTCCGCAACGATATCGACGACCGCGCTTTTTCATTCCCGGCTCCTTTCAAGCTGACGCGTCATGTTGAGGATTTTCTGCTTGACGATGAGGCGACGGAAAACCTCGTAGTTAACCGCTCTGATACATATTTCACCAACACCGACGATGACCGTTACAGNGACAAGTCGATAAGGCTNGGAATTGTCAACAAAGGGGGACAAGGAGAGAGGATATACAGCGTGAAGGGGATAGCCATAACTTTTTCAGCCTACGGCGGAGGCGTGTTTTCAAAAACAGGCGGCTATCTGGTCAATGGCAAGACAAGGAAATTGCATCCCCGGGAGTGCGCTCGGCTTATGGGTTATCCCGACACTTTCACAATCAGTCCCCGGACAACACANGCTTATAAGCAGTTTGGCAATTCGGTTGTGGTCGATGTGCTTCAGTATATTGTAAGGGAAATTGGCAGAGTGCTTGAATAAAATGAGCGGACTTCCTTAGTTTGAGTCGGGTCTTGCGAGGTCATAGCAGAAGAGATCAAGGTCTTCAGGACGCTGCGCGCTTTTCAAGCTTATTGAAACAATGAAATTGGAATTGTTGGTATTGGCGAGCTGTTTTATCTCATAGCGATTGCCGCCGATGTTCTTGAACAGGTAGCGATATTTGTTGCCGTTNAGCTTTAATGACTTTTCGGTGCAATCAAGGTCAATAAAGGCTTTTGTACCGGTGATTATTGCCGGGCTGTGTTTGATGNCGTGGTTGTCAAGAGTGGTTTCTATTTCCGTGCGGCAGGTNAGGCTTGGAACTTTCGATCCGCTGCGCTTATTTCGGTATTTTGCGGTGAAAACAAAGTATTCCTCCAGTTTATTGACCGGGATAATGATGAAATTGCCGGCATTGTCNGCTGTGATGAAATATTTTGATCCTTTTTGATTGGCGTAATAATCTTTGACCCAATTGTAGATGAGGTTTTCAGGTATTGGAAGATTGTGTGGCGAGTTTTTGCATTGCTCNTAGCTCTTTNCCATTTCTGCTATGATTGCCCTGACATATCTGTTGTTGCGGCACTTGTTGTTGGGAGAAAAGATGAATGTGCGGTTGCGGTCGTCAGGAATCAGTACAAATTGCCCGCATTGAGCTTCGCTCATTTTTGCTTCGATGGAAAAGAGGCGTTTTCCGTTGCGGATAACATTGATGTCGGGAGCCTTGGGATTGTGTCCTCCGGCAGTTGTGAAAAGNCATTCGAATGAGTNNCNGAATTCCCGGTTGAGAAATTCAGAACAAGCTTTTTCAAAAGCTTCCCACGTCGCGGCGTGGTTTGTGTCATCAAAAAAGAAGAGGAACATGGTGGTAATGAAAAAGCCCGGACCATGACATTTCAGTCAGGGGTCGCGGGCTTTTGTTGAATTGTGTTATCGTTGCCACCATGTGCCCGCAAGAACGTTGTCGCGGGTATAGTAGTCTGCCTCCGATTTTGAGAGCTGGCTGCACCATTTTACTCTGCCGGCTGTTGAGGCGCCGTCGCCGGTGCAGTTATATTCTGCATAACGCGCTGTCTTCTCGTTGGCGGGATTGCCCCAGTTTTGCCATCCTTCGGGACGGATTTGGCTGCCGAGACGACAATTCATAAATACTACAGCTGCATAGGCGCGCCAGGGACGTCCGAGATATACTTTTGTGACGCCTTCATCGGCAGTGATGTCACAGTTGTTGAACACATATCCGAAGCGGCGATCCTTGGATGTCGAAGCGGCGGTAATGAATGAATCGGTCTTGCTGTTGATGTGGCACGCCTCAAACCAGCATGTTGCCGGACCGAAAATGAAGTCGGTTGTTCCGTCGATATAGCACTCGTCGAAATAGACGTGGGACTCCTCGTTGCCGGTGAAAAGAGTGTCCTGATTGCCGAGCAGGCGGCAACGGCGCACGATNATCTGATTGCCTTCNGTGTGGAGCGCCACAGCCTGTCCTACGCGTCCGGCGGTATTCTCNATTGTGAGATTTTCAAGCGTGATGCGGCTGCCGGCTACAAGCACGGTGTGGGTGCGGAAAGTGCCCATGGTTTTTACCGAGTCGCCATAAAAGACGAGNGANTTATTGGCATAGTCATCCCAGGTGATGACGGTGTTCTCCTCGCTTTCGCCCGAGATGGTTATGTCGCACTTCCATGAGGGGATGATGAGCTTTTCGTGATACACGCCCTTTTTCACTTTGATGGTGATTGGCACCGGAGTGTAGTCGCGAACAGCGTAGACAGCTTCCTGAATAGTCTTGAAGTCGCCCGAACCGTCCTGAGCNACGATGAGCGGAGTCTTCGGTTCAGGCACGCAGAATGCCGACATGCTCGTCATGAGGATGGCGAGCATGGAGAATAGAATACGTGAAATGTTGGTTTTCATGATTTGGGTATGATATTAATGGATTTATTCATTTTCCATCAGGAATTTGTCGGCATCGAGAGCGGCACGGCATCCGCTTCCTGCCGCTGACACTGCTTGCTGATAGCGGCTGTCGGCGACGTCGCCGGCTGCGAACACGCCGGGCACGTTTGTAGCCTGAGTGTTGTTGAATAATATGATGTAGCCGTTTTCATCCATTGTCAGCTGTCCTTTGAATATGTCGGTGTTGGGCTTGTGTCCTATGGCAAGGAAGAANCCGTCAATGTCAATGTCGAAGTTGCGTTCTTTGTCAGTTCCGGCATANTCAACGATGTGGGCTCCTTCAAGAAATTCAGTGCCGATGAGTCCGGTGACGTTTGCGTTGAAAAGCACTTCGATATTCTCCTTTTCAGTGACACGCTTGCGCATGATGTGTGACGCGCGCAGATAATCTTTTCTCACTATGAGATATACTTTCTTGGCGAGGGTGCTCAGATAGTATGCTTCCTCGCAGGCGGTATCGCCTCCNCCCACGACGGCGACAACACGGTTGCGATAGAAGAAACCGTCGCATGTGGCGCACGCCGACACNCCCATGCCTGACAGACGCTGCTCGTCGGGGAGCCCGAGATATTTTGCCGATGCTCCGGTGGCGACAATGACAGTCTCAGCCTCGATNACTTCTCCGTCGAGGGTGACGCAGCGGAACGGGCGCTTGCTGAAATCGACTTCGCCTATAACCCCGGTGCGGCAGTCGGCTCCGAATCTGATGGCTTGCTGGCGCAGGTCCTCCATGAGTTGCGCTCCCATCACGCCCTGGGGATATCCAGGGAAGTTCTCGACTTCAGATGTGGTTGTGAGCTGTCCTCCCGGTTGNAGNCCTTCATAAAGGATGGGGGAGTGGTTGGCTCTTGACGCATAGATTGCGGCGGTGTATCCTGCGGGTCCTGACCCGATAATAAGGCATTTGGTCTTTTCTGTATTCATAGTTGTGTAAATTGAATTTTGGGTTAGACAAACCGGTCACCGGAGGTCGATCACTTCAACTCCCGGAAACTCTTTCTTATTAAATATAAAGGTTGAGAGAGGTAAAATGTTTCCTTTCGTAGTAGAATTAATCTTAATATCTACTTTTGAGCCTGCCGCCATGTCGAGAATGATGTGGGTAGGCAATGAGGTTTTGTCGTTGAAGGTGATTTCTGCGCTTCTGATGTCGGCGTGTCGCGGGTCTTTTGGAGTGAGACGCACTTTTGACGTTCCTGCCGGTGATTTCAGTTTAGTGGAATTATAGGCTTTCCTGAGAGTGCTAACGATGATGAACGGATTCATCTGGGTCAACTCGTCGGGAGTAGGTTCGGTCACATTTACCTCATTGGATGANGCAANATAGGTCCATTGAGTTTTTCCGTCATACCACGTGGAGTATTCGCGTGACGAAATGCGGAATTTGTCACCTTGCAGAGTGATTGTTCCGCTCAGTGTCGAGCCGTCGGCGCCNGTGGTGAATGTCGCTTTTAGCGATTTGCTTCCATTGAAGACGGCAGCGGCNCGGTCAAGTATCTGCTGCGAACCGTCGCCGGCGGCTCGCATTCCTGCCGACAATGAAAGAGTCAGGCACAGAAGCAGTGACAATATTTTGCGTGACATCGGTGTTAAAGTGTTTCAATTAGACGTTCAAATTGCAGTGAATCCATCAATACTGACCTGGGCTTGGAGCCTGATGCCGGTCCCACGACTCCGGCAGCCTCAAGCTGGTCCATGATTTTGCCGGCACGGGTGTAACCGATGGAGTAACGTCGTTGCAGTGACGAGGTTGAGGCNGTTCCGCTTGCGATGCAGAATTGCCCGGCTTCTTCAAACAGCGAATCGCGGTCGGTGGNNCTGCCCATGCTTGAACTGCTTTCCGCTCCTTCAGGAATGTACTCGGGCAGCTCGTATGCGCATGAATAGCCCATCTGCTCATTTACCGCGCGGCATATTCTGACAGTCTCCTCTGTGCTGATGTAAGCGCACTGTACACGCGTNACTTCTCCGCCGAGAGAAATGAGCATATCGCCTTTTCCGATGAGCTGGTTGGCTCCNGGACGGTCAAGAATCGTGCGGCTATCCACCATCTGCATCACTCGGAAAGCCATNCGNCCGGGGAAGTTGGCTTTAATCATACCGGTGATGACATCGGTCGACGGTCGCTGGGTGGCGAGAATCACATGGATACCGGCGGCACGCGCTTTTTGCGCGAGGCGCGCCACGGGGCGCTCCACCTCTTTTCCCGCAACCATGATGAGGTCGGCAAACTCATCGATGATGACCACGATATATGGCATGAAGAAATGTCCGTTCTCGGGATTGAGACGTCGNTCAACAAATTTTTGGTTGTATTCCTTGATGTCGCGCGANTCAGCCTTGTTGAAAAGTTTGAAACGATTCTCCATTTCGACACACACTGAGTTGAGCGTGCTCACTACTTTCATCGGATCGCACACGATGGGATTCTCTTCATCGGGNAGTTTCGCCAGATAATGTCTTTCCAGTTTTGAATAGAGCGTGAATTCGACAGTCTTGGGGTCGATGAGCACGAATTTCAATTCGGANGGATGTTTTTTGTAGAGAAGTGATGCGATAATGGTGTTCAATCCTACTGACTTTCCTTGTCCGGTGGCTCCTGCCACCAGCAAATGAGGAACTTTGGCGAGGTCGGCGATGAACACCTCCTTTGAGATTGTCGATCCTATAGCCATAGGGAGCGCGTATTTGCACTCCTGAAAAGCTTTGGATGAGATGATAGAGCGTATAGGCACCATCTGCGGCTCCTTGTTTGGCACCTCGATACCGATTGTGCCTTTTCCGGGGATNGGCGCGATGATTCGGATTCCGAGCGCGGCGAGATTCAGCGCGATGTCATCTTCAAGGCGCTTTATCTGNGCAATTCTGATACCCTCGGCNGGGACTATCTCGTAGAGTGTTACGGTGGGTCCTACGGTCGCTTCGATTTGGGTGATTGCTATTTTATAGTTGTTGAGGGTTGCCGTGATGCGGTTTTTGTTTTCCTCCATTTCGGTCTCGTCCACGCAGTCTGATTTGATGGCGATGTCNTCGAGAATATCTATTCCGGGGAAATGATAATTAGGCAAATCGGCGCTTGGATCATAGGCTTTGTTTTGAATCTTGCGCGCTTGCTCGATTTCGTTGATGTTCACAATCATTTCCTGAGNCTCTTCCTCTTCAATCTGAGGCTCTTCTTCTTCGACNTGAGGCTCTGCCGGCTCCTCCGTTATGTCNATCTGAGCCGGGACAACGGTGTCAGCTGTTCTCGGTTCTGTAGTTTCATATTGTGGTTCCTCGGTNTCATCCTCATACTGCTGTTCCCGGTCATAGTCGGCAGGAATTTCTTCAGCTTCGGCAACAGGCTCTTGAACGGGTTCTTCTTGAGGCTCAATATTTTCGATAGGAGCGGCGACATTAGCAGCGGGATAAGCCGGTNCGTCGTCAAGGTCGGTTTCATCGTCGGATGGTCCGAAAGCCGTGTTCAAATCAATTATTTTGGATGACACGGGAGTTGCCGCCGCCACTTCGTCGGGTTCCTCCTCGGGGGTAGTATCTTCTTCGCCGGTCACAATTTTGCTTGACTCTCTGAGCTGTTCCTCGATTTGCCNCTGTCGTTCCTCCTTGGCTCGACGTTCAGCCGCCACTTTTTCACGGTGAGCTTTCACCTTCTTGCGATAAGCGAGGTAAATCAAACCTATTTCTCTAAGGTAGATTGAAGCGACAAGCGCGATAAGCACCACATTTACCAGNAACGCNCCGAGATGATTCATGACCGAAATAAGATACAGGTTCACCTCGTGTCCATGTATGCCTCCCCAGTAGACCCATGAGGAGACTCCGGTTTCGATTGCGATAAATCCGGCTACCATCGATAGGGTGATGGCGTCTATCANCGATTTGAATGTCAGAGACCAGAAACGCACTTTCGTTTTGTGGAGCAGACGCCATCCCAGCATGAAAAAGTAAAGAATCAGGATGAAGACGCCTATTCCAAGCCCGTCGGAAATTATATTTTGCGACAAGTATGCGCCGAGGGCGCCGCCGAGGTTGTGTATTTCCCCGGGCTGGAGCGCCATCTCTTCAACGGTTTTGTTTATTGCGTTGCTCTGGTCGTCGGCACCCGATGTGAAAAACGAGATTGAAGCGACGAGCATGTAGGTCGCCCAGCATAATATCGCAATTCCGGCAAACATCCTTGTGCGCTTGTCTTTGAAAAACGCCATAATTCGATTAGGACGCTTGCTCAGTGGCTCAGGGCTGTTTTTCTTTCCTTGCTTTTTAGGTTGAGGGTCATTCCGGTCGTCATCACGGAATTGAGTGTCGCGTTGCGCTTGACGGCGCTCATATTCCCGATCGAGAGCATCGGGGTCAAAATTATCTGTCATTATATTGTTGCCTTCGGTTCTCATATTGGCGCTGTTGGTTGAATAGGTGGGTATATACAAAGATACAACAACCCGAGCTTAATGCAAAATCCGAGTTGGACGAATGCTTAAATTTAAGAAAATAGCGCTAAATATCTAATGCCTGTTAAAGAGTTTTCAGAGTGTGAAGAGCCGAAAGGGGATCGGGAGCGTTGAACACATAGCTTCCTGCTATAAGCATGTCGGCTCCTGCCATTGCGAGGAGTCCGCCGGTGTGGGCGTTCACGCCACCGTCAACGCCGATTATCGCGCGGCTTCCTGTTGCATTCAGCAATTTTTTCAAGCGTTCGGTTTTTGAAATCGTGCTTGTGATGAAAGATTGTCCTCCAAAACCCGGATTGACAGCCATGAGCATTATCAGGTCAGCTTCATTGGCAATNTCTTCCACCGAACTTAACGGAGTTCCGGGATTCAGCGCAACTCCGACTTTCATTCCAGCCTGGCGGATGAGCTGCATGGCACGGTGGATGTGGGTGCATGCTTCCACGTGAATGGTCATGAATGTCGCTCCGCAATCACGCACTTGCGGAATCAGTTTGACCGGATCAACGGTCATCAGATGCACGTCAAGCGGTTTGGTCGACACGGCTCTCACCGCTTTTATCGCCGGAAATCCAAATGTTATGTTTGGGACAAAAACACCGTCCATCAAATCGATGTGAAGATAGTCGGCATCGCTTGTGTTTAACAATTTAACCGTGCTTTGTAAGTTTCCGAAATCGGCAGCTAATAATGATGGTGCAATGAGCATATAGAGATGAGGGTTATATTAGTGAGTTATGAATTCTTTGATTGTGGGGCGAAAAATTTGTACAGGATATAAATGAGGCACGCAGCTCCGATTCCATATCCCACATAAGTCAGATAATCGTTATATTCNTCGACCTTTGTGTAAAGTTGCNCTAAGGGNACTATTGTGGATAGGAAATAGCCGAGAAGCGCCAAAGCGATGTTCCAAACAAGGGCGCCGAGTGAGGTGAAAAGCATGAATCTGAAAATATTCATGCGAGCGATNCCGGCAGGGAGGGAAATGAGTTGGCGTATGACCGGAATCAATCTTCCGAAAAATGTGGAAGCGTCGCCATGCTCGTCAAAATATTTTTCGGCTTTGACAACTTTTTCTTCGTTGATCATCAGCATGTGTCCAAACCGGCTGTTGGCAAAGCTGTAGACAATGGGACGCCCTACCCATAGTGCCAGATAATAATTGATCAATGCTCCGACAAGCGCGCCTGCTGTAGCNACCATGGTGACGGCATATATATTCATCGACGCTCCCTGCTGCATGGCAAGATAGGCGGCAGGCGGNACCACAAGCTCACTCGGGAATGGAATGAATGAACTTTCAATCACCATAAATATGAAGACGAACCAGTAATTGGCATTCTCTACAAACCAATTGAAGAATTCGTGGGCATCAAATATCTGTAAGGTAATAAGGTCGAGCATCGTCTAAAAAATAATTCTTTCAAAATTAGTTATAAATTTTGAAATATCAATTATTCGTCGGGGAAAATAAATCGTCGGCAAATGTCATTAAGGAGAAAAACGGAATTGCGTCACTCCCGATTAAAGGATGCCGGCTGAACGAAACAAATCGGCGTAGTAAGCCGCTTTCTTCTCTAAAGCCAGCGGATAGGCTCTTGAAGTGGATGGCATGCGCCATATTNTCAATTCGGCATGATGGCGGTCGGAAGGGGGAGCTATGACCATTTCGCCCATTTTGGGNAGCGGGGTGNCTGTGATTTCTGCGATTACTCCCGCAGCCTTCTCTCCGGTTGTCGCAATTGTGTGGCAATCAGGAATTTCGTCAAGCAAATCGTAGANCGGAACAGGTTTCAGTATTTCCAGAAATTTGTCGGATGCGTTTCCTGCAAGGCGTCTCACTTCTCTCGCAGTGTCGTTGAGGGCGATGTGCTTATCGGTCATCAGCTGTTTTATTTCTGCCAGTTTGAAGCACTTCGCTTTTTCATCATAGAGAGCCAACGGATCGCCAAGAAACAGGAGNCCCATGATTTTCCAAAAATCGTTGGTGCGGTTTGGGTAATAGAAATCCATGCTCCAGCGATGATTGCCGGGCGGGAATGTTCCCATGATTAGAACCCTGGCTCCTTTTGGAGTGAAAGGTTGCCAGGGGTGAGTTTCAACAGGGAGTTCCATCAGTGATTAAGGATGTTGTCGGCTACGGCATCGGCAAGCGCTATGCAGTTGTTTTTAGCCGTTTCGTCGGGATTCATTTTTGCTTCAACCGATATAACGTCCTCATTCAGGAGCTTTGCGCTTTCAAACGCTGAGTTTATGCGCTTCACGGCTTGTCCTCCCCAAGTGAAGTTTCCGAATGATGCCACGACACGATTTTTGATTTCGCGGTTGGCTATTGCCGACATCACGGCTTCGATGGGCGGGAAGAGGGTGTTGGAATAGGTGGGCGAGCCGACAATCAATCCCTTGTAGCGGAATATGTCGCTGAGGATATAGGATAGATTGGTGTTGGCTGCATTGTGGATGCGGATGTTCTTGATGCCGCGTTTTGCAAGCTGACGGGCTATTATG
This sequence comes from Bacteroides sp., assembly GCA_014801525.1. Classification (GTDB taxonomy): domain Bacteria; phylum Bacteroidota; class Bacteroidia; order Bacteroidales; family Muribaculaceae; genus Muribaculum. The sequence continues at coordinate 34,803 of JAAVEB010000008.1, forward strand.
TCAGCCATTTTCGCAGTGTGTCCATACATCGAGCCATAGACAATTGTTACACCCTCCTCCGCTTCATATTTGCTGAGGCGGTCATATACGTCGATCACTCTTGTCAGAGAGTCATGCCATACGGGACCATGAGTAGGGCAGATGTAGTCAATCTTAGTGTCGGCGAATTTGGCGATAGCCTTTTGAACGAACGCGCCGTATTTTCCAACTATGTTGGAGTAGTAGCGATACATTTCGGGAATGTACATCTCTACGTCGGTCTCAGAATCGAGAATGCCTCCGTTTATCGCTCCGAAGCAGCCGAATGCGTCGCCTGAAAAGAGGGTGTTCCACTCTTTAACATATGTCATCATGGTTTCGGGCCAGTGAACCATGGGGGTAATCTTGAATGTAAGTGTCACTCCTCCGAGATCGATGGTGTCATTTTCGGCAACTTTAAGAGTCTTTTCAGTAATTCCGTGATAGCCGTTTATCATGTCGAGGGTCTTTGCGTTGCCCACGATAACCATGTCGGGAAACAGGCTGTGGAGTATTTTGAGCGAACCGGAGTGGTCGGGCTCCATGTGATTTATGATCAGATAATCGGGGGCGGTTTTGCCGATTGCCTCCTGGATATTTTCTGTCAGAGCCTCTATCTCGCTTAGTTCCACGCCGTCGATCAGCGCTATCTTGTCGGAGCCTTTTACGAGGTAGGAATTATAGCTGACCCCATTAGGAATAGGCCACAGGCTTTCAAATCTATGTGTAATGCGGTCGTTTACACCGACATAATATAATCCTTCAAATATTTTATTCATGACAATAAGCTTAAAGATATGGTGCTGCTATCTGCTATTTAATATTAAAAGCTTGAAAATCACTACGATTTCAAGCTTTTAATAATGTATTGGAGTGATTTTAAACTACAATGCCGTGTTGATTGCGGTGTTATTTCGCAGCGCGTTCAACTCGTTCAACGTATGAACCGTCGCGAGTGTCGATGCGCACCTTATCGCCTGTTTCGCAGAAAAGGGGAACGCGCACTTCAGCTCCGGTCTCCACGGTAGCCGGCTTGAGGGTGTTTGTTGCGGTGTCACCTTTGATACCGGGTTCGGTGTAGGTGATTTCAAGCACTACGCTTGTGGGCATTTCGCAAGTGAGGATTGTCTCTGATGCTGCATGAACCATAGCTTCGCAGATGTCGCCTTCCTTAAGGAATTGAACGCCGTCAATGCTTTCGCCGGGGAGAGCAACCTGCTCGAAAGTTTCAGTGTGCATGAAGTTGTAACCCATGTCATCTTTGTAAAGATATTGATAGGGACGACGCTCGATGCGCACTTCTTCAACTTTCACGCCTGAGTTCCATGTTTTGTCGATTACACGTCCGGTTTTTACGTTTTTAAGTTTGGTGCGGACAAAAGCCGGACCCTTACCGGGTTTTACATGAAGGAATTCAACGATGAAAAAATAGTTGCCGTCGATTTCGAGGCACATTCCGTTTTTAAAATCTGCAGTTGTTGCCATAAAAGTTATTGTATCTTATTATAATTCAAAGAATAGTTCAGGAAGCAAATATTATATCCCGAAAAATAATGTGCAAAGATACGACTTTTGAAACGCATATTATGACAAAAATGTCAATTTTTTATTGTTTGCGCTGATTTTTTTGGATTTCAGGGTTGTAAATCGGGCATTTCGGAGTTAGACATACCCGTTCATCATAGCATAGACGCTTAGTCCTGACACGCTTTTTATGCCAAGCTTTGCCGAAATGTTTTTTCGGTGAGTTAGAACGGTGTTGAAGCTTATGTTCAGCCGTTCAGCAATTTCTTTGTTTATCAGTCCTGCGGCAACCAGTCTCAGGACATCGATTTCGCGTGGAGAGAGTTCGGCGGAAATTTCCGATTTTTTGGGAGAGTGATGTTTCAGCAGGTGGCGAAGCTGTTCGATTATTCCGCTTTCGTCAAGAGTGGTGTCAAGACGGTGGGGTCCTTTACCCAGAGTAATAGTGCGATTGCGGCGTGGAATGAAGAAATCGGGGTTTTCACACCAGCAGTCGGGCGATATTATATATAATGTGTCTTGATCGGCGTCGCAAGAATTGAAATTTTTAGCTACTATCTCGGATGTTATGTCGAAAAACTGTTCAAGAATATACTTGATTCCCAACGCTTGTGCCGTATCATCTAAGGCGATTGTCACGTTCATTGTCAAGACTTTGTTTTTCCGAGGAGCTCGCGGTTGATGGGGAGTAGGATGCGGTTGCGGATGCGGTTGTTCTGACGCAAATCTTTTTCAAGGGCGAATATTGCTGTAATTACTGCGTAGCAGAGATTCAGGTCATAGTCGCCTGTGAGGTGTTTTATAAACATGTTGCGCAAATCGCTCAGCTTTTCTTCAATCTGCAATGACGTCTTTTCCAGTTCATCAAGTTTTCCCGCCGGAATGGCATGACTGTTGCCTGAACCGCGCTCAAGGGCGACAACGGCAGGAAACCACTCTTTCAAATCATAGTTTATCAAGCTGAGCAATTCGTGCTCAAGTCCTTGGTAGAACCTGTACATGAGCCCGAGATTGTTGTTGGTGTCGCTTCCGGCGCCGAGAAGGAGCTGGAAATGGCGATGGATGTTGGGCAGCTGAAACTGGCGGTAGTGGCGGTCGGTCTTGGTGAGATAATCGATGATTTCCGACGCTTTAAATCCGCGAAGCGTGTTTTCGGGGAAATACCCGTCGTTAATGAATGTGTTCAAAATCACAAGCAGAAACTCGGGGTCGAGCTTTTTTGCCTCACACACGGTGGCTATCGTGTCATCGCCTATGCCGAGTCTTATTCCGAAACGGTTTATTACCGGAATGACGGTCGGCTCGTTAATGATGAGTTCGCTTAATGGAGTTTCGTTGCTTATGATTGCCATGGTTCTGTTTTTTTATATTAGTGTCGGCGATGTTTTACTGTTATAGTCATCGATTGGGTTATTACCAAATCCATCTCCACATCGTGGGGAGCGGTTTCTATTTCATCGACAAGCTGAAAATCATAGCCGACTCCGATTTTCGTTGCTTTTGTTTTAGCGAGCAAGCGGTCATAATATCCTTTGCCTCTGCCCACGCGGTTTCCGTTGCGGTCATAGGCGACAGCCGGAACGACTACAAGTTCAATGTTGTCGATGCTCTCGATGTCGTCGCCGGTGGGTTCTTCGATGTGAAATGCCCCATATTGCAATTTGCTGCGGTCGTAGGGGAGCACTTCGAGGTTGACTCCGTTTACGCGCGGAAGGAAAAAATGCTTGCGGTCATGCCACTTTTCGATAAAATCGAGAGTGGAGAGTTCATCGGGGAGCGAGTGATACATCAAAATCTTGTCAGCCATCATGAAGGCGGCTGTTTTTTCGAGCAGTTCAAACACTGAAGCGGCTGCATGCCGGCGCTCGTTGTCGGAAAGCAATGCTTTCTGGGCTTTGATTCGGCGTCTTATTTCTTCCTTTTTCATTAGCGGTTCATGGTTAATGCCATGCCTCCGATAGATGTCGGCGGCAATCTGCGATTAATGACTCAATGGAATCGAAGCGTTTCCTGACTGCAATTCCTTTAGCGCCTGCTGCACTGTGACATCCTGGGTGTTTATCACCTTGTAGTAGTTTTCTCTGCCAAGGATGTCGCTTGCGATAAGCGCTTTCAGATTATTAACAATCAAATTGCGGGAAATGTTGATATAATACCAGCGCGCCGGAATGCCGTTTCTTGTGGCATAGCTCACGAATTGTTGAAGCAATTCGTCGTCATCAGGAATTCTTTTGAGGAACTCGTCGAGATTCTTTGCCGATGAGAGGGTTTCGCGGTTTTTGTCGCTGTATTCAAACGCAAATTTTTGCAGAAGTCCGGCATTCATCACGTTGATATAGTAATTTGTGATTCCTGAGGTGTCATTGGGCACGAATACGTCGGGCATGATTCCTCCTCCGCCGTAGACGATGCGTCCGCCAAGCGTGTTGAACTGCAATTCAGGATTGAATTTTATGCTGTCGGAGTTATAGAACTCACCGCGTTCATATCGGGTGACGATGTCCATGTCATAGTCGCTGCGGTCGCCGAGTTTATAGTCTTTTTGGATGCAACGTCCTGAAGGTGTATAGTAACGAGCCACGGTGAGACGCACCGCGCTGCTGTCGTTGAGAGTCATTTGACGCTGTACGAGACCTTTGCCAAACGAGCGGCGTCCCACGATAAGGGCACGGTCGTTGTCTTGCATCGCCCCTGCGAATATTTCGCTGGCGCTTGCCGAGTATTCGTCCAGTAGAACAACGAGTTCGGCATCTTGGAATCCTCCGGTGCCGTCGGAAAATACATGGCTTTCATCCATGCGGTCACGTCCCCTGGTGAATACGATGGGCGATTTAGCCTTTAGAAATTCGTTTGCCATGAGTATTGCCATTTCCATGAATCCACCCGTGTTTCCGCGCAAATCCACGATGAAGCTTTTGGCTCCGTCGTTGTGCAGATTGAGCAACCCGGTCAGGAATTCGTCGGAGGTTGTTCTGCCGAATTTATTCACTTTTATGTAGCCGGTTTCGGGCGAAATCATGTATGCCGCATCGACTGAGTTTACGGGTATATCGCCTCTTGTCACTTCAAACGTGAGAAGCTTCTTTGAGTTTTTGCGTTTCACTCCGAGCTTTACCGAAGTTCCTTTCTCGCCGCGGAGCATTTTGACGATGTTGGTGTTGGGTATATTGTGCCCCGCCACCGCCGAGTCGTTTATGAGCATAATGCGGTCGCCGGGGAGAAGTCCCACTTTTTCCGACGGACCGCCGGGAATCACTTCATTGACGGTGACAGTGTCGGTCAGCATTGTGAATGATATTCCTATGCCGCTGAATGATCCGTCAAGGTCTTCATTGACGGCGGCGAGTTCCGATGCGGGGATATATACGGAGTGAGGGTCGAGGTTAGACAAGAGATTGGGAAGCGTGTTCTCAATGAGAGAATCGACATCGACTTCATCGACATATCCGCCTTTTATTAGCGAAAGGATTTCTGAAACTTTCGCTTCTCCTACCGATGAATTGTGTTTATTGTAGAGCACCCCGATCCATATTCCGGCGATGACAGATACCGCAATGACGAGCGGCATCCATGTAATGGGGTTTTTGATGGTTTTCATATATTGCTTAAAATGTAAAAAAAAGAAAGGTCAATCAATGTCGGGGATGTGGACTGTTTCAACGCCTGCGCGATTCAGCACGTCGAGCCCGTCGGTTATTCTATACAGGTCGTTAAACACCACGCGCTTTATTCCGGCTTGAATTATGAGCTTGCTGCACTCAAGGCATGGCGACGCGGTGATGTAGAGAGTGGACCCCTGGCTGGAATTTCCGCTACGGGCTATTTTAGTTATTGCATTGGCTTCGGCGTGAAGCACATAGGGCTTTGTGACGCCAGCCTCGTCTTCGCAAATGTTTTCAAATCCGGCAGGAGTGCCGTTGTAGCCGTCAGAAATTATCATCTGGTCTTTAACAAGCAACGCTCCGACTTTGCGGCGCTGGCAATAGGAGTTTTCTGCCCATATCCGTGCCATTCTCAGATATCGTTTGTCGAGAACGGACTGTTTTTCGTTGTCTATCATAGATATAATTATACCGCTGCAAATTTACGCATTTTTTTTGCAGCGGCATAAAGGTAAAGCTTAAAAACTGCTTAAAATTTATGCATTATATAAATAACGCTTTATTGATCGCTTGGGCGTTTTTTGAAATTCATTGGCAATCAGCTGGATTTTGTCGATTTTTTCGTAAGGCGCCACGAGCTTGTTGAGTTCGACTCTTGTTTTTTCCATCACCTCGTCAAGATCGGCGTGGGTGATTCCGTCGGCGTCCATCGCCTCGTAGTCGGGATAAACGAGCGCTACGAGCCGGTTGTTGCGTTCCACCACAAGGCTTTCCGACACATAGGGCATGTTGTTGAGCTTCGCCTCGATTTCCTCAGGATAAATATTTTGTCCGTTAGCCGACAGGATCATTGTCTTGTAGCGTCCCTTTATGAATATTGTGCCGTCGGGGTTGCGTGTGCCCATATCGCCGGTGTGCAGCCATCCGTCTTTGTCAAGCACTGCTTCTGTCGCTTTGGGATTTTTGTAATATCCTTTCATCACGTTAGTTCCCTTGACGCATATTTCGCCAGGAATCTCCTGCTCGTTTTCGCTTAAGATTTTTGATTCCATCAGGTGGGGGAGGGTTTGTCCCGAAGAGCCGACAATGAACTGCCGCCATGGAGTATAGCTGATGAGGGGTCCGCATTCGGTCATGCCGTAGCCCACGGTGAAGGGGAATTTTATGCGGTGGAGAAATTCTTCAACTTCGTGGTTAAGCGGGGCGCCTCCCACGATTACTTCTTCAAATTCGCCGCCGAAGGCTTCGACGAGCTTTTTGCGTATCAGGCTGTAGAACGCCTTGTCGATTCCCGGGATNGCGAGTACCCACCTCATGCCGCGTCGTGAAATCATCGGCAAAATCTGCTTGCGGTAAATTTTTTCAAGAATCAGCGGNACGCATATTACGAGATTGGGTTTGACCTGGTTGAGCGCCTTGACCAGCAGCATCGGCGACGGTAGNTTGCCGAAGACGGTTATGTGGGTTCCGACGGCGAGNGGCACGAGCATGTCGAACGCGCAGCCGTAGGCATGGGCGAGCGGAAGGAACGACANCGCNCTCGATCCCTGAAAGTGCAGGCGCGATTTTATGCCGAAGGTGACGTTGCCCCACAGATTNCGGTAGGTNAGCATCACCCCTTTGGAGAAGCCCGTGGTGCCTGAGGTGTAGTTGATGACGGCGATATCGTCGGGGNTCATGTCGGGATATTCGACNTAGCCCGGTAGGAATTTGCCGGGATANCGCTTGTTGAATTTACGCGCGAGNGATTTGACGGCTTTCTTTATGCGGTCTTCGTTGAGCGGATGCTCGGCGAGAATTTTGCCGTCGGTCAACGAGATCACTCCTTTCAGTTTGGGCAGCTTTTCAAACTCGAAAGTTTCCCATATATTGTTTTCCACAAAGAGCAGCACGCTTTCCGANTGGTTAAGAATGTGTTGCGCGTCGGTNGGNTTGAAGTCCTGCAGTATTGGCACTATAGTGGCTCCATAGGTGATAGTTGCCATGAATGTTATTATCCATCCGGGGGAATTGCGNCCTATCAGGGCTATTTTGTCGCCTCGCTTTATTCCGGCAAGCTCGAAAGTGAGGTGCATTTTTGCAATTCTATTAGCCAATTCAGCGTAGGTGAATGTCTTGTCGCTGCCATATTCCGACANTGCCGGCAGGCTCCAGTTGTCTTGGAAACTGGTTGCGTAAATTTTATTCAAAGATTCTTCTGGTTGCATTCTGTGAAGTGTTCTTGAAGGCGTTCGCGCCTGTTAAATCTATGTATATATACAATTACATCAATGATATGGTTCGCTGACAGGGCTGTTTTGAGTGTTCAATCATGAGATTAAGCNCAATATCATGCANGGGGACTTGGCGGCAGGATGAAATTTTTGTAACTTTGTTGCATGATTGACCTCACAGGAGTGGGACATGCCAAAGCGTTGTTCCATACATTCGGATGCAAATTGAACTTTGCTGAGACGTCTACGATTGCCGGGATTTTCAGCGAGCGCGGCATCATGCGCGCTCAAGCNGGAGAGACGCCTGATATAGTGGTGATAAACACCTGCAGCGTTACCGAGATGGCTGATAAGAAATGCCGTCAGGCTATTCACCGTTTCGCCAAGTTGTATCCCGACGCTCCNATCNTTGTGACCGGATGTTATGCCCAGCTGAAGAGCGAAGAAATTTCTGCCATGCCGGGTGTNGCGGTAGTTGCCGGCTCTGACCGTAAGATGGCGTTGCCTGACTATCTTGACTCTTGGCTGAAAGAGAAGAACTCGGCAGCAGCCACTCATGTGATTCCCACGCGTGACATCGTTAAGTTTGAGCCGTCGTGTTCGCGCGGCGACCGCACTCGCTATTTTCTGAAAGTTCAGGACGGGTGTGANTACTGGTGTACCTATTGCACCATTCCGAAAGCGCGCGGACGCAGCCGTTCGGGNAACATTGACGATCTCGTGGCGCAGGCTCGCGCCGTCGCCGCTGAGGGTGGCAAGGANATTGTNTTGACCGGAGTGAACATCGGTGATTTCGGCAAAGGGAGGGACGACTCGTTTTTTGATCTTATAAAGGCTCTTGATGAGGTTGACGGAATAGAGCGTTACCGCATTTCNTCGATAGAGCCNAANTTGCTNACNNATGAGATTATCGACTGGGTNGCAGGCTCGAAGCGTTTCATGCCTCATTTCCATGTTCCTCTCCAAGCTGGCAGCGATGAGGTGCTCAAGCTGATGCATCGTCGCTATGACACGGCTCTTTTCCGTCGCAAGATGGAGCGGATAAGGCAAGTCATGCCCCATGCTTTTATCGGCGTAGACTTGATAGTGGGGGCGCGAGGGGAGACAGGCGAGCTTTTTGAGCAGTCGCGTGATTTTGTCGAATCGCTCGATATTTCGCGGCTTCACGTGTTTCCCTATTCCGAACGCCCCGGCACAAAGGCGCTCGACATCGACACCGTGGTTTCGCAAGAGGAAAAGCATCGACGCGCGAATATCATGATAAGGCTCTCCGAGTCGAAGCTTGAAGCGTTTGCACGCAGGTTTGCCGGAACGTCGCGTCCGGTGTTGCTTGAACATCCGCGTGACCTGAACGGTCTTGCCATGGAGGGCGATATGGAGCAGCAGGAGGGTGGAATGTATGGCTTTACCGACAATTATCTTAAGGTGAGAGTGAAACCCGCCCCCGANCTGTCAAATAAAATCATCAATGTGTCGCTTGGCGAGGTTATTGACCGCGGCGCGTTGATAAACGGTGAAATAGAATAATATGAGCGAAAATAAGGGTGACTGGAAATATGCTCCGCTTGGATGGATGCTNGCCGCGATAGCGCGGCTTCCGTTTTGGACGCTTTATCTGTTGAGTGATATTCTCTATGTGCTGGTCTATCACCTGGTGAGNTACCGTAGGAAGGTGGTCATGAAAAATCTGGTCAATTCTTTNCCTGAAAAAAGCCGCAAGGAGTTGCGGGATATCATGCGGCAGTTCTACCGCAATTTTTCCGATTACTTCTTTGAAACTATAAAACTCGGNCATGTGACCGATGAGGNGATAAAGACCCGCATGGAGTTTGTGGGGCTCGAGCAATTTGACGAGTGCATTTCCCGCGGCGAGTCGATCGGAATCTATTTCTCTCATTGCGGCAATTGGGAGTGGGCGCCGTCGATGACATTGTGGATGAAGCATCATGCANGTGACCGGGTCAAGTTCTGCCAGGTTTACCGTAGGCTTAAAAATGAATGGTTCAATGACTATTTTCTGAAACTCAGGAGCCGATTCGGTTCGCTGTCGTTTGAAAAGCGCACGGTGTTTCGCGATCTTTTCCGCATNAACCGTAGCGGAGCGGTGAGCATCACCGGTTTCATGAGCGATCAGAAACCGAGCCACAATGACACTATCCATGTTGTGAAATTTCTCAATCAGCCCACGGCGATTATAACCGGGACCGAGACAATCATACGCAAGCTTGGCATGAAAGCTTATTACTGGGACATGGAAAAACTGAGCCGAGGGCATTACAGAATAACCGTGCGTCTCATATCAGCCGATCCCTCAGCCGACCCCGAGTTTGCGATTACCGACGCTTATGCCCGCATGCTTGAAACGACAATAAGGCGTAATCCCTCGATATGGTTGTGGACNCATAANCGCTGGAAACATAAAGTAGACTATTCCGATAATGAACAATCAGGTAAGCAATAAGGCNGTAGCCGTAATAATANTGAACTGGAACGGGGAGGCGATGTTGCGTCGCTTTTTGCCGTCGGTGTTGAAGCACACTCCCGAGTGGATTGCCGATGTGATTGTTGCCGACAATGGCAGCACCGACGGCTCNTTGGAGTTGCTCAAGGAGCAATTCCCGTCGGTGACGGTGATAAAACTGAGCAAGAACTACGGGTTTGCCGAGGGGTATAACCGAGCCATCGGCGCGGTAAACAATCCTTATGTAGTGCTATTAAACAGCGATATAGCCGTCAGNGACGACTGGCTGTCTCCGCTGTTCAACTATATGAACGAGCATCCCGATTGCGGCGCCTGCCAGCCAAAGATTCGCGCGCTCAATAATCCTGACATGTTTGAGTATGCCGGCGCAAGCGGCGGTTTTCTCGATAAAAATGGCTTCCCTTATTGCAGGGGGCGCCTGTTTGACACCGTAGAGGAGGACCGTGGACAGTATGACGAGCCGATACCGGTGTTCTGGGCGTCAGGGGCGGCACTGATGGTGCGTCGAGATATTTACATGGAGGTTGGCGGACTCGATGCCGATTTCTTTGCCCACATGGAGGAGATTGACCTGTGTTGGCGCATAAANCTCGCCGGCTATGANGTGATGGCTATTCCTTCAGGGAAAGTCTATCATCTCGGAGGTGGAACCCTTTCGGCAGCNAATCCGCGCAAGACTTATCTGAATTATCGCAACAATCTGTTGCTGCTGCATAAAAATCTGCCTGATTCGTGTCGTAGCAAACGGTTGTTTATTCGCCGCCTTTATGATTCTGTGGCGTGGTTGAAATTTGTGATGGCGTTTGATTTCAAAAATGCGAAAGCCATTCTCCGCGCCCACCGNGATTTCAAGAGCATGAGGGTGAAATATCGCCGCCATCCCGAAGTGAATCTTTTGCCGGCGAAACTTAATGTGATTAAGGAATATTTTTTGAAGCGCAAGNGNTTGTTCAGCTCGTTGCCTGACCCTGATTAAAGATATTGATTTTTTTTTGCTGCGCTGCGGCTCTTAAGTGTAGGATATGGAAAAATTTATTTTATCATTGGACCAGGGCACGAGCAGCTCTCGNGCCATTGTTTTTGATCATGCCGGAAACATTCGTTCGGTGGCTCAGCGGGAGTTCGAGCAGATTTTTCCGAAACCGGGCTGGGTGGAGCACGATCCGTTGCGCATCTGGTCGTCACAGGCGTCGGTCATTGCCGAAGCTATCAGTAAAATCGATATCAACGGGGAGAATCTCGCCGGAATCGGCATTACCAATCAGCGCGAAACAACGATTGTGTGGGACGCTGATACGGATGAACCCGTCTATAACGCCATCGTGTGGCAGGACCGGCGCACAGCCGATTTTTGCGACAGGCTCAAGGAAAATGGCGACGCCGAATTGATACGCTCCAAGACCGGTTTGCTTATCGATGCCTATTTCAGCGCCACAAAGATAAAATGGATTCTTGACAATGTGTCAGGGGCGCGGCGAAGAGCCCGTGAGGGCAAACTGCGTTTCGGCACTGTCGACTCNTGGCTGTTGTGGCGGCTCACCCGAGGANCTGTCNATGCCACCGACGTTACTAACGCNTCGCGCANCATGCTGTTCAACATCCACACTCTTGAGTGGGATCAAGAACTGCTTGACCTGTTTGATATCCCGCGTTCCATGATGCCNCAGGTGAAGTCGTCAAGTGAAATTTTCGGCTACACCAATACCGCCATATATGCTCATCGGGTTCCGATTTCGGGTATTGCCGGCGATCAGCAGGCGGCNCTGTTCGGGCAGATGTGCGTTGAGCCCGGCGCTGTCAAAAACACTTATGGCACCGGATGTTTCCTGCTGATGAATAGCGGAACGCGTCCTATCGATTCAGCAAACAAGTTGCTCACCACTATTGCCTGGAAGCTTGGCGATGAAGCGGCAGTCTATGCTCTGGAGGGGTCTATATTTGTGGGCGGTTCGGTTGTTCAGTGGCTCCGCGACGGGTTGAAATGCATCAGGGAATCAGCCGATGTGGAACGTCTTGCCGCCTCTGTGCCCGACACGGGAGGGGTCTATTTCGTCCCGGCGCTCACCGGGCTGGGGGCGCCTTATTGGAATCAGTACGCGCGCGGCNCCATAAGCGGCATAAGCCGNGGCACNACNAANGCCCACATNGCCCGCGCGGCTTTGGAAGGCATCGCTTATCAGACTTATGACATCGTCCGCGCGATGGAACGTGACGCCGGGCTGCCTGTCGCCAATCTTAAAGTCGACGGCGGTGCTTCGCGAAATAATCTTCTCATGCAGTTCCAAAGCGATATTCTCAACACCGAAGTGCTGNGTCCGAAAATCACGGAGACAACGGCGCTCGGNGCGGCATATCTTGCCGGACTCGCTGCCGGTTTCTGGTCNGGTATCGACGAGATAAAGTCCCAATGGCAGGTGGACCGAGCCTTTTTCCCGTCAGCTACCGAGGCTGAAGTCGCTGAGAAACTTGCCGGATGGCACAATGCGGTAGGACGTATCCTCGATTGATCAAAGGCGTCGGTACTCGGGCAGGCAGCTGTTAAGGTAGTTTTTAGCGGTTTCCCACGGAATGTACACGTTTTCAGAATCAGGAAGTAGCGGAACCGGAGTTTCGTTGAGGTCGAAACGCGCATACACTCGCCCTTTTGCCGACCGGAACACGATAATCTGAAGATTAGATGCCATCGGCACGACATAGAAATTGTGCCAGTGAGCGGCTACAGTGTCAAAATAGTTTGTGAGATAGTAGCATCCTTTCAGTCTCATCAGCGACAGCAGCGGCATCATCGTTTCTGCATGACCGAATCGGAGTTGCACTCTCACGTCTGATTTTCCACTCACCACCTCATCGGTTGTGGCAATGAGATTCTCCAGCAGATCGGCAGCTATTTCAGCGGGCACAGAAGAGAAGGTGTTGGCTGTGCGGGTCAGGTATTGACTTAGATTGTCAGCCTCCCATGCGCGGTTCATCTCTTCGGGGGTGAAGAATTGCAGAATGTCGCAATCAAGCCCCATGGCGCTCATGCCGGCAAGTATCGCAAATTCTGTTTTGGTGATGTCCTGAAGGTGCCTCTCGTCGAGCGGATACTTCTCGCCGAGCACTCTTTTTGCGGGTTCGGGCGACACTATTGAGCGGAAATACGTCTCATAGGCNTCGTTATAGGGCTCNTCNTTGCGNTAGTCGAGATANTCGGCGTCGAGGTCAAACGGNCGCATAAGGCTTGAGTTTTGGCGTCCTGACGAGGTGTATATTTTCAATCGGTTGTTCATTCTCGCTAACTGGTGGGTGAATGAATACATGCTCATGATGCATCGCGGCACATAAGATGACAATGCGCTTACCGTCGCATTGTCAAACAGTTGCGGATAGGTCATATACATTCNTGCGGCTATGCTCCTCTGCTCGGCAATGCCCAGAGAATCGAGCGCTCCCCAGTTGCCATTGCTCTTCTCTGTAATGAGATTTACTATGTCAAGCAGTTGTCTTCCTTTTTCGGTTATCGTTCCAAGNGAGTCGGCATGCAAGAGAGCGCGTTTCATTTCGGTGGCGCGTTTTGCCGAAGACGGGAATCGCGCTCCATGACGTCCCACGTGATTTATCATTATCGGTTTAAGCGAGTCAGGATAGGCAATGGTGTGTTCCGGAATCGGGTAAGGGGTGGCGCTTCCTTCACATTGCGTCGCATCAAACGAGGTCATCAACGGTTCGGCGGCACTTGCTGATGTTGCAATCAAAAAAATTCCGGACAGTAGCGTGGTAATTCGTGACATAGTTTTTATATTTGTGGTGTCAAAAATAAGAATAATTATGGAATTATCCGATAAAATAANTGCTCTTATTAATAATAATGATTTGAAAGGCGCTATTGTTGTGCTCGATGGCATAATNGCATCAGATTTAGATAATTCCGAAGCCTATTTTGAACGCGGTAAACTCCATTGGCGTCTCGGACANCGNCGGGAGGCGNTTGCCGATTATAGCCGTGCCGNCGAGTTAAACNCNGACTCACCTGCATCNCAGGCTCTCCNTCAGGCAATGGANATAATGTCATTCTTNAACCGNGATCTCTATAATCCTTGAGAATCTTCCCTCCTGACAGGTGGAACNTTGTGTGACANGTCAAGGCTCAATCTTTTTGCATGCGGGCTTTTTGTTGGGATTGGTGCGTCTCCGATGGACGGAGCTATGTGCGTGCATTAGGGGATTGGTATAAAAAGAACGGGCGCGGCTGGATGCCGTGCCCGTCGTTAGGCTTATAATCGCTTTTGGAGATTACTTGTTGATGAACTTTTTGCCGTTCTTGATNACGATNCCTTTGTAGTTTTCGTCNACCTGTACNCCCTGAAGGTTGTAGATGGGAGCGTTTTCGTNAGCGATAGAGATAGTTTCTACGCCGGCAACGCCTTTTTCGTAAGTCACTTCACCGGCAACGAATACCTGCCTGTTCTTACCTTCGTAGCCGTTATAGTCAAAATAGAAAGCGATGTCCTTTGTTGCTTTGATGTTTTCCAAATTTACGATAGCAGCACCGTCAGCATTACCTGTGTTGGGAACNGTNACNNCAGNNAAATCAGCAACAGGAGTNCCGTCGATTGAGATGCCTGACAATTTGAATGATTCAGCGCCATCGTTAACGACCATACCCATTACCAGCTTGGTGATCATGCAGCCTTCGTCAACAGTGAATACGAATTCGTTTGCATCAGCACCCTTGTTGGAGCGAAGTTTGATACCGGTATCACCATCATAAACATTAACTTTTGAAGTTCCACCGGGGTTGTAATCAGCGGCAATAGTGAAGCCGGTGCAAGTGATAAGCTCGTCCTTAGCACTTGTAACATTGTCCTTTCCAAAAGTTGCNGTTTCGGTTTGTGCTGCTGCACTGAATGCCATAACGGCAGCTGCCATTAGAGTAAAAATTTTTTTCATGTAAGTGAGTTTAGTTAAATAATTGGTATTAAAAAGTACGGCAAATGTATGCAATATTTTTTAATGCTCAAAATATTTAACACAATAAATTGGGAAAATATGAAAAATTTTTAGCTGTGATGCCTTGGAAGTGAGCGTATTTTCTCAATCGCCATTATCATCGCCGTCATTGAGGCGCGGATGATGACGCGCTGGCGATTGCCCGGGAAATGATGGGTGAACGACAGTGTTTCGCCCGGTATTCTCACTGCGATGCACACTGTGCCCACGGGTTTGCCCTCGGTGGCTCCTCCGGGACCTGCTATGCCCGAAGTAGCTATGGCGCAATCGGCGCCGAGCGCCTCACACGCTCCNATGACCATCTCCTCTACCACGGGAATGCTCACTGCTCCGTTGGNGNCAAGAGTTTCGGCTTTGACTCCAAGCAGATTCTTTTTCACCTCATTGGAATAGGCAACGACACCGCCGTTGAACACCTTGGAGCTTCCNGGNACCGANGTGATNAGATGGGCTATGTTGCCTCCGGTGCAGCTTTCGGCGGTGGCTATGGTGAGTCCCCGCGCCTCCAACTCCTGAAGAAGCAATTCCTCGATGGGTATGTCGGCATTGCAGAGNACGTTGTCGCCAAGCATGTCGCAGAGGATGGCGTGTTGACGGTTTATCTCATTGATGAGCATCGTGCTGTCGGTGTGAGCGCCGTCGATGCGTAGTCTGACCAATCCCGGCTTGGGAAGGTAGGCAAGATGTAGATAGGGGGGCAGGGCGTTTTCCCATTTCTCTATTTTCATGGCGAGGAGCGACTCGCTGTAGCCTACGACCATAACGGTGCGATGTTCGTAGTTCATCTTGGAGGGGAATCGCTTGACAAGCTGAGGGATGACCTGGCGGTCGAGCATCTCGCGAGTTTCAAAAGGAACTCCGGGAAGAGTGACAAGCACTTTTCCGTCGCGCTCAAACCACATGATGGGCGCNGTGCCCACTTCGTTNTGAATNACGCGGCAGGATGAGGGAACGAGCGCCTGTCGAGCCGTGAGGTCATTGAGTTTGAGCCCTCGGCGAGCCACGACGCGCTTCACATTTTCAAGCACTTCGTCGTCATGCACAAGCGTGCCTCCGAAGTAGTCNCATAGCGTCTGCTTGGTGATGTCATCTTTGGTGGGNCCGAGTCCGCCTGTGGTGAGAACCACGTCGCTTGACTCAAACGCGCGGTTGATAGCGCGGGTTATTTGGGCGGCATCGTCGTCGACTATCTGGATGTCGGCAACTTGCCAGCCGAGCGGGTCAAGGCGGTGGGAGATGTCGGATGAGTTTGTGTCGATAACTTGTCCTAAAAGCAGTTCTTTGCCTATTACTACGATTGATACTTGCATGGCGGCGGTGAGCTTTAAATGAGATTAAATGGTNACACGCGCGTAGGGAGCCTGGTCGAGCGCGCAGAAGTCATTNTTGAGATATTTGAAGTATCCGGCTATAGCCACCATGGCGGCATTGTCGGTGGTAAACGCTCTTTCGGGGATGAANGCTTTCAGTGAATTTTTGCGGCAGAACTCGGCGACGGCTTCACGCACTCCCGAGTTAGCCGATACGCCTCCGCCTATCGCTACAGTGGACACCCCTGTGAGCTTGACCGCTTTTTTCAGCTTGTCGAGCAGGATTTCGATGATGGTNCGCTGTAACGATGCCGCAAGGTCGGCTTTGTTGGCTTCGACGAAGTCGGGGTCGGTCTTGAGATTGTCGCGGAGAGTGTAGAGAAACGAGGTCTTCAGNCCGCTGAAACTGTAGTCAAGTCCCGGTATGTGAGGCTTTGAAAACTTGAATTTCGATGAATCGCCCTGCGCGGCGAGCCGGTCGATGTGAGGACCGCCGGGATAGGGGAGCCCCATCACCTTGGCGCATTTGTCGAACGCTTCGCCGGCGGCGTCGTCGATAGTTTTCCCGATAACCTCCATTTCATAGGGGCTCTTGACGTGGATGAGCTGGGAGTTACCTCCTGAGATGAGGAGGCACAGATAAGGAAATTCGGGCACAACGTCGGTCTCCTCCTTTTTTACGAAATGGGAGAGCACGTGTCCGTGGAGGTGGTTGACGTCGACAATGGGGATGTCGAGCCCGAGAGAGAGTCCCTTGGCGAAGGATGTGCCGACAAGGAGGGAGCCGAGAAGCCCCGGACCACGGGTAAAGGCGATTGCCGAGATGTCGCTCTTGTCAATTCCGGCACGCTTGATGGCGGTGTCGACCACTGGCACGATGTTTTGCTGATGGGCGCGGGACGCGAGTTCGGGCACCACGCCGCCATATTCCTCGTGTACTTTCTGGCTTGCGATGACATTGCTTAAAAGCAAGCCGTCTTTCACCACGGCAGCCGAGGTGTCGTCGCAAGATGATTCGATTCCCAATATTATTGTACTCATAACGTCAGTTTTAGAGCGCAAACTTAGCCAGAATTTTTGAAACAAGTGGCTGAGAGGTGAAAAAAATGCTTAATTTTGCATTAATATTATGACGAAAATCTACAACATACTCAGGGCTCTGTTGGTGACTGTCCTTGCATTGGCAACGGTTGGTCCGCTGGTGCTGTATATCGTGTTGTCGATCGGGGGCGTTCAGCGCGCTGCCGGAGATGTCGCCGAGAAGGAGCTGAGCAAGTTGCTTGGCACCGAGGTGAAGATTGGCGATGTGGATTTTTCGCCTTTCAATAAGCTCACACTTAAAGATGTCGTTGTGACCGACTCGCTTAATGACACGATCATGAGCGTGGAGCGGCTTGGCGCCGGGGTGGTGATGTCGAAATTGCTCGTGAATCGTCGGCTCATCTTTTCTTATGCCGAAGTGCTCGGGCTTGATGCAAGGGTGTGGCGTGACTCCGCGGAAGCACCGCTTAACATTCAGCCAATAATAGACCGTCTTTCATCTAAAGACGAAAACAAGACTCCAACTCAATTTGACTTGCGGATAAACAATATTGTGATACGCAATGCCAATGTGAGATATGACGTGCTTTCCGAACCGGAAACGGGTGGATTTGACAAAAATCATATAGCGGTGAGGGAACTTAAAGCCGACATCCTGTTGCCGAGAATAAAGAACGATTGTTACCGTATAGACCTGAAGCGTCTTGCCCTGAAGGAACGCTCGGGGCTGACGGTTGAATCGCTCAGCGGCAATTTTGCCATTACCGACACTCTGCTGACGGCTGAAAATTTTGATCTCAAGCTTTCGGAATCAAGGATAAAACTCGCGCCGCTCGCATTGAAGTGTAGTTCGCTGAAGAATCTCGGAAAGGAGATTTTCGACATTCCTATCGACCTTGAAATATTGCCGCAAAGTTGCATTTCAACTGACGATGCCCAAGCGTTCGCACCCAAGCTTCGCGGACAGAACCTGACGCTCGCTTTGAGCGGGCGTTTCAAGGGGACGATATCTGACATGGATATACGCTCGTTCCGCGCAAACGCCATGTCGGGTGGAGTTGATCTTGCTCTCGCAGGGCATGTGTCGGGATTGCCCGACTTGAACCGTCTTGAAGTGAAGGTGCCTGAAATAGAGTTGTCGGCGACTGCCGAGCGTTATTATAATCTTTTGAAGAACTTCATGGATGGTAGTCCTGCCGGGCTTGAAATGATTTCACGGGTGGGCGACATTCATTATGCCGGCGCGGTCGACGGGCGATTGAATGCCGCCGTGTGCGACGGACATCTCGACACATCTTTGGGGGAGGTGGATCTTGACGCTGCATATAGGCGAGATTCTCTTAACGGCGGTCATCATCTTTCAGGAAAAATTAAAATCGACTCTTTTGAGCTCGGCCGCTTGCTTGACAAGAAAGATTTGGGATTGATTTCGGCAAATGTCGATGCCGACGCTGTGTTGAAAGGTGGAGATGTTGCCGGAGATTTCGATGTGGATATCGAGCGGTTTGACTTCAAAAATTATGATTATCGTCAGGCTTCTTTCGTTGGTAGAGTAGACAAGCGCCGTATGGACGGAACTATCGAGATGGATGACGAGAACATTAAACTCAGTCTTGCCGGTTGGGCTGATTTTTCTGACGGGATGCTGACTTGCGACGTGAACGGATGGCTTAAAGATTTCAATCCTTATAATCTTAATCTCACCAAGTCCTATCAGGGATATTCGCTATCGACCGATATAGATGTGAGTATAAAGGGACCGAATCCGGATCATGCCGACGGAAAAGCCGAGCTTGCCCGCTTGAATTTCAGGGATGTCGATGGCAACGGCATAGGGATGGACCACATCACTCTTCTTGCGTCGGGCTCGACGAGCACTCAGTTTATAGTCCTTCGTTCGGATATTTTTGAGGGTCAGTTGTCGGGGCACTATCGGTTTAAGGATATTGTTCCGGCGGGAAGACGATTGCTTGCGGGGGTGTTTCCGTCGCTGATAGCTCCCGATGAGAAGCGGAAGGCAATTGCGGGCGAGGAGCCGCTGTGTGATATAAAGTTGAATTTTGAATTGCGTGAGAATGACGAGACCAATCAATGGCTCGAATTTTTTAAATCGCCGGTCACGCTTCTTCATCCCGTGACGATCGAGAGCTCGCTCAACACGGCTACCCGCGATATGCGGCTTGCGGTTGACGCTCCCTATCTATTGAAAAAAGATAAATTCATTGACAATACTTCGCTGCAGGTGAACGTGGACGGTGAAGACAGCACGGCATACGTTTTCTTTACCATGCTTTATCCCACAAAAGAGGGCGCGGCGACGGTTTCGCTGACCTCTCATGGTAAAAATGACAATCTTGACTCGGAGATAGCTTGGGAGATTGAGAGGAAGCGGCAGTTTGACGGGCAGATAGGCTTGACGACGAAATTTGAAAAGTGCAAGTTCGGCGGGATTGACGTGAATCTCGGAATAAAGAGAAGCGAGTTTGTGATCAACGACACGGCATGGATTGTGGAGCCGGCATCGATAGACATTGCGCATGGTAAAATAATTGTGAACGATATTGATGTAGGGCGTCAGGGGCAGTTTGTGAAGATAGCCGGAGTCGTGTCAGATAATACCGACGACGTGCTTACACTCAAGCTTCACGACATGAGCCTCGACTATGTGTTTGAGACGCTCGCCATCAGCAACGTTGATTTCGGCGGAACGGCAACGGGCGATTTTTATGCCCGCAATCTCATGTCGAAGGAGCCGCGCCTTGACACGCCTAATCTCCATGTGCAACAATTCCGCTATAATAAATCGTTGCTTGGTGACGCCGATATAGTGAGCCGGTGGGACAACGAACAGAAAGGTGTGACGATAGACGCCGACATCTCGCAACCTGACGGACGAAAGTCTACCGTGAACGGAATCATTTATCCTATTGCCGAAGCTCTCGACTTCAGATTTAAAGCCGACAAGCTTAACGTAGGGTTCATGCGTCCCTATATGGAGGCTTTTACATCTTCTATCGAGGGCTATGCATCGGGCGAGGCAAGACTTTTCGGCACATTCAAGTATATCGACATGACGGGTGAGATATATGCCGAAGACTTGAAGATGAAGCTTGACATTACCAATACATACTATACTACCACCGATTCGATTCACCTCACTCCGGGACGCATCTCCTTTGGCGACGTAGACCTTTATGACGAGTTTGGCAACAAGGCGAAGCTTGACGGATGGGTGACGCATAAGTGTTTTAAGGAGCCGGAATTTGAATTCAGGATATCGCAGGCGCGAAACTTCATGTGTTTTGACGTGAATGAGAAGATCAACCCCGTGTGGTATGGGAAGATATTCTGCAACGGAATCGCTTTGATAAAAGGAGTGCCTGGATTCATCGATGTCAATGTGGATATCTCGACAGCTCCGAAATCGGAGTTTACCTTTGTGCTTTCTGACACTGAGGCTGCCGACGAGTACACGTTCATGACATTCAATGACCGTGACGCAATGAAGGGCGAGCTGCTTCTTGCTGTTGAAGACCCGCGCGCGGCATCGATCAAGCGGCTTAAGGAGCATTATGAAAAGCTCAGGCAGGAAGAGGAAAATCCGTCGGTCTACAGGGTGAATCTGCAAGTCGAGGCAAATCCTAACGGCGAGATGATACTGGTGATGGACCCCGACGGCGGCGACCGTATGAAAGCNCGCGGCAACGGAAACCTGCGCATAGAGTATAATTCAGCCGANGACGAGATGCTGATGTATGGCACCTACACGCTCACTCAGGGGAGCTACAATTTCACCCTGCAGGACATCATTATAAAGGACTTCACCATAAAGCCGGGAAGCTCGATAGCTTTCAGGGGCGATCCGCTCGACGCCGTGCTTGACATCCAGGCNATATACTCGGTCAACGCTAATCTCAGCGACCTTGACGAGTCGTTCCTTCAGGACAGGGAGCTTACNCGCACCAATGTGCCGGTGCATGCGCTGNTGAAGGTGTCGGGCGATATGCAGCAACCCGATATAAATTTCGACCTCGAATTCCCTACGCTGACTCAGGACACTTACCGAAAAGTGAAGAGTATCGTAAGCACCGAGGAGATGATGAACCGTCAGATTATATATCTGCTTGCTCTGAACCGCTTCTATACTCCCGANNACATGGCGTCGACCACCAAGGGNAATGAGCTGGTGTCGGTGGCNTCGTCGACAATATCGTCACAGCTGACATCTATGCTCGGGCAGTTGAGCGACAACTGGACCATCGCTCCAAACATTCGCAGCGACCGGGGCGATTTCAGCGACATGGAGGTGGATCTCGCTCTGTCGAGCTATCTGCTTGACAACCGATTGCTATTTAACGGTAATTTCGGATATAGGGACAATGCCATGAACAACAACTCGTTTATCGGTGACTTTGANCTCGAATATCTGCTGAATAAATCGGGCAACATAAGGCTAAAGGCTTATAACCGTTATAATGACCAGAACTATTACCTTCGCTCNGCTCAGACCACTCAGGGCGTGGGAGTGGTGTTTAAAAGGGACTTNGACGATATTCTGTCGTTCTGGAAACGGTTGTGGCGGAAAAACAAGAAGAAACCTGAGGCGGATAAAAAAAATAGTCAAGACTCTTCAAGCGCCGGCGATGGGGCGGGAAAAGAGCCTTGACAATATAAAACGCAGAGGTCAGTTTTATATTTTTTCTTCGTCGAGTTTGTCCTCCTGATCAAGTTGATAGTAGCGAGCNAAGAGGGCGATGAATTTGGAAATCTGNGTCAGCGCTGCAGCTGTTTCTTTTGATATTTCCTGCCCTTTCAGCTTAAGCATCAANGNTCCGTAGAGCGCCGTGAAGCAAGTCTCTATTTCATCGGTTTTGTTGTCGCCCTGCTTTGAGCGGAGTTCCACAATGAAGGGGAGTGTTTTATAAAACTCGGCTGCATATTCNGGATGCTTTGGATCCTTAAGTAGNCGCAGATGGAGGTCGTCGAGCTGGATGATGACGTTTTTGTTGAGTTGCAGATGTCCTTTTTCAGCGACGTCTTCACGACGCATCATGTCGATGAGCGACTCATACCATTCAGCCATCTCCTTGTATTGTTCCTCGGTCAGAGTAAACTTGTCGATGACATTAGCCTTGATTTTGTCAAGGTCCATGCCGTTTGCGCGGATTATATCTTCNATTTGCCACATATATAGCAAATATTCCGCAATATTCTCTTTACGTTTTTGTGAAGCTATATACATAATCGGTGTTTCATTTTTTGAAGTAGAAATCGAGCACNTCGCGGGCTGCGGTGAAAGAGCTCTGTTGATTGTTCAGGACNCTTATTTCTTTTTCCTGCAATAGCTTTTCTACTTCGGGGTTTGAGTAAAAATGCTGGCGNAGNTTCTCGTTGATTGTTTCATACATCCAGTAGCGAGCTTGTTCCTGACGCTTGATGTCGAAATANCCGTTGGCTTTCACAAACTCGAAATAGCGGTCGATCATGTCCCACACTTCNGGTACACCTATATTATAATANCCGGAGTAGCATAGNACTTCGGGTTTCCATCCNGATGCTGTGGGNGGGAANAGNTGNANCGCNCTTCTGAATTGCGCTTGGGCGAGACGCGCGCGGTCGATATTGTCGCCGTCGGCTTTGTTTATCACGATGCCGTCAGCCATCTCCATGATGCCTCGTTTTATGCCCTGGAGTTCGTCGCCTGTTCCGGCGAGCTGGATGAGCAGGAAGAAGTCGACCATTGAATGTACGGCGGTTTCGCTCTGTCCGACACCCACGGTTTCCACGAAAATGTTGTTATATCCGGCAGCTTCACACAGCACGATTGTTTCGCGTGTTTTCCGCGCGACTCCGCCAAGACTTCCTGCCGACGGGCTGGGACGGATGAATGCCGATTGGTGAACGGCAAGTTGTTCCATGCGGGTCTTGTCGCCAAGAATCGAACCCTTGGTGCGTTCGCTCGACGGGTCGATTGCAAGAACGGCAAGTTTTCCGCCATCTTTTAGTATGTGGAGTCCGAATACGTCGATCGATGTCGACTTGCCGGCACCCGGCACACCGGTGATGCCGATGCGGCGCGAGTTGCCTGAATATGGGAGGCATTTTTCAATCACTTCCTGAGCGATAGCCTGATGGTCGGGCGATAGACTCTCAACCAGAGTCACCGCACGGCTCAATACGGTCACGTCGCCCTTCAAAATTCCCTCTACGAGCTCGGAGGCTGTGGGAAGGGGACGGCGTTTGCGCGGTTTCAGATAAGGGTTGACGACCGGAGGCTGCTTCACTCCGCTGTTGACGGTGAGCCCTATATATTGCTCGTCGTTTTCTATGTGGTGGTGATGGTCTTCTTGACGGTTGATATCTTCCATTTTTGTCTATTTGATATATTCGCCGGTAACACGGATGTTGGTTACGGGGCGATCAGGGTCATTGGTTATTAACACGATTCGCGCATTGAGCATTTTATCGGCGCTTTTTGACGTGTCGGCTTTTATCTCGAGAACGGCATTTCCTCCGCCTTTAATTTTGGTCTTTGACGCTTTGACTGTCACGCAAGGATCTGATGACGACACCTTGCGGATGACAAGCTCGTTCTTGCCGAAGTTGTCGATAGTGATTTCTGCCGCGCGCTTATCTCCTTTGGTCATCTCGCCGAAATCGACTGATGAAGATGACAGGGCGATGTCAGGCGCTTTCTCAAGCTCGGCTTTTGTCAATTTGGAAAAATCTTCGTTGACAATCGCTGTCACGTCGACAGTGTGCTCGGTTCCGTCGGGCGTGTCGGAAAGGATTGTGGCTTCATGGGTGGTGAGTCCCCAGTCGGTCTCGCCGGTAGTGTTATAAAATAGCGTGAAAGTCACCTGTTCGCCGGGGGGCACAATCTCGGGCTCGATTTGAGCCGTGATGTAGCGTGGTAGTCCTTTAAGCGCTGGACGCAGAGTGTCGGGGCTTTGATTATATCCCTCGAGGAAAGCGGTCTTTGTCCTACCTTTCAGGATTTCGCCAAACGGAATGATGTCACGACGCAGTTTTAGTTTGCCTACTTCAATCGGGAAGCGCGCGCGGAGAGTGTTTGACGCTCCTATCACCACTCCGGTAATCTGGAGCACAGTTTGCCGGGGGGTACTGTTAGTTTCCACTTTCACCTTCTTGTCAAATTTACCCGGACGTCCTGTCGGATCATACACCACTTTTATCACTGCAGTGTCACCGGGAGCCACTGGCTCTTTGGTGTAGGAGGGGATGGTGCAGCCACATGACGCCCTCGCCGCAAATATCATCAAAGGCTCGTCGCCGGTGTTGACAAGGCGGAAGTCGGTGCTTACACGCCCCATGTCTTCATCAAAAGCACCGAAGTCATGGGCGGTTTCAAGCCATTTCGCCGATACGGCAGCATTGGCATGTGCTGTGGATATTGCCAGTAATGCGAGCGCTGACAATGTTTTGAATGCTTTCATTGACGATTATTTGGATGAGGGAATTACAACGCCCTTTATTTTCAAAGTTGTTCGTGGCGATGATGCGTTGGATTTCACCTGGATGCTCTTTTCAAATTCGCCGGGTCTGCCCTTCGGGTCGTAGCTCACTTTCACTACGGCGGTTTTGCCCGGCATAATCGGCTCTTTAGGTATCTCGGGGACTGTGCAGCCACATGACGCTCTTGCCGATTTGATGATAAGCGGAGCCTTTCCTGTGTTCTTGACCACAAACTCGTGAGATACTATGCCTCCGTTCTCCTTGACATTTCCAAAATCATACACGGGGTCGGTGAACACTATCTTGGAAGTGCCGCCGGCAAACGCTGCAAGACTCAGCAGAGCTATAAAAAGAGAAAAAATGGTTCGTTTCATTTTAATCTACTTAATTATGTCGTTTATGTATATAACGTAAAGTTAACAACTATGAATTTCGGAATGCTTCAAATGAAGGTTAATTTAAGTTAATTGGCGCTCGGCGCGGATTTTTCGATGCCGAGTCCGAAAAGGGCGTAGTCATAGAAAACAGGATCGGCAGGACGCATGGCTTTCAACGCATCGGTCACTTCGATTACCGATTTCTTGTCATTAGCCTTTCGGGTGAGCAGCCCAAGTTCACGAGCGGTGTTGCCCACATGGACATCGAGCGGAATGTAAAGTTGAGAAGGATTGATCACGTCCCACACTCCGAGATCGACGATACCATCGTTTCTCACCAACCATCTTAGAGCCATGTTGACGCGTTTAAGCGCCGTTGCGTCGAGATTTCCGGGAAGGCAACGCGAATCGTCGCAACCGTTGGCATTGAACAGTTCCCGGTTGAGACCTTCGACAAGCTTCCATGCAGGAAATTCTGACTTGTCGATTCCTTCTGCCGCCGCAAAATCGGCGAGGCTGTCATATCGTGAGTAGATAGCATTTAGCCCTCTCAGAAAATGACGGAAGTTTTTTGCGAAAAATGTGCGGTGAATGTTCATGTCGGGCAGCTCTTCATAGCCTTTGTCCATTACATAATTATAAGGGGCATTGTCCATTAATGCGAGCATTTTGTTGCAGTTTCCGCATATCATTTTGCGGTTGCCCCATGATATTGTAGCACATAGCAGCGCCGAGATTTCGATGTCGCGCAGGTCGGAGAATCGACGCGGAAACTGAACCGGGTCGTTGGCTATGAAATCAGGATTGTTGATGCGTGTCGCTTCGTAGTCGAGAAGCTCTTTAAGGTCATTTTGCGTCATGCCGTGGTGGAGTTTAGGTTTAAATATTAACGGCGTGCCGTCATGTCAGGATCAATATGAGATCCGCATTTCGACCACGCCGTTAAATGTCTTATGAAAAAATGAGAGCAGAGAATTATTCTTCGCTGTCGTCTTCTTTCATGTTGTGGAACACGTTCTGTACATCCTCGTCTTCCTCAAATTTTTCAAGGAGTTTTTCAATCTGAGCGCGTTGTTCAGCGTTTACTTCCTTTAGATCGTTGGGGATGCGTTCAAACTCAGCGCTGATGATTTCAATGCCGTTCTCCTCAAGATGTTTCTGGATATTGGCAAATTCCTCAAACGCACCATAGAGCACGATTTCCTCTTCATCGGCTTCAACTTCGTCTACACCGTAGTCGATGAGTTCAAGCTCGAGATCTTCGACCGACATTCCTTCGGTGGGTTTTATTTTGAACACGCTCTTGTGATCGAAAAGGAATGAAAGTGAACCCTGAGTGCCGAGAGTGCCGCCATGTTTGTTGAAATATGAGCGCACGTTTGCCACGGTGCGGGTATTGTTGTCGGTAGCAGCTTCGACAACGATTGCGATTCCGTAAGGTCCGTATCCTTCATATACGATTTCCTTGTAGTCGCTTGAATCCTTATCGGTAGCTTTTTTGATTGCGCGTTCAACGGTGTCCTTGGGCATATTGGCAGCCTTGGCATTCTGCATCAATACGCGGAGACGTGGATTGGTCGAGGGATCGGGTCCGCCGGCTTTGGCAGCGATAGTGATTTCCTTACCAATGCGGGTAAATGTGCGCGACATGTTACCCCAGCGTTTAAGTTTTCTGGCTTTGCGGTATTCAAAAGCTCTTCCCATAGTATAATTTATGTTTATCTATTGATTGTTTCTTTTATCTCAGTGTAGCGCCAAGCTGTTTTTGCAGATTGGTGATTATTTTTGACATTACTGCCTCGATTTGCTTGTCTTGAAGTGTTTTTTCCTCATCTTGCAGAGTCAGCGAAATGGCATAGCTCTTTTTGCCGTTTTCAAGACCTTCGCCTGTATAAACGTCAAACAGTTCCACGTTCTTGAGGAGTTTGCGCTCGCTGTCTCTCACAACTTTCTCTACCTGGGCGAAACTGATGCCGTCGTCGATGAGCAGCGCCAAGTCTCGTTTAACAGGCTGAGTTTTCGGCATGGGAGTGTAGAGCACTTTCTTCTTTATCGAAAGATTGACAAGCGCGCGCCAATCAAGTTCGGCATAAATGACTTCCTGCTTGATGTCGCTCTTTTTCAGCAGCGACTTTTTGAGGATACCCATTGTGCCGAGCGCTTTTCCCGAGCGGGTGCTTATTGCAACACATCCTGAATAAATAGGATCGACGGCTACTGCAAGCGCTATTTCTCGGCTTGATATGCCAAGCTTTTCAAATATGTTGGCGACAATCGCTTTCATGTCATAGAATGTCGCTTTCTCTTCTTTTCGTGCCCAGTTGCCGTTGCGGATATTTCCTGTAAGCCACAAAGCGAGATGCTCCGATTCGGTAAACGGAGCGATGGGGTTTTCAGCGGTCACTTCTACAGTGAGGTCGCGGCTATAGACATTGCCAAACTCATATAGCATCAGGTCGCTGTCACGACGATTGATGTTGTGGCATATCGATTCAAGACCTCCGAAAAGAAGGGTCATGCGCATCACGTTGAGGTCGTTGCTCAACGGATTGAGCAGTTTTACCGGAGAATGCTTCTCGTCGGTGAGACCGTCATAATAAGCTTCGGCAGTAAGCGAGTTGTTCAGGATTTCGTTGAAGCCGTTTGCCGATAGCTGGTTGCTTATCATTTCGCGCAATTCATTGCTTCGGTCAGTAAATCCTTTGTATGAAAGGCTCGACTGTACGGTAGAAGTTATGTCGACATTGTTGTATCCGTAAATGCGGAGAACATCTTCCACCACGTCGCAGGGGCGTTTCACGTCAACTCTATAAGTGGGGACAAGAAGGTCGATAGCTCCATCGTGGCGATTGGTGATTTCCATCTCAAGCGATTTCACGATTGAGTCGACAGTATCGCCGGGGATTTCTTTGCCGACGAGGTTGTTCAGGTACTCGTAGCTGAGTGTTACGGGGAACGGCTTTATCGGTTCGGGATAAAGATCGATGACATCGCCGCATATTTCACCGCCGGCAAGCTCTTTTATCATGAGCGCGGCGAGTTTAAGGCAATATAGAGTGGCGTTAGGATCGGTGCCGCGCTCATAGCGGAATGAGGCATCGGTGTTCAGTCCGTGGCGACGTGCAGTTTTCCTGACTGAAGTGGGGTTGAAATAAGCACTTTCGAGGAAGACGGAAGTGGTGCCGTCGGTCACGCCTGAATCAAGTCCTCCGAAAACGCCTGCGATACACATGGGCTTTTCAGCGTCGCATATCATGAGGTCGCGAGAATCGAGCTTGCGCTCCACTTCATCAAGAGTGGTGAAGGGAGTTCCTTCGGGGCAATGTTTTACAATCACTTTGCCGCCGCCTATCTTGTCAGCGTCAAAGCTGTGGAGTGGCTGACCCATTCCGAGAAGAATGTAGTTGGTGATGTCGACCACGTTGTTGATTGGACGCTGACCGATTGCGTTAAGATAGTTTTTAAGCCATTCAGGGCTTTCTGCCACTTTGATGCCGCGGATTGTGACTCCTGAATATCTCGGGCAAGCGTTAAAGTCCTCGACTTCCACGGTGATTGCTCCGTCGGACTTGTCGGTTTTGAATGAGCTGACATCGGGACGATGGAGCTCTGATGCTTCGGCATGACAAGCAAGCCACGCTGAAAGGTCGCGAGCTACACCGTAGTGTGAAGCGGCATCGACACGATTAGGAGTGAGGTCGACCTCAATCATGTAGTCGCTCTTTAAATCGAAGAAGTCGGCGGCAGGGGTGCCGGGAGCAACCTCGCGGTCAATCACGATGATGCCGTCATGAGATGTTCCGACGCCTATTTCATCTTCAGCGCAAATCATTCCGAATGACTCCACGCCTCTGATTTTCGATTTTTTAATCTGGAACTCATTATCTCCGTCATAGAGAGTGGTGCCTACGGTGGCGACTACAACTGTTTGTCCTGCGGCGACATTAGGCGCTCCGCATACTATCTGTGTAGGTTCTCCATTGCCAAGGTCCACAGTGGTGATGTGGAGGTGGTCGCTGTTGGGATGTTCTTCACAAGTGAGTACTTTTCCAATTACGATTCCTTTCAAACCGCCGCGTATTGACTCGACCTCCTCGACTGTGCCCACTTCAAGCCCTATCGAAGTGAGCGCTTCAGCGACTTCTTCGGGATTAAGCGAGAAATTGAGGTATTCCTTTAACCAGTTATATGAGATATTCATTGCTTAAATTGCTCTGTATGGGACATTTCGCTGTCCCAAAGTTAATTCGTGCAAATTTACAAAAAAATCTCCATTCAACAAAATCCTGATAAAGTGTTTGTAAAACGGCAAATAGTCACTATTTTTGCAATAAAGATTAATACCTAAAATATTGCAAATTATGCTTCGTAACCTGTTGGTTTGCGCCGGAATGTTATTAGCGATGACATTGGGCGCTCAGTGCAAAGACGGCGCGTGTCCTCATCGCGCATGGATGGACAGCAATGTGTGGAACAATGGATGGAATGTCGCCGCTCATTCGTCGATAAACGCAAAGGAATTTCATGAGCAGTATGAGAAAAACAAGGAGGTGTGGGATGCGATGTTCTCCTACCTTGCCAAGGTTGATCTCGACACATTGTCGCTTGGACGCATAGACATTGTTCCGGGCAGATGCTATATAAAGATGAGCGAATATGTGCCTCGCGAATCAGAGAAAGTGAACATCGAGCAGCATCATAACTGGATTGATCTTCAGTATACTTTGAGCGGAAATGAGAAAATGGGATATGCCAAAGACGTGACGGTGAAACATGAGTATAATCCCAAAAAGGATGTAGCTCATTTCAACTCTGACAATGTGACTTACTACAAAGCCGGTCCCGAAGCGTTCTATCTTTTCTTCCCGACTGACTATCATCAGCCTTCGGTTATCGACGGTGAGCCTGTCACAAGCCGTAAGCTGGTGTGTAAAATCGAATATATCCACTAAGAAGATGCGAGGATAAACCGGTATAAAAAATAGGTGAAGATTGCATCAGGCTTGAAGAGGCAATGAAATTGTTAACGCTCCAATTCAATGGAGCGTTAACATTATATTAATAACCTAAATTCAATATCATGAATTTTAAAACTTGTTTTTTCCCGTGCGTGGCGCTTGCCATGAGTCTTTCGGCTCTGTCATCCCCGACAACCATCACGGTAAATGCCGATAAAATAGGAGCGGAGATTCAGCCAACTATGTACGGGCTCTTTTTTGAAGATATCAATTATGGTGCTGACGGCGGTTTATATGCCGAAAAAATCAAGAACCGCTCATTCGAGTTTCCCCAGAATCTTGCCGGATGGACCACATTTGGCAACGTGCAGCTGAAGGATGACGGACCGTTTGAACGCAACCCTCATTATGTGACGCTGTCGGCAGCGGGACACAATGACAAGCACACTGGGCTTGATAATGAGGGATTCTTCGGGGTTTCATGTAATAAAGGGGAGCAATATCGCTTCTCGGTGTGGGCGCGCAGTCCTAAGGGCGCAAGGCTTGATGTGCAGATTGTTGATTCAGCAGCACAGATCGTGGCGAAAGGGGAGTTGCGCATAGAGTCGCCTGATTGGAAGAAATATTCGCTTGAACTGATTCCGTCAGAAACAGTGAATAAGGGGAAATTGCGACTGTTTTTGGGTAAACCCGACGACACAGCTCTCGACCTGGAACACGTCTCTCTTTTTCCGACCGATACATGGCGCGGGCATGAGAACGGACTGCGAAAAGATCTCGCCCAAGCTCTTGCCGATATTCATCCCGGCGTGTTCCGTTTCCCCGGCGGATGTATTGTGGAGGGTACCCAGCTGTCGAGCCGTTATCAATGGAAAAACACGGTTGGACCGGTGGAAAACCGTCCTCTCAACGAGAACCGGTGGCATTATACTTTCAGAGACCGCTTTTTCCCCGATTATTATCAGAGCAACGGTCTTGGATTCTATGAATATTTTATGCTCGCCGAAGAGATGGGCGCCGCGCCGCTTCCGGTGTTGAACGTGGGGATGGCTTGCCAATATCAGAATAAGAGTCTTGACGCTCATGTCCCGGTTGACAGTCTTGATGAATATATTCAGGATGCGATAGACCTGGTGGAATTTGCAAATGGTCCGGTGGATAGTAAATGGGGCGGCTTACGCGCTGAAATGGGACATCCTGAGCCATTCGGACTCAAATATATCGCAATCGGAAACGAACAGTGGGGACCTGAGTATGTGGAACGTCTCGCTCCTTTTGTGCGGGCGCTTAGGTTTTCTTGTCCTGAGATTCAGATTGTCGGTTCTTCCGGACCCTCGCCGTCGGGCGATAAATTTGACTACCTTTGGGACGAGATGCGTCGCCTGGAAGTGGATCTTGTCGACGAGCATTATTATCGCGATGAAGATTGGTTCAAAAGCAATGCGACCCGATATGACAATTATCCACGTAAGGGCGCGAAA
This sequence comes from Bacteroides sp., assembly GCA_014801525.1. Classification (GTDB taxonomy): domain Bacteria; phylum Bacteroidota; class Bacteroidia; order Bacteroidales; family Muribaculaceae; genus Muribaculum. Next base: position 66,274 of record JAAVEB010000008.1, read on the forward strand.
GTTTTTGCCGGAGAGTATGCTTGTCATCCTAAAGGGCGAAAATATAATGCGTATGACGCTGCCATTCATGAGGCTGCTTTTATGACGGGGCTTGAGCGGAATGCCGATGTGGTCTACATGGCTACCTACGCTCCGCTGTTGGCTCATCGCGAAGGATGGCAGTGGCGCCCCGACATGATATGGTTTGACAATTTGTCGAACAACCTTACTTCGAGCTATCATGTGCAAAAGCTCTATGCCCACAATCGCGGCAGCAATATGCTTCCCGTGACATCGGCAGGAGCTCCTTTGACGGGTCAGAACGGAATCTATGCGTCGGGAGTCTATGACGCGGACCAAAAATCGTATGTGATTAAAATGGTGAATCTTTCCGACGAGATTCGGGATGTTGACATTGTTTTGAGCGGGTTGCCTAAGAAAGCTCAGATAAAGGCTCTCGACATGACGGTGATGACTCCTTCCGACCCATCTCCAGATTGTGACGTGCCTCTGATTGAAGACAAGGAGATTGCCGCTGATGGCGTTGTGAAAAACAGATCGTATAGCCAGGCTGTAAATCTTCCGGCGAAATCTTTTACGATTGTAAGATTCAGGACAGAATAATATTGATGAAGCTTCAATAAAATGGAACCCGCCATTTGGCATTTGAGTCAAATGGCGGGTTCGCTTATTTATGCAGACATTGTAATTGGGTGCCTATATTTTTTCGAGAATGAGCGATGAGCTGTTCCAATCGGATGCAGCGTCAAGAATTTCGAGCAGGAGATTCCATTCCGATGCTTTGAACTCGCGGTCGGAATATTCTTTGTTAATCTTTACCGACACATTGCCGTCGGGCAATAACGATGTTTTGACGGTAAATTCTCCGGTCTTGTTTTTTATTGATTTTTCGAGGTCGGACAATGATTTTTCATTCACCTTATATCCGGCTGGCACGGCAAGATTTATCACGGTGGTGTAGCGTCGCGGGGCTGTCATGGCGATGTTGTCGTCACGCTGACGGTCGCCCGGCTGGATGTGGGGTTGTTCGCTAAGCAGATTTCCTACTGCCACGACCATGTTTTTCCCGGCGCGTTTTACATAATTGTCCATTGAGTAGTCGAGGTCATAAATCAATTCGGGATGCTCAGGGTCAATGCCGAGGCTCGTGATTTTTCCGGAGTTGAATCGCGCGGGAGCGGTTCCATGATAAGCTTCGACTTCATTTTTGAAATCTTCAGTCTGTTGAGCGCGTTGTTCGTCGTAGCGCGCTTCACGGTCGGCTGTCTGTTTCTTTTTCTCCTTTACTACGGGGTTTAATCCGTAGCGGTTGAGCCAGTCGGTATAACCGTTGTCGATATCTTCCCATGAAATCAGAGACAACGCTCCGGTTTTAGTTATTCCGCGATAAGAGTCGTTGCGCTTGATGTTTAATGTCTGTCCCTCAATTTCGGCATTTAGAGTGGTGAGATTTGTGTTCTCGTCGATAGAGCTTACCGGGATAGTGAAAAATGGAGTCTCCGGATTCTTTTTGCGGTCTTTCTTTTTTCTCCACAAAGTGGCTTTTCCGCCTTGAACGGTGGGACTCATTTCCGACGGGGCGATGATGAAAGCTTCGGGGCTTTGCGGGAAATAATATCGAGGCGTTTCACCCTCAAGCATTATGAAATAACGTCCGTTTTTCAAACTGATTGCCTGATCAAGCGGTTCGGCATAGCTGACATCAGAGAATCCAAGCTTAACGGGGAGTTTCAACTTGTTAGTAAGCGAATAGAAGATTTTTGCGAATGCGTCCACATTCATTCCATCTCTCAATCCGAGATATTCATACATTACCAGATTATAGATATAGTCGGCAGCCTGCTGATTGGTGATGGTGCCTTCCTTCAGCATCTTTTCGAGTCCCTTGAGGATTTTTCCGCCGTCTTTAATCTCTTTTTTAAGTAAATCGGTATATCCGTTAATGCCATTTTCTGCCCACCAATCGTCGACATCCCAGCGGTCTTCAATGATTATATCGCAAGATGGATTAGCTTGCAGTCCGTCTTTACGGGCGCTTTTCGGAGTGAACACCTCGCTGTTGCGTCGGTTGAAGACATACATCTTTATCAATGGCGACTGTCGCTCGGTGTTATACCAGCGGCGCGGCTCTTTGCCATATATGTCGTTCACTTCGAGGTCAAGCACATAGTTTCCGTCATCGTCACGGCTCACATTGAAATCGGGGGCGCCGTTGAGGGTGCGATATTGTGTGGTCAGGTTATCGTCAATCGTGCAATGGATTTTGTAATTCAGAATGGGCGACGTGTCTTTTAAATAGAAACTCACCGGGTCGGGATGAGTGTTCTGCATTTTTGACTCGGTATAGAAAAACAAGTCAATGTCGTCTCCGATCTCTAATCCCGGTATGGCAAGCTTGCGGCTCTTCTTTTCTCCGTTTTTACCTTCGGAGACTTCATAGAAATCAGAAGTGTCGACATCTCTTATTGTTCCGTCGGGTTTTATTATTCGTGCTCCCATGGCGCGTTTTTTCTTTGAATAACCCTTAAAGAATGAGTGCTTGCTGTCGGTTCCGAAGTCAAATTCGGAATATTTTTCCAGCGCCGCCTTGTCATTGATGTGTACGAGCATTCGGGTGAGGTGTTCAAACTCCACTTTCGCGCGGCGTGAAACCATGGGCAGCATCATGATTCCCGGCTCGACACCGATGCCGGTTTTCTTTTTGGCATTGATTTCGTCATAAATCGCTTTTATCACAGCCGATTCGTTGCGGTACTTTTCAGGAATTTCTTTGGTGTTGAACGCCGGAAGGTCCATTGAATATACTTCCGCACGGATAGTGTCGGCAAACGCCCGGTATTTTTCAGCGTCGTCGGCGTAAAGCGAGGCGTAGCATATCAGTGCTGCAAGAAATAATACTATCTTTTTCATGTTTAAATTATTTGTGATTTTCGTTGATTAGTTCTATCTGATTGTTGCAATGGTCATCCCATTCCGACAGCAGGCGATTCCATGAGGGAATGTCGTCGATGGGGATGCGCCGTGAGGTTATCTCCATGGTTTTCGTCATGGTTACGGAGTTGCCGTTCTGTGAAAATTCGCAGCTGAATTTTGCTTGCGGGCACGATGAACTATAGTTTGAGGGGAGGACTATCTTGTATCCTTCAGGTAGGGAGACGTTGCATCGGCGCGTGATTTTTCCGGTGAGCGGGAGCATGTAGTCAGAGTGTCGGTCGGCGGTGTCGACACGTTCTGTAAACGGATCGTTTGATGTGTTCAGATCGAGATAAATGCAACCGTCTATTTCATTAATGGCGGCACTGTTGATCAACGGCGCGTCAAGTGTTATTAATCCGGGTGTTGAGCGGTCCATCACTATGCTGTCTGCCGGAATTTTCGCGCTATAGGAGGGTAGAAGGTTTTTTGCGAGAATACCGTCGAGGCGTTGGCTTGGGACTTGCGATATTGCAGAATAAAACGCTTCAGCCATGTCCTCGGTGAGTTTTCGGTTCACTCTGCCCGTCAACAAGCTATTGTCCATGAAATAGGTATAGGTCATTATGTCGTCTGACGGGTTTGGCGATGAGGTGGGGATTGTCACCATCTCATAACCGTCATGAGTGAACATCATGGCGTCTTTTCCGCGTATCCATTCCGGAACGTGATTTGCTGAAATTTGTTCATGGGTAGGGTCGAGAAACAGTTTCCTGCCGCCGTCAGGCACGATGCATATCATGTGGTTTGCCGCTGCGAGCGACGGGTTATCAGATATAAGACGGGGAATTGAATTGGTGCCCACAGTGGCGATATATGCCTCTATTCCTGACCGATTAAGAAGAGTGGCAAGCAGCAGAGACATACTTTTGCAATCGCCGTAGCGTTTTTTGAGAGTCTCAGCCGGAGTTTCGGGTCGGAAAGCGGCTTCTCCCTCTTCATAGGCAACGTAACGTATTGATTGCTGCACAAACCGGTAGAGCGCGGCGATTGTGTCGATTCGGCTTTCAGCTGAGGCAAGCAGCTTCGGGAGCAAAGTATTGTAATCGGCTATAACGGTATCGACATCAATGATGTTTTTGTGATAACGATAGAGCGAATCTGTGTCGGGGAAATAGCCTTTGACGCTTATGTGGGGAAGATGGATGAGCGGGTCGGGCGATGACGGGTCTGACGGCTCTTTCGGGAGCTGTGATATTGAATAGGTGATGCGTCGCGAACCATTGTCGGCAACCGTCTCTTCGCGGTCGATGCCGGTCGATGGAAAATTTTCGTCAATAAGTTCAATGCCGTTCAGAGAGGAGGGTATATTAAATGTGACAGTACCGCTCAGGATGGGATATTCATTAGGGAAAAAGACTCCGGTGAAGTGGGCTGCATCGGTAAATGTTCGCTTAAATTCCGCTTTCCCTTTCTTGTCTTTACCGCTTAAAAAAATATTGAAGTAGCAAACTTTGCTGTCGTCGTGAAACACATTCGGAGAGTTAGCGTTTCGATACTGCGCTTTTCCTCCCGCTGCTTTGTCGAGTTTGATGATGTTGGTATAAAATATGTGGGGCTGCACGGTTTCAGAATGGCGTGTTGCCTGATACTCGATTTTTCGTGAGTGAATCACTTCGTTTCGTTTGTCGCTGAAAGTGTATTCATCGTTGAATGCCGTGATGACCACGTTTTCGTCATGGCGCTTTGCTTCGACGTTTTGCGAGTATGACGCCAATATCAAAAAGAAGATTCCTAATTTGCGTAATGACATGGTGATGCCGGTTGATATTTTGAATTTATGCAAATTTAGGGAATCCCCCTGCCAATAATCGTGATTGAAATCACGATTATTTCAGCATGCGTGTGCGCATCCGTGAAAAATGTTCGCGGGTCACGCCTAAATAAGATGCAATCTCTTTCAACGGCACTTTCAGTAGAATATCGGGCATCCTTTGCAGTAGTTCGAGATAACGGGTCTCCGGCGAATCGCATCTGCAAGAAATTCCTCTACTCAATACTCCAACTGCGATTGCGTGGAAAAGTTGGCACAATGCGTTTTCAGGCATTTCGGCTTTGATGTAGTCCATTAGGTCGGCATATTCCACAACTTTTATTTGCGATGAGCATAGTGATTTAATATCATAGAAGGAGCGCTGTCCCGGCATAGAGATGAATGTGCTGAGAAAGTCGTTTTTTCCGGCAAACGATATTGTCTGATTTTCGCCTTTATAATCAGGATGAGTGTAGGCGAAATAACCTTCGGTCACGATCGCCACCTTTTTTGCCGCCTCGCCGATATGAATGAATTTTTCTCCCCGTCGCAAAGATTGTTTTATTCCTTCATTAAGGATATAGTCGCGCATGGGGTTCACATCGATCAGGTCGTAGGTTTTGAGGTCGGACATCGAGGTAGAGTGTTGTGACTGATTTTAAGTTGATGCAAAGATAGCTATTTGTGACATATCGCAAAGGCAGCCGAATCACTTTTTTAGCGAATTCGGCTGCTTTTGTGCAATTATATATTAATAAAGGTTTATTTTATTCATCGGCAGCAGGGAGTTCACCTGCTATTTCCGGTTCATTGTCATACTGAGGAAGCTCTTTCACTTCTTCGCCTTCGGGCAATTCTTTTATTGACTCAAGTTCGTCAACGCTGTTTTTGAAATTATCGTTAGCCATAGTCTTGGATGTTTTAAAGATTTTATATACTTACAACATTCTGATGCTCCTTAGAGTTTGGAATGAAAGGGCAATTAACATTTCAAATTAAAGAAGATTCACGTTTGTGCATAAGTTTTTGCTTGCATGATTATTGGAATATTAGCGATAGTCGCGGTTTTTTAGCTAAATTTGCGCTCTAAAACAGTATTTTGAAGTGATATACCCTGACTCGTTTGAACATAAAATCGGTTTTTCGGCATTTCGTGATATGCTGAAAGAATCATGTATTTCCGGACTTGGACGTGAACGCTGCGACACGATGTGTTTTTCCACTGACTTTAAAGTCGTGGAGGAGAAGCTCAATTCAACCGCTGAAATGGTTTTGATTCTGAACAGCGGTGAAGATTTTCCGCTTGACGGCTTTATCGATGTTACTCAGCAGCTGGATTCAGCCGCAATTCCGGGCACATTTTTACCTGCCGGTGATTTTGCACGGTTGAGAAAATCATTGCTGGTCATAGTGGGCATGGCTTCTTTTTTCAATTCAAAACGCCATGAGGAGGGCTCGGAATATCCCTGGCTTGATAAATTGGCGGTGAATCTTGAGCCGTTTCCAATGACGGTGAGGTCGATAGATCGTGTGGTGGATATGCATGGCGAGGTGAAGGATTCGGCTTCGCCTGAGCTTGCCGACATTCGCCATCGTCTTGCCGCAACGGCGAATTCGATAAACTCCACTATGCGGAGGGTGATGTCGTCGGCAGTTCAGGCTGGCTATATTGATAGTGACACTGCTCCTTCCATGCGCGACGGGCGCCTTGTTATTCCCGTGGCGCCTATGCACAAGCGCAAGATAAGCGGTATAGTGCATGACGAGTCGGCTTCAGGGAAAACCGTCTACATTGAACCTGCCGAAATCGTGGAGGCTAACAATCGCATCAGGGAGTTGCGAATGGAAGAGCGTCATGAGATAGTCAAGATTCTGATACTGCTCACTGATGAGTTGCGTCCTGATATCGATGCTATACGCCGCAGCATGGAGGTGATAGGCGAATTTGATTTCATAAGGGCTAAGGCACGTTTTGCAATAGAGATTGACGGTAAGATGCCGGTCGTGTCCGATCGTCCTGAAATTGAATGGTTTCATGCCGTCCATCCCGGCTTGCTGTTGTCGCTGAGGCGTCAAGGCAAAGAGATTGTGCCGCTTGACATCGCGTTGACTCCGAAAGACCGCATCCTTATTATATCGGGACCTAATGCCGGAGGAAAATCCGTGTGTCTTAAAACGGTGGGTGTGGTGCAGTATATGCTTCAGTGCGGACTGCTCCCGGCTGTGTATGAAAACTCGCGATTCGGCATGTTTGACGATATTTTCGTGGATATAGGCGATGACCAGTCATTGGAAGATGACCTAAGCACGTATAGTTCGCATCTGCGCAACATGAAACTGTTTTTACAGCGCGGAAAAGGGAAGTCGCTCGTGCTTATCGATGAGTTTGGCGGCGGTACCGAACCCCAGATAGGCGGCGCTATCGCCCAGGCTATTTTACGCCGGTTTAACGAGCAACGCATGTGGGGCGTGATTACCACCCACTATCAGAACCTTAAACAGTTTGCCGAGGATACCGACGGATTGATAAACGGGTCGATGCTATATGACCGTCATCTCATGCAGCCTATGTTCAAGTTGTCGATTGGCAATCCGGGGAGTTCCTTTGCTGTAGAGATTGCTCGAAAAATAGGATTGCCCGATGATATTATTTCCGATGCCGAGGAAATAGTGGGCAGCGACTATATAAACATGGATAAATATCTTCTTGATATTGCCCGCGACAAGCGATATTGGGAAAATAAGCGTCTTGCGATAAGGCAAAAAGAGAAGAAACTTGAGAATAACTTGGCACGCTATGAAGAGGAAGCTACTCAGCTTCGCGAAAATAGGCGTGTGATTATCAATGAGGCAAAAGAGGAGGCTCGTAGAATCCTTGAAGGCAGCAATGCCGTTATCGAGCGCACTATCCATGACATAAAGAAGGCTCAGGCTGAAAGAGACAAAACGCTTGAAGCGCGCCGCCGTCTTGCCGAAGAGAAGCAGCGCCTGGCGAGCGAGAAAGAGCATGAACATCCGCTGTTGAAAAAGGCTCCGAAGTCAAAGAAGCCTGCTAAAGTGAAGGAGGCTCAGAACGAGCGTCCGATTGTGGCGGGCGATAATGTCAAGCTTGACGGACAAGGCGAACCGGGCAAGGTGTTGCGAATCGAAGGGAAGAACGCGGTAGTGGCGTTTGGGCTGCTTGAGACCACTGTGAAACTTGACCGCTTGAAACTGACAATAGCGAAACCTCGTACAGGAGCGTCGCAGTCAGCACCTACCGGCGGGGCGCTTTCTGACTCTCAGCGCGAAAAACAGTTGAGCTTCAATCGGGAAATCGACTTGAGAGGTATGCGCGTCGATGAGGCTGTTCAGGCGTTGACCTACTATATTGATGATGCGATACGCTTCAATGCCTCGACTGTCAGAATCCTTCACGGAACGGGGACAGGAGCTCTCCGCCAATATCTCCGCCAATATCTTGACACTGTTCCAGGAGTTAAGAGCTATAGGGACGAGCATGTTCAGTTTGGAGGTGCCGGTATAACGGTGGTGGAGCTTGACTGATAGGCTTGATTGTTGGAATATCCGCTATAAAATGCTATCTTTGTGTATTGATTTTATACACTTGTATTTGAAGTAGCATTTTTAATCCGGTATTATTCATCGCAATGAGGAAGAAAAAACAGTGTTTTGTCGCCGGGCTTATGTTTTGCCTGGCATCGGGTGTTTTTGCCCAAACAAATTCCATTTACCATAAAGGATGGATCGATTTTAATAAAAACGGAGTCAAGGATATATATGAGGATCCGGCTCAACCTATTGACAAGCGAGTGGAAGACTTGCTGTCGCGCATGACTCTCGAAGAGAAAAGCTGTCAGCTTGCCACGCTTTATGGTTATGGGCGTGTTTTGAAAGATTCGCTGCCTGTGCCGGGGTGGAAGAACGAGATATGGAAAGACGGCATCGCCAACATTGATGAACAGTTGAACGGCGTGGGCAAGGGAGCGCCGAAGGCGAGACATCTCATAGTCCCTTTTTCCAATCATGTTGACGCCCTCAATAAGACTCAGCGATGGTTTGTCGAGGAGACCCGTCTTGGGATTCCGGTTGAGTTTTCCAATGAGGGTATTCATGGACTAAATCACACTCTCGCCACTCCGTTGCCGGCGCCGATAGCGGTGGGAAGCACGTGGAACCGTGACCTTGTAAGGCAAGCCGGCGAGATAGCCGGTCGTGAGGCTCGGTTATTGGGATATCATAGTGTTTATGCTCCAATTCTTGATGTTGCGCGCGACCCGCGATGGGGAAGAGCGTTGGAGTGCTATGGAGAGGAGCCATTTCTTGTTTCGGAGCTTGGATGTGAGATGGTCAATGGAATCCAGAGCAATGGAATCGGATCTACACTGAAACATTTTGCGGTGTATGGAGTGCCTAAAGGTGGTCGTGACGGGAAATGCCGCACGGACCCTCACGTGACACCGCGCGAGCTTCACGAAATCCATCTGTTTCCATTTAAGAGGGTCATTCAACGGGCGAAACCGTGGGGCGTGATGAGTAGTTACAATGATTGGAACGGAGAGCCGGTTTCGGCGAGCCATTATTTTTTGACTGAGCTTCTGCGCGGTGAATATGGCTTTGACGGATATGTGGTGAGCGACAGCGAGGCGGTGGAGTTTATTCACTCAAAGCATCAGGTGGCGTCGACTTATGAGGATGCGGTACGCCAGGCTTTGGAGGCGGGATTAAATGTGCGCACCCATTTCACGGCTCCGTCAAAATTCATTTTGCCTGTCAGGAAACTGGTGGAAGAGAATAAATTGTCGATGGAGACTGTCAATCAGCGTGTGCGTGATGTCCTTAGGGTGAAGTTCCGGATGGGCTTGTTTGACAATCCTTTTCCTGCTAATCCTGCCGAAGCTGACAAAGGCGTGGGCGCTGACAAGAATAAGGAATTTGTGAAAGATATGCAGCGACAATCGCTCGTATTATTGAAGAATGATAATAATCTGCTCCCGCTTGACAAGACGCGGTTACGTAAAGTGCTTGTCACCGGTCCGCTTGCCGATGAGGATAATTTCATGCAGAGCCGTTACGGACCAAACGGACTTCCCACTGTCACTGTTCTTGCGGGACTGCGTGAGTATCTTAAAGGAGTAGCCGAGGTAGACTATGAAAAAGGTTGTGACATCGTGGATGCCGGTTGGCCGGCGAGCGAGTTGATGCCTGTTGAACTTACCTCCGACGAGGAGAAGATGATGGCTGAAGCGGTCAGGAAGGCTACGGACGCCGACGTGATAATTGCGGTAATGGGTGAAGACGAGTATCGTGTGGGGGAGAGCCGCTCGCGCACTTCGCTCGAACTTCCGGGGCATCAGCGCAGATTGTTGCAGGAGCTTCATGCTACAGGAAAGCCTGTTGTACTCGTGCTTATCAACGGACAGCCGCTCACCGTCAATTGGGAAGACGCAAAGCTTCCTGCCATTCTTGAAACTTGGTTCCCGTCCTATCTCGGAGGCGAAGTTATAGCCGAGACTCTGTTTGGCGATAACAACCCGTCGGGAAAATTGACAGTGACATTTCCAAAATCTGTTGGGCAGATTGAATATAATTTCCCATTTAAGAAGGGATCTCACGGAAAGCAATCAAAGAGCGGACCTAACGGGAGCGGCACTACCCGAGTTATAGGTGCGTTGTATCCTTTCGGACATGGATTGAGCTACACCACTTTCGACTACTCCAATCTAAAAGTCGATGCTCCGGCTCAAGGCACAAAAGGAAACGTGAAAATTTCGGTCGATGTCACCAATACCGGAACTCGTGCCGGTGAAGAGGTGGTTCAGCTGTATGTCAGAGATTCCTATAGTTCGGTTGTCACTTATGATTCACAGCTTCGCGGTTTTGAAAAGGTGGCATTAACTCCGGGTGAGACTAAGACTGTTCATTTTACTCTGACGCCTGAGGATCTTGAGCTACTTGACAAAAATATGAATTGGACGGTTGAGCCGGGTGAATTTGTGGTTATGATTGGCGCAAGTTCCGAGGATATAAGATTGAAACAGAGTTTTGAACTGAAAGATTGATAAAAACAGAAAAGAAAAGGCTGCGGATTCCGCAGCCTTTTCTTTTTATAATAAGAGTCAATATTTTTTTATTTTTCTTCAGCAGTTGCTGTTTCCTCTTCAGCATTCTCTTCCGCATCCTTGAATTCGGTGATTCCGGCTGCGATAAGCTGATTGTACCAAGAGAAAAGTTTTTTGTTTTTTTCGGTATACACTCGGTCTTCGTCGAAATCAGGAAGCACCTCTTTGAAGAACGCGCGCACTTCGCTGTCGTCTTTGAACGACTTTAAGTCTACAGGATTGCCTGCGGTCTTTTCCTTGAGCGCTTCGAGCACATCTCCGAGGGGAACGTCGTCCTCCACAGTGTACATGGCGATATCTCCAAGAGAGATTACTTTGTCATGAGCGTAAGCAGGGATTCGCTTCTTGTCGGCAAGAGCTTCTACGATAAGCATATTCTTTCCCTGACGCACCAGTTTATATAGTCCCGGCTTTCCTGAAATTGCTAAAATAGTTTTTAACATGATAAGTTTATCTAATGATTTAAAATTTCACGAGGACAAAGGTACGATTTTTGCAGATATATTGCTAACTTTGTTGTCTTAAAATAATATTCCATTAGTAATTATGTTGAAGTTTTTAGTGTGTTTGCTGCAACTCATAATCTCTCCGGCTAAAGGTTGGGATGCTATCGCCGATGAGGATGTCGATCCCCGCCGACTATGCTCCGAGGGCTTTTATCCGTTGATAGGGCTTGTCGCATGCACTGTGTTTATTCAATATTTTTATAATAGCGATTTCAAAGTTGCGTGGCTATTGCAGAAGGCTGTGATAACCTTTATTCAATATTTTATCACCTATTTTCTGGCGTCGTTTATTTTTTCGCTTTTCCTGTCAAAGATGACTGAAAGCGGGGAAGCTGAAGAAAAGCGTTATCACACATTTATCATCTACAATCTTGCTTTGCTCGGGATTTTCCAGATGATAAACAATTGCCTGCCTGTGGAAATTTCGATATTCCAGTTTTTGCCGTTTTTCGATATATTTATAATCTGGTTTGGCATACCGTATTTGTCAATAGCTGATAATAAGAAAATTATGTTCCTTATACTGAGTGTCGTTGCAATAATGGCGCCACCTTATATCCTGGGATATTTGCTTGATGGAATGCTGCCGGCGGCTCCGGATAATATGATATCAAATTTATGACTCAGAAAGACATTAACATAAAGAATAGGCGAGCCACATTTGACTACGCCATCTCAGAGACATTTACTGCCGGAATCGTTTTGACCGGAACGGAAATAAAGTCTATTAGGCAAGGTAAAGCGAGCCTTGTCGATACATTCTGTTATGTGGCAAATGGCGAGGTGTGGATTAAGAACATGTATATAGCCGAGTATTTCTACGGCACATATAATAATCATGCCGAACGCCGTGATCGTAAACTCCTGTTGAAGAAAAAGGAGATTGCCAGGCTTGAGAAAAATGGCAAGGAATCGGGCTTCACGATTGTTCCCATGCGCTTGTTCATCAATGACCGCGGGCTTGCCAAAATTGTGATCGGCATAGGTAGGGGTAAGAAGGAGTATGACAAGCGCCAGTCTATAAAGGAGCGTGAGGACAAGCGTTCAATGGCACGTATGTTTGAAAAATAACGATGTCTTCGCGGTCGGTGAGATATTACAATATGGATGTGGTGAGATATATTCTCAGCACATTGGTATATTCCAACCATTTCTTTTATCTCACCGGTTCTGGAATTGCGGGTACTATTCAGGGGGGAGTTCAGCCGGCATTTTTTGCGTTGAGCGGTTTCCTCGTCTATCATTCTTTTGAAAAATGCTCCTCGGTCAAAGATTTCATTTTTAAAAGAATGATAAGGTTGATGCCCTTGTACTGGTTTGTCGTTTTCGCTTTTGCGATTGCCCTTTCAAGTGTCAGCAATCTTGGAATTATTGATTATTTTTTTAGTGCCGGTTTCTGGAAATATATCCTGGCAAACACATTTACGCTCAATTTCATGGCTCCGACACTGCCCGGTGTTTTCGATGCTCCTCAAATGGTGTCGGCATCGGTAAACGGGGCGTTGTGGACAATGAAGGTGGAGATTCTTCTCACGTGTACCTATCCTCTTGTCGACAGACTGCTGAAACGATATGGAACAAAACGCAATTTCATCCTTGCCACGGTTATCGCTTTGTCGATGACCTACACCATGTGCATGCTGTCGATGCTTGACATTACGGGCGATCAGCGATATGAAATGCTTGTAAGGCAATTCGTCGGACAATTGTATGTGTTTTATATCGGGGTGTTTATCTACCTGAATCTTCAACAGTTCATGAAGCACAAGTGGGAGATATTTTTTATCGTCGTGCTGCTTGCATTAGCCAACGTCTTCCTTTTGGAGGAGAATCTGGTTTTGAGATTTATTTTGTTGGCGGTTGGAGTAGTGTGGCTCTCGATTGTCGGCAACTGGGGCGCGAAGCTCGCCCACAGCGACAATCTTTCCTATGGAATCTATCTGTGCCATTATCCGTTGATAAATCTGTCGGTCTATTTCGGGTTGCATGAATTTATCCCGCTGCCGGTGTTGTTTCTGCTGGTGTTTGCGACGGTGATATTCGTGGCGCGCCTTCTGGTTCCGCCGTCTAATAGTTTTTCCCGTTTTCTGACGGCGAAATATAATCAGTCAGTCAGCCTTTAGCGATGAAAGCGTTTGGAAAAATTGACCTTACAGAGATGGCGCTGTTGTTTTTGGTGATATTAGGAGGCTCCATTTTCCAAGGGTGTTCCGATACCGGTCATCATGTAGAGGGCAAATCCATCTACTATTGGCGCACGGTATTGAAATTGAGCGATACCGAGCGGTCGTTCCTTCATCAAAACGATATTTCGACATTATATCTTCATCTCTTTGACGTGCGCGACATCAACGACGAGCTCATGCCTGCGTCAACCCTTTTATTCCGTGATTCTATTCCCTCCGGAGTCAGGATTGTGCCGGTGGTGTTTATTGAACCGTCGGCATTGAATGGGAGGGCGCCTGTCGATTTGCTTGCGGCGAGAATCGTGAAACGCGTCGATGATATTCTTGCAGGCAATGGATATGATATGCCCGATGAGCTTCAGATTGACTTTGATTGGACCGTGTCTAACAGGGATAAGTATTTCAAAATTCTTGAGTCTGCACGCCAAATCATGCATTCCCGCGATGGGCAACTCTCAACCACGATAAGGCTTCATCAGTTGACCGATAAGCTCCCTCCTGTTGATTACGGAGTGCTGATGATGTACAATGTGGGGAATATAACCGATGTGAAGGAAAAAAATTCAATCCTTGACAGGAATACCGTTCAGCCTTACATGAAGGCGCTGAGCCGCTATGAATTGCCCATCGTGACGGCATTGCCGATATACAGTTGGAATATCGTGTTTTCAGGCAACGAATTCAAGGCGATCGCCCACTCCGTCAATCCGAAAGACACGACGATGTTTCTGCCGGTGGATTCGGGATTGTACCGATGCCTGAAATATGCTCCTCTTGCAATGGCGGGTAGTCGCGACGGTAGTGGCGGGAGAATATATCCTGGCGACGTGGTGCGGCATGAATTTGTGGCTCCCGATGTGCTCGCCGGAGTATTGGATGACATAAGGCAAGCCAACCGAAAAGCGGCGAGCCATATAATTCTATACCATCTTGACGAAAAATCTTTACAACAATATGACCCTGAATTTTTGCAAAAACTTCTTGACGGCGTTTATTGCCATTAGCCTGACCGTATTTTCATCCGTTGAGGCTGATGCATGCGGTTGGGAACCTACCCATAGTCCGTCGCGTTATCCTGCATTCATGTTCGTGAACACTCCGCAGGTAACGCCGATTGATGATAACGTGAATCATGAAACTGTCGATTTCTGGTATGATTATGTTGGCAAGAAAGTCGGGATGAGTTATATCAGGAATTTTATGGCTAATCCGGGCTATGCGATTGCGGTTGGCGGTAAGAGTGATAATCCATTTATCAATTATCTCGTTGAAAAAAAGGATACTGCTGCAATTAGATTTCTTGCCGAAAGTATCCGCTTCAATGAAGCTCGTAAGAGTTACGTGGCTGATTCTTGGGAATATAATACTCCTGAAGAATCCCGGTTGCCCGAGATTGTGGATGAGATAAGGATTCCTTCCGCAAGCAATCCCATGTTTGAACGCTATGTGTTTCTTGACATTCGCGCGAATGCCGCCCTGCATCGCTATGACAAGGTTATTGAGTTGTGGAACCGTTATAACGGAATGATAAAAAACGAGTCATTGCGTGAGCGTATGCTCGGATACCTTGGGGGTGCATATTATCATACTCATAATTATGTAGAGGCTATATCGATATTTTCAAAAAATGGCGATGCAAACAGCTTGAACTGGTGTTTGGCTCAGCTTGTTGGCACCGATAATATGACCAAGCTGTTTAATGAAGACCCTAACTCCGACGCTGTTTCTTATGTGTTGCAGGACTATATGAATTATCTGTGGCTTCTTAAATTGAACAAGGCTCAGGAATATAATTTTGCTTTTCCCGGAAATCCTTATAGAAATGGATTTTATGACGTTGATGGCGATTTGCGTCGTGAATGTGAGCAATTGATTCGCATTGCCGATACCGCTATCGCCGACAAGAGGGTGGAGTATCCTGCCGTGTGGGCTACCGCTAAAGCTTTTGCATTGAATCTTCTCGAAGATGGCGCCGAGGCGAAAAAGGTGATCACTCAAGCTGCCGGATTGAAAGCTACAGAAGCGATGGCTCAAAATCTTAAGCGTATTGATTTTTGGATTGACTTTTCTAATTACAGGGAGGGGGAGAACTCTAAAATGCTTGCAGAACGCTATAATTCGTTATATGTGAACGCCAAGTCTCAGGCTCCATTAGTGGCAAATCTTGGATATAATCAATTTTATCCCTATCCTCAGTACATTGCCGATTATGCTTTTCTTGCTGATTTCATAGTGCCGTATGCCACGCTGATGTATCGTGATTCCGCTCTCTATTATAGGGCGCTCGCCATGATGAGCGGAGTTATGGCAATGAATCCAGCTCAGAATTATTTCGCCTTTGAGCCGTCCCGTCTTGCCACGTCTGAATTGCATTGGAATGGATTGTCGGCGATGGTTGAGGCGCTTGAGCATCGTGACAGGTTGGCGCCGATTGATAAAGCTATATTTTCAAGTGGAGATGTTGACCCTAACGCTTATTATGATGCGTTGGGTCGAATCAAACTGTCGGAAGGCGACTATGACAAGGCTATTGGATATTTTGATAAGCTTGATCCCTATTGGATAGGTAGACAAGGCTATTTCGTTTATCTGCAGGTTCGCTATGATAAGCCGGTTGTGCCCTTCAAACGCGTGTTGCGCTCTTGGCTCTCGATCGACTCGGTTTCGTTGATTGATACTGATAATTATCGAGCTGATTATAGCCGTAAATTACAACGGCTTAAACAGCAATATGATATTGCCGATGGAAAAGACAGGGCGATTGCGGGATATGATTATGCTGCCGCTCTGTTCCAGGCGTCGGCTCAAGGCGATCTGTGGGCTGTGTCTGACAATCTTTGGAGCGTGGATCAGCAAGTGGATTCACTTTCTCAACGGGCGATTCAGGTGCTTCAGGAGTCGGCGAAATTTGCAGAAGATGCTAATATGAAGGCTCGCATTTTCTATGCCATTGCCTCGATACATTCAAGTAATGATGCTCCTTCATATGTATGGGCGCGTGGCGCGACCGATAAATGGGATTGGAACACGTTCTCTCCCGTTCAGCTTCATGCTTATGCCGAGCTTGCGAAACTTTACAACAATATTGACGATGCACGGATAAGAAGCTGTGACATTCTTTCGTCCTACATAACAGAAAAGCGCGCCAATTAAATGGTCGCGCTTTCCTGTTGATCTTAAATTTTATCGCATCATTGCTTGGCGTAGAATGCGAGGATGCGTGTGCGGAGAATGAGCTCGTATCGTGCCTGTATGCGGTCGGCTGTCGCTTTTAGAGCACGCGCTTTCGACTGCTCGTATTCGGTTGGAGTTGCACGCCCGAGATTATATTTCTCTTGCATTGCTTTAAAAGCGGCATTTGCCGTTTCGTCGGCGGTGAGACTCGCTTTCAATTTGTTCTGAGCGCCGTCGGCTTGGTAATAAGCCTGCTGTATCGCTTTGAACACTCGTTGGCGTGCGTCGTCATAGTTCAGCATTGCCGTTACCTTCTGCACTTTGGCGCGACGCACAGAATTGCGAGTGGACAGCGCGTCGAAAATGGGGATGTTCAGCGAGAATCCGAAATATGTGCTGTAATTATTTTTCATCTGTTTGCCAAATGAAGGATTCTTCGTGTCGGAGATGCGATAGTAACTGCTCCCGACGCCGGCGTTGAACGAAAGAGTGGGGAGATAGCCGCTGTGGGCGAGTTCGATGTTGCGATCGGCGGCGGTGATATTTTTGCGTGCGGCTACGAGAGAGTGATTGTGCTGCAAAGCGGCGTCATAGACGGCATCAGGCGACATTATCATAAGTTCATTGTCGCTGAGCGGCTCGATGTCAAAGTTCTCTATGGTGCCCAATTCAAGCAGTTGAGAGAGGTCGACGAGCGCCAGAGCTACATCGTTGGCGGTTTGCGACAGGTTCATTTCGTCTTGCGCAAGCTGTGATTTCGCTTCAAGCATGTCGATTTCAGGAATTTTACCGGCTTCAAGAAGAGCGTTGCGGCTTTCAAGCTCATGTTTTGACAAGTCCACCTGATACATGGCGACATCGTTAAGCTCCTTGCAGTACAACACCTGAAGATAGGCACCGATCACATTGAGGGTTATGTCATCTTTCGCCGCCTCATATTGTTCCATCACGGTCGAGAGGTTGGCGTTGGCAAGTTTTATTCTTCGAGTGGTCGACAATCCTGAAAATAGCGGGAGATTAAGCGACGCGCCCCATTGGAGATTGGACGTGTTGCGGTCGGCATAGGTATTTTCGGCGGTGAGTCCGCGGCCGAGACTCCAAGACTGCGACACGTTAGCCGAAACGGTGGGGAGGTAGCGCGATTTTGCGTCGGTCACGTCAAGCTCTGACGAGTTCACGTCGGCGCGGCGCAGTTTCACGGTAATATTGTTCTCGATGGCATAGTCTATGCATTTTTCCAAAGACCATGTTTCTGCATTGGCTAATAATGAACAGCTCGCCAATATTGACAATAGAATACGTTTCATGACTTGTATGTGGCGGTCGTTAATTGTTTTTTTCATTAGCTCGGATTTTGTCATCGGCAGTGATTCCCGATTTGACATGGATGTTCACACCGTCGGACAATCCTGTTTCAATAGCCCGTTTCTCCCATTTTTGAGCCGGTTCTTCAGCAGTCAGAATATAGACAAATGTGCTGTCGCCCACCCATTCGATCACGCTCTCAGGCAGTGAAAGCACGTTTTCAGCTTTTTCGAGGCATATTGAAGCGTTGGCGCTATATCCGGCACGCAGTTGGACGCCCTCAGGCACGCTTAGAGCCGCTTTCATTTCGAAAGTGTTCGCGCCATTGTCTTCTGTGCTCTTTGGAGCGATATATTCAATCATAGCCTGGGGTTTCACGTCGGGTAGAGCGCCGATTGAGATTTCTGTGTCCATACCGGTTCTGAGCAGTCCCACCTCGGTTTCGTCTACTTTTCCTTTAAAAATGAGGTTTGACATATCGGCAATTTTTGCAACGGTGGTTCCGTCGTTCATGGTGTTTGCCTGAATCACCGATGATCCGACTTTGACAGGCACTTCAAGTATAAGCCCGGTGATTGTGGCTCTGACGAGGGTATTGCTCTGCTGGGCGTTGATGCTTGAAATTCCGTCGCGCACGATTGAGAGAGCGTCTACGGCAGCGGCATATTCCGCTTCTGCCTTTTTGTTGGTTACCTCCGATTGTTCAAACTCCTCGCGGCTTGCGAATTTCTTTTCATAAAGCGACTTTGTGCGTTCATATTCATTTTTTGCCTGCAAGCGTGAAATGTCGGCTACTTCCACACGGTTCTGGGCGGCTGACAATTGCGATTCTTCAGGAATGACCTTTATTTTTGCGATGATGTCACCCTCTTTCACTTGATCGCCGGGTTCAACATTGACTTCCGATATAATGCCTGAAATCTGAGGCTTGATTTCAATTTCATCGCGCGGTTCAATCGTTCCGGTCAGCACGCTGTTGCGTTCGATGGAACGTATTTCGGGACTGACTGTTTCATACACTGTTTCTTTTGAACGCGAGTTGTAGAACAAATAGACAAATGTGCCAATGAACAGGATTGCCACAATGGACCAAATGAGGACTTTGAATACCTTTTTCATCGTTTTGAGAATATATTTTTAGTTATTATTTATCGTTAAGTGCTTCTATTGGTTTTATGTGCATTGCTTTTAGTGCCGGGATTATTCCTGCCGCAGTTCCGAGAGTGAGGAATGTGATGAGGATTATCATGGCGTGTTGGAATGCCAGCTGAAATCTCGGGACATCGTTATTGACCGTCGTTCCTGATGCTACTATTGACAGAACGACTACTGCGAAGCATATTCCTGCTATTCCCGCGATGGTGGTGAGGACCACGCTTTCTGACAGAATCTGCACTATGATGTCGCGAGGTTTGGCGCCGAGAGCTCGGCGTATTCCTATTTCCTGAGTGCGCTCTTTGACGATTATCCACATTATATTACCCACGCCGATTATTCCGGCGAGCAATGAGCTGAACCCCACGAACAGAACGAGAATATCAACTCCGGTAAACATGTTGTCGACCGTCTCGAACTGTTCTGAGACATCCCAGGATTGTATCGCTTGCTGATCCTCGGGATGGATGGGGTGATTGGCGCGTATTATGCGCTGCATCCTTGGCATTATGTCTGACGGGGAGTGTCCTTGCTTCACGGTGACCATGATATAGTCGATATTCTGCCCGGTATTGTAAGCTTGACGCATGGTAGATAGCGGAATAGTGAACATCTCGTCTATTTTACCGTTGATTTGCACTTCCGACAGCTGTCCTGCGACACCCACTATGCGGTAATATATATTGTCAAGCGCAATGAATTTGCCTATCGGAGACTCGTTTCCGAATATCTCATCGGCGATTGCCTTGCCGATTACACACACTTTCTTGATGTTTCGCTCGTCGGAGTCGTTGATGAATCTACCCTCGTAGATGACGGGAGTAAAAATCTGGGGAAATTGGTTCTCTACTCCTTGTATTTGCGTTGACTTGGAGTGTTTGCCATAGACGGCTGTTGTAGATCGGCTCGACACTCCCGACATCGCTTCTATTTCAGGAATGCGCGTTCTCATGTTGTCGACATCGGTCTGTGTAAGCGACCAGCTCATACCCTTGGCATAACCTTTGTAGGGCATACTCGTTCTGTTGCTGAACACGAGAGCCATGTTGGTGGATAGCCCGGCGAAATTTCGGCGCAGGATGTCTTGCAGTCCCTGGGCTCCTCCCCAGAGCATCGATAGCATGGCGGTACCCCAGAATATGCCGAATGCCGTTAAAAAAGTTCTGGTCTTGTTTCGGCTGAGTGTCGCCGAAATTTCTTTCCAGCTGTCAATATCAAAAACGGGATTTTTCATTGTGAAAGCTTATTCAGTTCTTAATGCTTCTACCGGTTTTATCTTTAATGCTCTTAAGGCGGGAAAGAGCCCGGCAAGCGCTCCTGCGATTATAAGCACTATCGTAACCTCGATTGCTATTGACAGGTCGACGGTGGGATTCTTTATAAAATCCGTGTTGCCAAACATCTTGTCGAGCACAGTGGTGCCTATAGTTCCCATTATTATTCCGATGTAGCCGAATATGGTTGTCAGCGCTACGCTTTCCACTATCACCTGAGTGAGAATGTTGCGCGGCTTTGCTCCGATAGCGCGGCGTATGCCTATTTCATGAGTGCGCTCGCGCACTGAGACAAACATGATGTTGCTCACACCCACGATGCCTGTTATAAGGGTCAGCATTCCTATAACCCACATCACGGTGTTGAGTATTCTCATTCCTTGTTGTCCTGAAAGATAGTTGGCGAAGCGGTTCCATGACCACACGGCGCTTTCATCGTCGGGGGCATGGCGGTTTACTTTGCCAAGCGTGGCGCGGATATCGTTTTCAAGCTGTTTTGCTTCGGCTTCGGTCGACAGTTCGGTTGTGGTCACCCTTATAGTGCTTAGTTTATCGGAATAAGCGTTGAGCGCTTTGGCGGTGGTGTAGGGGATGTAGATGCGGTTCTTCCAACGGTGTTCGTAAATGCCGATCACGGTGAATGACAGTCCGCTCATATTCACAATCTTTCCAACCGCTTCTTCAGGCTTGTCGAAAAGCACTTCGGCCGTTTTTAGGTCAAGGACTATCACTTTCCGTTGCTTTGAAAGATCGTTTTCATTAATGAATCTTCCGTAGGTCATTTTTGTTTGTTCCTGCGCTTCAGGATAAACTCCGGCATAGTTCTTTGTCACATAGTCCTTGCTTGTCGATATCTTGGTTGATGCCGAAGATAGCTCGGGAGCCGCCTCGATGACTCCGCTTTGATTATCTCGCTCGACCTCCTTGAGGTTGTGCTCTTTCAGGTCTACGCGGCGTCCTTCTTTCAGTCCGTGATAAGCCTTCGCGGCATTTCCCGGCCAAAGCTGAATCACATTGGCGCTCTTGGCGAAATCGCTTGACGAAAATGAGTTGAGGACCCCTTTAGCCATTCCGAGAAGCATGATCAGCATGAATATGCCCCATGCCACCGACATGCCTGTCAGCAACGTGCGGAGCTTGTTGGTGCTAAGCGTCTGCCATATTTCTTTTGAAAGATCAATCATTCTCCTATGCTTTGATTGTTGTCACTTTGAAGCGATTTCTTTTCCGTCGACGCCGATTAGTCCGTCGGCGATTCTGATTATGCGGTTGGTCTGAGCTCCTACGTTTGGGTCGTGGGTCACTATGACGATTGTCATTCCCTCCTCGTTGAGTTGACGGAACAATTTCATTACCTCCACTGAAGTTTTGCTGTCAAGTGCTCCGGTGGGTTCGTCGGCAAGGATTATTGCGGGATTGGTTATGAGCGCCCGCGCTATTGCCACTCTCTGCTTTTGTCCACCTGACAGTTCGCTGGGAAGATGATGAGCCCACTCTTTCAGCCCCATCCGTTCAAGTTGTTCAAGGGCGAGTTTGTTTCTCTTTTTTCGTGACACTCCTTGATAGAAGAGGGGGAGAGCCACGTTTTCAACAGCGTCCTTGTAATTGATAAGATTGAACGATTGAAACACGAATCCGATCAACTTATTGCGCAGTTCAGCCGCGCGGTTTTCGCTTAAATCCTTTATTTCAGTACCGTCAAGTATATATTCTCCGGTGTCATAATTGTCAAGAATCCCGAGAATGTTGAGCAATGTGGATTTTCCAGATCCCGACGCTCCCATGATTGAAACGAGCTCACCGCGGGCTATGTCGAGATTTATCCCTTTAAGCACGTGAAGAGGCACTGCTCCCGGATAGGTTTTGTTTATGTCTCTGAGATGAATCATTATGTCGTTCTTTTCCATCGTTTTTTCTGTTAGATGCGCATGGTCGCTAAAAAGTTGCGTATACTTGATTTTTATTATCGTTTCATTCCGAAGCTGTAGCCCATTCCGAGCATGAGATTGTTGGGTTCATGAAATGCATTGAGCTGATATCCAATGTTTAAATATCCGTTTCGCCACAGGTAGGTTTTTAGAGTGAGGGTCTGATAAAAAATATCGGTGTCCTTCCCTTTGCAGATTATATTTCTGCCTATGCCTATATTTATTGAGAAAATTGGCATAACCAGCTCGGCGCGCAGTGACAATCCGGCGGCAAGCTGCTCTTTGAGCGGAGGGCGATAGAATTTCATGTTGTCGTCAGGCGTTCCCTCAACGCGATGGGAAAGGATATTGGCGCTTTCGTCATACTGAGTGTCGAGCGACACTCCCGCCCTGAAATAACGGTTGAAGCCATACATGGGCGCGAAATTGAAGCCTAAGACGCCGAATAGTCCGCGGGCGTAAAGGTAATCGTGTGATGAACTGCTGAAGAATGCTCTGCGTCGCGCCGCGCAATATAATGTAAGGTCATAACCTATGCCCGGTTCGAATTTGTCTCTTATTATAGATTCAGTCGCCTTTATCGCAGGATCGAATGTATAGGAAAAGCCCATTTTAATTCCGGCAAAATTGGCTCCGGCATTTGGAATGGTTGTATTGCCGTTTGAATAATGCGAGCCGTCAATTCCGGCGATCAGGTCCACATTGCGGTTGAGCTTGTAGCGCAGCATCAGAGCCAGGTTTATGTATGCGTTGGTTTTTGACCCGATAGCGCCGTTGTCGGGATTCTTTTCAGGATTGTAAGGGTTCCAATTTAGAGATATGCCGAAATTCCATTCATATAGCAACGTAAGCCGTGACGATAGTTTTGCGATAGGGGCGTTCTGAAAGAGGTAAATATTGAACGGCTCGCCAAGATTCTTTCCATTGGAAATGCTTGTATATCCGAGTCCTATTCCCTGTCGGGTCTCAGGGTAATTCTTGCCGTAAAATGACTGGGGCGAAAAGCTGAATGAGTATTTGATGTCGGCTCCGAGTGCGGTGTTTATGTTTGACTGCTTGATGAATTTGTTGGTCGGGATGACCCACTGCGGTCTCATCTCGGCGGTGATGGAATTATTGTAAATGTCACTCGCCGATGCGGCTGACGAGATAATCAGCCAAGATATCAGAATAGAAATTCGTAGACTCATTATGCCGTTCTATTGTTTGAAAACGTGATTTGGTCGGTAATTTGCAACGTAATCGTTTCAACAGCTTATGTATTCTGCGAAATTACGGTTTAGATTTGGACCTGTCACTATTTTCGCGGTATTTTTAACACACTTTAGCGTAGTTGCAGCGTTTTGCCTGTCGCAAGGGTAAATTGAGGGGATTTATGCGGGTATTTAGCACGGCTTCTGCCGTAATTTTCGGATTGTTATGATTGGTATGATGAACTTTACAGATATTTATTACGTTTTATTGCAAAGTTTCCACTATCTTTGTAATTATTATTTACGACTATTTGATGAACGAAACAAAAGATATTGCTAAACTCGTTATCGAGGGAATACAAAATCGCAAGGGTAAAAAAATTACAGTAGTAAATCTTGAAGAAATAGAAGGGGCGGCAGCAAATCGCTTCATAATCTGTCAGGGGTCGTCGACTATGCAGGTGAGTTCTATCGCCGATAGCGTTCGCGAGACGCTGCAGAAAGAAGCCGATATTAAGCCCTACAATTATGACGGCTATCAGAATTCCCAGTGGATTGTGATAGATTATGGCGACACGTTTGTCCATGTATTTCTTCCCGAAACTCGCCAGTTCTATAACCTTGAAGAACTTTGGAGCGATGCGGCGATAACCGAGATTCCCGATATTGATTAAGTGTTGACAAATCATCCTTCAAGCATCACATTTTTGAATATTAAAAACATATAATTGATATGGCTCTTATTCCTAAAAAGCCCACAATCAAATTCAGTATCTACTGGATGTATGCCATCGTGTTTCTTGTGCTGATCGGCATATATTACCTTGATGAAAATTCAATCACCAAGGAGGTGAGCTATTCCGAGTTTGAAAAATATGTAACCGACGGTGGCGTGAAGCAGATTGTTGTTTTCACCAATAAGAATGAAGCCGAGGCGGTGATAACCGACTCTCTTGCCGCTAAAATCTTTCCTCCGTCGCAATATACCCAGGGATCTCACCAGGAAGTGAAAATCACAACTTCAATCCCGAGCGCCGACAAACTTCAGGACAAGATTGACCAATGGCAGCAGGATGGTGTGTTTAAAGGCAAATTCTCGTTTGAAAAGGGGAGCGACTATTCAGCAATGTTCTGGTCATTCGCCCCGATTCTGCTGCTTATCATTTTCTGGTTTGTGATAATGAAGCGCATGTCAGGAAAAGACAGCGGAGGCAGCGGAGTGTTCAGCGTCGGAAAGTCAAAGGCTCAGATATTTGACAAGGATGGTCCCATTCAAGTCACGTTTAAGGATGTTGCCGGACTCTCTGAAGCTAAAACCGAAATCGAGGAGATTGTGGAGTTCCTTAAGAATCCCCAGCGCTACACTGACCTCGGAGGTAAGATTCCAAAGGGCGCTCTCCTTGTAGGACCTCCCGGAACTGGTAAAACTTTGCTCGCAAAGGCTGTTGCCGGTGAAGCCAATGTGCCATTCTTCTCAATGTCAGGTTCTGACTTTGTCGAGATGTTTGTGGGTGTCGGAGCCTCTCGTGTGAGAGATTTGTTCCGCCAGGCTAAGGAGAAAGCTCCGTGTATCGTGTTTATTGATGAAATCGACGCCGTTGGTCGTGCGCGTGGACGCAATCCTAATATGGGCGCGAATGATGAGCGTGAAAATACACTTAACCAGTTGTTGACCGAGATGGACGGTTTCGGTTCAAACAGCGGAGTCATCATTCTTGCCGCCACCAACCGTGCCGATATTCTTGACAAGGCGTTGTTGCGCGCCGGGCGTTTCGACCGCCAGATATATGTTGATTTGCCCGATCTCAACGACCGTGTAGCCATCTTTAATGTTCATCTTCGCAACATCAAGACCGACGATTCTCTGGATGTTGAGCTTCTTGCTCGTCAGACTCCGGGATTTTCGGGCGCCGATATTGCTAATGTCTGCAACGAGGCTGCTCTTATTGCCGCCCGTCACAACAAGCCGTGTGTGACTCGTCAGGACTTCAATGATGCTGTCGACCGCATAATTGGCGGTCTTGAAAAACGCTCTAAGATAACTACCGACGAGGAGAAACGCTCAATCGCTGTCCATGAAGCTGGACATGCCACTATTTCATGGCATCTCCGTTATGCGAGTCCGCTCATCAAGGTTACTATCGTTCCGCGTGGAAAGGCTCTTGGCGCAGCGTGGTATCTTCCTGAAGAGCGTCAGATCACTCCGTCCGAGGCGCTTCTCGACGAGATGTGCTCAACACTCGGAGGGCGTGCCGCTGAAGAACTCTTCCTGGGACATATCTCAACCGGCGCGGCAAATGACCTTGAGCGTGTCACCAAGATGGCTTATGCCATGGTAGCTTATTACGGTATGAGCGATAAGCTCCCCAACCTCTGCTATTATGACTCCACCGGTCAGCAGTATGGTTTCTCGAAACCTTACAGCGAAGAACGCGCTAAGGATATCGATGCCGAAGTGTCGCGCATCATAAGCGAGCAATATGAGCGTGCGAAAGAGATTCTTCGCAAGTATGCCGACGGTCACAAGGAGCTTTCCGATGTCCTCATATCGCGCGAGGTTATCTATACCGAAGATGTTGAACGCATATTCGGCAAGCGTCCTTGGGTTTCCCGCACTGACGAGATTTTTGCAGGTCGGCAGTTGGCTCAGAATAATACCGATGAGAAAGGAAAGCCGTCAGATGATAACGCTGATGACGACGGACCGATTGATGTAGAAGCCGAACCGGTGAATCCCGATATTCCTCCCATTCCCGAGAAGAACTGATTCAGACTGGAATCTGAATAAACAATAAATAAACGGGGGTGCAGTTCAAACCGAACTGCACCCCCGTTTTATATCTCTCNGTGTTGTGTTATTCCGNAATTTCGAGACAGCTNAACGTGTAAGGCTTGTCGTGGGCGGTATTTACTTTTCCCGGGTCGGTAACTATATCGAAGCACGAAACGATGAGTTTACCGTTCCACACGATTGGTTCGCCCGGTTGGTCAAGACCTCCGTCACTGCCGTCGCAATCAGGGCTCTGCGCTATGCGGGTTATTTTACCNTCGGGACTCACTTTGGCGATAGCGTTCATCGAGAAATCTGCTACATACAGATTGCCACGATCGTCAATTGCTATTCCGTCGGTGCTCTTCAATTGGGTGGTGTCCTGTGCCCACAGTGTGCTTGCCGTCACCTGTGTGCCGCTCTTGTCAAGCGTGATTTTGTGTATGCTTCCGTCACCGAAGTTTCCNACATACATATTTCCGCTGCGGTCAAACACGATTCCGTCGAGTCCATATTGCACTTCGGGATTCACGGTTATGAAAGTGGCGAGAAGATTGGTGTCGGCATCAGTGTTAGTCACAGCCACGTCACGGTCATTCACGTTAAACCGATACACTCCGCTCGTGAGTTTTTCTGACNGGATAGCCGATAACGAGCTTTGCGTCACATAAACATTCTCTCCGAGCAGTTTCACCCCGTTAGGATGCTCCATTCCTGAAGCTATCGTGACGCACTCCTTTAGATTTCCTTCATTGTCGAAATACAATTTGAGCAATCTGCCCCGGTTCTTTCCTGCTTCGCTCCCGGTCCATCCCTGATTGTCGGCTANATATAGATTTCCCTCTTCGTCAAATGTAATTCCCATCGGNGCGGCAACCCCGGTTTCCGGCAGTACCGGGACATCTATCCACTTCGCTATTTCGCCGTCGGCAGTGATTTTCATCAGGCACGCCGGCTTGGTCTGGTCGGCAAAATTCGGGCATGCGAGAACGAGCGATCCGTCGGGTGCTATAGCCATCCCGTCGGGGGTGGGGCAGTAGTCGGGCAGTTCCATGAATAGCGTTGGCTTCTGCAATTCAGTGAGCCCGTCCTGCTTTGTCGACATAGATTTGCAAGCGCCGAGAGCCAATAGTGTTGCGGCAAATATGATTGATTGTTTTTTCATTGCGTCAAGTCGGTTTAGTTGTACTTTTCCGTGATATATCGGAGGTCGTTGGCATTAGGTTCATACCAAGCGGGACCGATGTTTTTCACTCCCTCGGTTACTCTTGCTTTCTCCTGAGCGGCATGGTCTTCACGTTCGGAGTGAATGAAACCTTTGATTGAATTGTCGGAATTGTCAGCCCAATTATATCGGTTGTCGATAAACTCAAATCCGGCAAGCGTTAACTCGGGATTGGTGACGCGGATATTGTTTGTCGGGTTTGAAAAGTAATTTCCTGTGAATCTCACGTTGCGCGGTTCNTTGGTGCCGCGTCCTGATCCGAGGTCAATTATCTCNCAGTCCACAAACGAGTTGTTGGCAATGTTGATATTTTCGCTGCGATGATAAGAGGTGAGAGGCTCCAGTTTTGTGTCGGTGTTGGCGTCGGGGCGTTCAAACACTCCCATTCTCACCAGTAGTCCGAATCCTCCTGTGCGATAGCAATGATTGTTGTAGACNNTGTGNCCCTGATTTATGAGCCTTATTCCGAGTGTGCCTCTGAGATTATTGCCTACGAATGTGTTTGATTCGATCACATTATAGTGTCCGTGGCGGCATACGAGTCCGCCTCTTGATTCANAGAAAAGATTGCCGCGCAGAATGTTGTGACATGATTTCACTGAAATGATTTCATTCTCTCCGTCGCAGTGGAGAAACACGTTGTTTTCCACCACCGAGCGCGATTCGAGTTGCGATGACCACGAGTGTCCGATGCGGATTATCTCCGCTNCGTTTCCTCCGAAAGGCGGGCGGTTGCCAAACAGGTTATGGTCAATCTGATGATTGTTGAGATGGTCGTCAGCGCTGAGCCACATCTGCATCACCAGCCCGCCCACNCGCTTGTTGGCGAAATAGCAGTGGTCCACTCTGATATTGTCGCCATAGAGCATCAGCCAGTATTCGGTTGTGTTCTTCTCTTTCGACGGTCTTTCGGTCTTGTTGGGATCGTTGCAGTCATCGATGGCGCAGTTGGTGAAGCGGCAGTGTGATGCTGCGGTATCGCCATCCTTGAAGCCTATTAGATGTCCGCCCTGTGCCCATGCTTTGTGGAATAGAAGACCGTCGATGTGCTGATATTTTCCTGACACAGTCATGTGAAGCGGACCCGATATGATGGCTTTTCCGGGATGCTCCGCCCGTAGTCCTATCGAGTCGTTTTCGGTGCCCGATGATGTGAATCTCACAGTGCCGAGGCTGTCATACACGCCATCCCTTAGAATCACGTTGTCGCCCGGTTTCAGTGTTCCGTCGTTGAGAATTGTCGNCAATAGCCCCTTTTCAGCGGGAGTGACATAATAATCCTTGGCATGAGCTGTTCCCATGCAGGAAAGACATATTAATGTTAGTGCTGNTAACTTTTTCATTNTGTGATAATTATTTCTGATTGTATTTTGATGCTATATAATCCTTGTCGCTATTGTTTGGTTTGTACCATTCCGCTCCGATTCCCTTTGCGAGCGCGTTCAGCACTCTTGACTTTTCCGTTGCCGATGTTTCTTCCGGTTTCGTAAGGCGAATGAAGCCCTTGAGATTCATGCTTTCGCCGTCTTTCCAGTAGTATCGGTTGTCGATAAAATTCAGTCCTGCNATCACTATCTCAGGCTTGGCTATCCTGATATTATTGCTGTCGTTGCAGAAATAATTGTTTGCCAGCCTTACGTTTCTGGGAGCTTTGTCGCCATATCCCGACCCGAGATCAATAGATTTGCAGTCGATAAATGAGTTGTTGGCGATATTTATGTTTTCCGCGCGGTGATAAGACGTCAGCGGCTCTTTTTCCAGATCGGTTTCTGCCGTAGGGCGCTCAAAGACTCCCATTCTCACGAGCAGCCCGAAGTCGCCGAGACGGGTGCAGAAGTTGTCATATACCGTGTGCCCTTGGTTCACGAGCCTTATTCCCGCAGTTCCGGGNAGATTTTCTCCCACAAATGTGTTAGACTCCAGTATGTTATTGTGCCCGTGGCGGCACACCAGTCCNCCGCGCGATTCGAAAAACAGATTGTTTCTCACTGTATTATATCCCGATTTAACCGAGATTATCTCATTCTCTCCGTCGCAGTGTAGAAACACATTATCCTCCACCACTGTGCGCGACTCAAGCTGCGATGACCATGAGTTGCCGATGCGTATTGTCTCGGCTCCGTTTCCTCCGTAGGGCTGGCGGAAGCCGAAAAAATTGTGATCGATAAGATGATTGTTTATATGATTAGTGTCGGGCAGCCACACCTGAATCACCAGTCCGCCCACGCGCTTGTTNGCGAAATAGCAGTGGTCCACTCGGTTATTATCGCCGTGCAGAGCTATCCAGTATTCGCTCACTGATATNGGTTTAACTCCTTTGACCGCTTTCTCGCTTCGGNCGGGATGGTTGCAGTCGTCCATCACGCATCCGGTTATGCGGCAATGTGANCCGAATTTTCCTTCNTCTCCCTGAAGTTCGATGATACACAAGTCCTTGGCAAAAGCCTTGTTAAANAGCAAGTCCTTCAGTTGAATATATTTACCTGATATTTTCAATTCCGTTTCGCCGCTTATTATTGCTTTGCCTGCATGTTGGGCTTTTATAGTGATGGAATCGAGGGCGGTTCCTTTNCTGTCAAGATTTATCGTTCCGAGATTCTTATAAGTGCCGTCGCCCAGAGTCACGTTGTCGCCCGGTCTTAGAGTTCCTCCGTTCAATAGCTCGACAAGCTCATTNTGTTTNGCCGGCGTGAAAAAATAGTCGGCTGCGTTTACCAATGGAGTTGCCAGGCTTATGACTGCGGCGAGTAAGAGTGATTGTTTCATGATTGGTTTAATGCGTGATTGATTATTCTATTCTGAAAGGGGATGATTGTTTTTTCTCCCATTTTCCATTGCTTAGTTCGGCATAATACACTCCCGGAGCTTCGGGGGAGAACATCTTGCCGCCTATTTCCACCGGTTGGTCGGTGTAGGCGGTTATCCAGCATCCGCCGTCCACATTGGGCGTCTGTATCGCTTGGACGAGTGCGTCATTACGCATTATCTTGATCTCCTTTGCCACGTCGAAGCTGCCTGTCGTTTCTTTGGTTGATGCCGGGAGCACAATGTATCCGTATGACCCGTTCTTAGGGCTGATGCCGTGACTGATATGTAGGGATATGATTTCNCCCTCGACCTCTGCCGGCTTATACATTTTCATGAAATCACACCATCTTCCGGTGCGTTTTCCCGCTTGTGCGATGACCTGGTTGTCGCCTAAAATTATATAGCCGGTGTTGTCGTGGAAAAATTTCCTATTCTTGCCGTTGGTATATTCTTGTGCGTTTACGGCGGTCCATACCCCGTTGTTCANGCACTCGAGTTCGCCATGCTTGAGCCGTTGGTCCACCGANGTGGTTACCGTTAGAGCCGAGTCGCTTTTTATGTCAGAGCCGAGACACACNACATATCGGTCGGTGAAAAGCCAAGTCTTGTTGGCTTTCAGTCCGTCGCGGTCAAGCTGCATAGCCGACATTCCGTAGCTGCCGTTGCTCAGCCCGCCCACCATCGCGCTTTTATTGTGCTTCTTATTCTGTCGTATACTGGGAATCGGAGCGGTGTCCTCAAAAGCCGTCACTCCGGGAATTTTCCGCCAGTCCCACAAGGGGAACACGTCAAGATATTCATCGCCGCGGATGTAGAAAAACGTGGCTCCGTCCCCCGTATAATAACCCAGCAGATTATCCTCGTTCACCAGTTCGGCTCCTATCACTCTGGTCGAGCACATTTTCAATGCCCCCATCCAGTCCTTGCTGCGGTGCACCGTGTAGTCCGAATCGTCAAAATGTTTGTGCCCCACAAGCAGATTTCCCTCCTTCGGGAAACCGTCCACTCCGAGATCGGCGGCGGCAAATGCGAGGCTATAAGCCTTGTGAAGTTGCGAGTGGTGGAAAAACTGCCTTCCAAGCGAACCGATGTCCATGTGACGGTTCCATATAACCCACTTATACCCNTCGTTCACCAATGATGCGAGGATATCATGCTGCCCCTTGTCAAATGCGAATGATGTGCCGTTGAACAAGCGGTTGAAAAAGCTCATTCCCGAAATGAAAGAGAGCCCGTAATTGCCAAATTGCTGTTGCGGTCCATGCTGATGGAAACTCCAGTCATTCTTGATGCCCTCCTCTCTGCCAACGAATATTTCCGAGGCTATTGTGTCGCGTGCGGCTTTNACGAGCGACGCGTCATTTTGTAGAAGCGCCCGGGTCAGCACGTTTCCNGCGAGCCACACCTTGTTTTGTCCCGTCCGTCCAAATACTGAAGCCTTCAGCACCTCTATCCCTGCCGTTTTCTCCTCGNGGGTGAGGTCGTTTTCAAGAAGAATGAATGCCGCCCCCATGATTTTAGGCACCCCGATTTCATTATACCACCAGTTAAGGCATTTCGGCTTTGCGCTGAACCAATAGCCCAGCGTCTTGTGGATTGCGTCCATTATCACCTTTGAGCCCTTGTAGCTTGTTCCGTCNGAATAATAAAGTTTGGCGAGTTCCAGAATGCGGTCGGCATGCTGTTTCGGCTCCCAGCCCGAGCGCTTTGTGTCGGCATAGTTTATGTCGCTCCACGATCCGTCGGGGTTTATACGGGCGAGATAATTGTTTATCTTCACCAAGTCGAAAGGATAGCGTTGATGCAGCTCCACCACTACTTGGTCCGAAAGTTCAGTCTCCGGCTTGATGGTAATGAGGTCNGCGAGCAGAGTGTCGTTTTTCTCGTTGGATGATATGTAGAAAGAACGATAATTTTGTTTCACATGANTGATGTCNTCNNCNGGGGGAGTCGCATTTACGCATAAGGCTGCTCCAAAACAAGAAATGGAAAATATTAATTTCAAGGTTAATCGGTTCATCAGATAAGCACTTTTTAGTATAGTACAAATTTATGATATTCCCAGCTGCCACGATATTACAATTTTCCCAAAAAATATAGAAATCATCCCCCAAAATATACCATTCTCATATTTCGCCATCTCNNATGNCNGCGCGNNNGTAGNGACATCGCGTGCGATGTCNCCCGNAGGATATTGCGGTGCAATGCCGGGGAGGGATAGCTCGGAGAGCTATAATGTGTGAAACCCTATGCTGATGNATGTGCATCAGCATAGGGTTAATGAGCTCCCCNAAAACACAACATCGNAGATGTTGAATAAGAGCCCCTGAATCAAANCGAAGCCTGAAAGGCTTACCCTACGGATAGCCGGGTAGAGTGAGCGAAAGCGAACTCTGCCCGGTATAAGTCGGCAATAAGTCGCGCTCTGCAAAGAGCGCCCCCTGAATCAAAGACGGATTAGCGAGGGTGTTTTTAGGGGGCACTCTGTCAGAGTGCGATTATATGCGGACGCATTTCCCGGGCACGGCTCATTTCATTCGCCNTACCCGGCTACACATAAGGCAAGCCTTTGCAGGCTTGATTTTGATGCGTTCATTCAGTGTTGCGGACGCATCGGGATTGTNCCGCCCGTTACCCCGGGACGATGCCACCTACGGCGACATCGNCCCGGGTCTACCCGTTAATGCCGCCTACGGCGACAATCGACGATATCACTTTTCATGTTTCGATATTTCCGATGGGGATGTCGCCTAAAAAGAAGAGGCTGCACGGAAAAGTGCAGCCTCAAAACCAAAAACACTAAAAATTCAATGATAACGATTTAAAGTAGGTGCTTATTTGGAATATCAAAGTTTAACTTTCAATGTTGCGCCCTCCTTAATCTTTTTGTTCAGGATTGAGCGGTTGCCTTTGATGATATTGACATCAAGTTTGTCACCGTCGCGCTTCACCTTGATATCAAACTCCGACCCGAAAGCGCGGACTTTGTTAAGGTTGGCATAATTCCAGTCTTTAGGCAGACGCGGGGTGATGTCAAATGATCTCAACCCGGTGGGACGGATTCCGAAAAGACCTTCAGTAAAGATGCGGCAATAAAGTCCGCTTTCGGCTGAGAGGTGGCGCTGGTCACCTTCAGGCCATGCCTCGATGGCGTAGGGCACATGATCGCCGAGCAGACGACGTTTCGAATAGCGCTTCAGGAAGTCCATTCCTTTTTCCACTTCGCCGGCTGCGATTGTGCCACGGAGAGCGTAGAGAGTGGAGCGGTCCCAGAATGTTTCAGTTCCGGCTTGAGTGAGAAGTCCGTCGTCAGTCCACAGGCGAGGGGAGAACAATGCGTCGATTGTGCCCTTCGCTCGGTCATAGATTCCTACTGTGAGAGGCATGCATATCCAGGCTCGGAGCACATCGTTGCCGTCATAATAGCGGTAGCAGTCGAAACCCTCCACATTGTAGCCGAAATGTTTTTCGATCGCGGTTCTCAATTCTTTTGCCTGCTTGGCATATTTATTGAGCTGAGAGGCGGGGATGCCGAGCTCTTTTCCAAGATATCCGGCTGAGATGAGAGCGTCATAATACAATGTAGAGGTGCAAAGATTGGCGTCGCCCGAGGGGAAGCGGTTTTCAAGCTCGTCGGAATTGGATGCCACCACGCCATCCTTGGTGAGCTGGCGGTTGCAATATTCAAGACACCACTCGATAAGCGGCCACAATTCTTTAGCCTCCTCTTTGTTTCCGCGGGCAAGCGCGTAGCGAGCCGCTCCGTAAGCTATCATGGCGCCGTCGCCACGGTCCTTAGCTCCGTGCCAGGTGCTGACACCTTCCGAAATAATTGAGCTGGGGATGGGGCGGTAATCGTCGTTCATGTAGCGGGCGAAATGGCGGAACGCGTTGAGTGCCGACTGATTGCCTATCTCATAACCGAGATAGGGGAAGAACGGGTTGATATATTCAGCCTGGTCGTTTGCCCACACNGCTGCATAGTAAGCTTCGCCGCCGGGTCCGTGCATCAAGCCCCCCTTGGTGTTGAAAATGCTTTCCGCTCCGCGCAGTTTTGCGAAAGCAAACATTGTGTTGAGGGTGCTGTCGGGCGTTTCGAGAACGAGATTGTTCCACCACTGGTCGATGAGAGCCTTTCTGCCTCCGCGCTCAGCGTCGGTGTTGATGCGAGTGTAAGGCGCGTCGTTGATTTTCTGTCCCGAGAACACGGCGAAGAAGTTAAGGCTTTCGCCCGGTTCCAACTTGAAAAATCCGTTTTTCGACAGTGAGCCTTCGATTTTGTATGAGCCATACACGCCGGCATCTTCGGGGGTGGTATATTTCACTTTCCAGTCGGGGATGCGCATTGTGATGGCATGGTCCATATTGTTGGTGAACGTGTATTCCTCGCAATAATATGGTGAGTTGGGCGAGGGATAAAGAACGCGTTTGAGGGAAACAGCGTCGTCCACTTTCTTGCGGCGGTGGATGGTGCTGAACGAGCTTTCAACCGTCATCACTCCGTCAAAGCGGATATCCTTCACCTTTTCATCGGTGAGAGTGAGATCGTCAACCGTGATCATTCCGGGGATATCGGTGTTGAACCGCTGTTTCAGATTGTTCTGAGTTTTGTTGGGCTTCATTCTCAACATCGGGAAAACGAGACTGCGGTTGAGCAGAAACGCGCCGTTGGCGTCCACGCCGTAGCGCAACACTACTGCAAGTTGCTGTCCTGCCATCTCCACATGGTCGGTGTGGGGTATGCGGTCATTGATTTCCCAAAGGATGGCGCCATCGGGTTCGATGGTCCATCGGTCGGGGGTATCGGCAAATGAGGTGAATGCCGCCCCCAGGATGATACTTGCTGTGATAAATGATTTGATGTTCATGATTGATAGTTTGTTTTATTTGGTTGCTGAAAGGTGGAGCACCGCACTGTCAAACTGGTTTGCGAGCGGATTGCTTATTCCTGATTCCATCCACTCCTTGCCGCTCTTCACTTGATTGGGGAAGCGCGGAGTCATACCCTTGGNGAGACTCACTTCGGTCAAGGCATAATTCTTGTCGGGATCCAGTCCGTTGAGCTTTATCTGAGGAGTGGAGCCGTCTTCGGTTTGATAGAGATATACCACTGCCGAGTCTTTGTCGCGAGCCACNTAGCTCATCGCTGCGAGAGGATTCTCGTAGGGCGACACGAGGCGNTAGAGATNGCCGTGCATCACGAGCGGACGTATTGTTTCCTTGTAGAGTTTCACGCCGTCGGCAATCTGTTCGCGTTCCTCCTTGGTCGCCTTGTCAAGNGCGAGGTCCACGCCGAAAGCTCCGCTGAGAGCCACGTCGATGGCGAGTTT
Source organism: Bacteroides sp. (assembly GCA_014801525.1). Lineage (GTDB taxonomy): Bacteria > Bacteroidota > Bacteroidia > Bacteroidales > Muribaculaceae > Muribaculum. Next base: position 101,976 of record JAAVEB010000008.1, read on the forward strand.
GAGGTGGCGTTTTCCCATTCGAGTTACGTGAGCCGACATTGTGCTTGCCGGGAAGAAGTGACCGAATCCCCACTGGATTTTTATGCGTCCGAGCGGGTCGGTGTTGTCGCTCGGCCAGAAGGAGTGGAAATATTTCATTGAGCCGAAATCGATGCGTCCCGAACCGCCGGCGCACAACATTGCCATCACGTCGGGATAGTTTGTCGCGAAGCGGTCCATGAGTCGATAGAGCGCCCAGTTATAGTCGACCAGAAGATGGCTCTGNTCGTTNTGCGGCAGGTAGGTTGAACCGGGTTGGGTGACGAAGCGGTTGCAGTCCCATTTCACATAGGCAATGCCNGGATTGGGCGACAGAGTNTTTTTAATNATGTTCCATTCATAGTTCTGCACTTCAGGACGGGTAAGGTCGAGAATCTCCTGATGTCTTCCCAAGATAGGTTCGCGCTTTTGCTGGGTAATGATCCATTCGGGATGTTCGTTGTAGAGATTGCTGTTGGGGCTAACCATTTCNGGTTCGAGCCATATTCCGAATCCCACCTTGCGTTTTGTCGCTTCCTTNGTCAGATAGGAGAGTCCGCGCGGCAGTTTCTTGGTCGACACTTCCCAGTCGCCGAGACCGTGCTTGTCGTCGTCGCGTGAATACTCGCCGTTGCCAAACCATCCGTCATCAAGCAGGAATAGCTCGGCTCCGATTCCGGCTGCTCCGTCAAAGAGCGAGACAAGGCGGTTGTCGTCAAAGTCGCAGTGGGTGGCTTCCCAGTTGTTGAGAAGCACAGGNCGGTCTTTCTCCGGATCGCGTATCACATAGTCCTTAGCCCAGCGGTGGAACTGGCGGGATGTTTCGCCCTTTCCGTTTTTGCTGTAGGTCCACACTATCGCCGGAGTTGTGAAGGTCGCTCCGCGTTCAAGATAATATTGNGCTCCAAGCGGATTTATTCCTGTCAATACACGGAGGTTTTTATTCCAGTCCATGTCAAACGCCATCTGGAAGCTGCCCGGCCACTTGAGCGAAGCGGCAAACACTTCGCCTTCGTTTTCACGAGCCTCGTGATTGTAAGAGACGAGGAATGATGGAATGCGATATTGGTGAGCGCGGATTCCGAGTTTGGAGTCGATGATTTTCACGCCCTCGCCGAGTTGCTCCTCTTCAAGAGTCGCTTCGCGCTTGTAGCGTCCGTTAAACTGAGTGAGCCAGTAGGAGGGCGCTTTCAGAATGGGGGATGCCGATGCGTAGCGGTAGAGGGTGACTTTTCCTCCGNGCTCGTCATGACGGATGGTGTTCCATATTTCCATCAATCCGGCGTCTTCATAACATTTCACATAGATATCGACAAAAAATTTGTAGGCAGGGTCCTGAAGTGAAATGACAGTCTGCTCAACGTCGTCCGAAAGTTTCTCGGTAGTGTGTTTCNCATAATGGAGTTCGGTCGACGTGTTGCCGTCGGTGTGGGTTGCCTGAATTGCCGGTTCGGTTATCACTCCGTTGCCATAGGGGGGGAGAAATTCCTGCTCGCGCGACGGCATTTTTTCCGGAACTGCAACCTGCTTGTCGGCATCGCCGAAGTGGAGCTGATAGAGGCGGTTGTCGCTACCCACCATNAGGGTGAGTTTCAAGTCGCCCGCCTTTATGTCGAATACCTCCTTGGCGATGTCATTCTGAGCCGAAATCGNGCTCCAGCCCAGCAGCATAGCGGTAAGTAAACTTGTTATCTTTTTCATTGCAAAATAATTGTAAGATTAGATGGACATGAATTTCCAGGTAATTTCATTAAATGAGTTGGGCTTTCCTTTTTCGGGTTTAGAAATGGTACCTTTCATTTTGCCGTTTTTCTGGCGTTCCACTTTTATGTCGCGCCAGCTATAGTCGCCGTTCTCGTAGTTGAAGGTCTCGCCGTCGTCGTCATAGAGGCGGTAATTGCCGTCGGCTTTTCCGTAATGGCGTATTTCAAGGTTGACCTTTTCGCCGGCTGCGGGAGCGTGGAGTCGCGGCTCCATCATCGGGATTATGCCGCCGTCCTTTACGAATACGGGGATGCGGTCGAGACCGGGAGTGACTTCAATCTTCTCGCCGTTGCCAACAAATTCTCCGGTGTAGAAGTCATACCAGTCCCCTTTGGGGAGTACTACCGAGCGTGAAGTTTGTCCGGCAAACATCGGAGCCACCAGCAGGTATTCGCCCGCCATGTATTGGTCTTTGATCTCTNTAGTCACTGCTTCAAGATATGGGTTGTCGTCAAGATTCTTTTCCTTGACCTCTTTCTCAACCGCCTTGTCGACATTGAAGCCCGGTTCGAGATTCATTGCGCGGAATGGGGGGATGCCGTCATAGTGGTAGCGGGCAAATTCAGTGTACCAGTAGGGCATCATCTGCATGCGGAGCATGGAGTATTCCTTGATTTGATCGGCTACATCGGGGAATGACCAGGGTTTTGTTCCGCTTGACCATGCGTTGATCATAGCCATCGGTGAGAATACTACCGACTGGAAGCGNCGAAGCCACTCCTCNGATGTTTTCGAGCTGCGCACTTCAGGGGTCCACAACACTCCGCAGAAACCTGAGTTGATGAGGGCGGTGATGAAATCCTGATGGCTATAATAGTCATTGTAGATAACGTAGGGGAAAGAGCTGCCGCCGGCATTTGAGCCGCGGACAAGTCCGAATGTGCGCTGATTGCGTTTCTTGAAAAGGTCGGATGTGAGACGCTGCACCCACAGTCCGTAGGTTTGACGCATCTGTTCTGCGTCGAGCCCTGAGGGGAATGTTGCNACGTCGGGCCACAGGTAGTGGTCATATCCGTCAATCTCGTCGACTTTGTAGCCGCTCACGCCTATGCCGATGTGCTCNGAATCAAATTTCTGTTTGAAAAGTTCGCGCGCTTTTTCTGTTCCGAAGTCGGGCACGATACCGCACCACACTGTGTGGGAACCGCTCACGGGATACATNTCGGAATAGATTTTCGAGTCGGGCGACACATAGGGGTTTGTCCAAAGATTGATGCGCACGTTGCGGTCACGCATCTGCTTGATGAACGATTGAGGATCGGGGTAGCGCTCGCTGTCCCATTCAAATGTGCAGGGATAGGCTTTNCTCTGCCATCCGGGCTCAAGACCGATGAAGTCGAGAGGATAACCGTTCTGCTCGAAAGNGTCGGCTTCGGCGATAACCTCGTCGGCGGTGTAGCGTGTTTTTGTGCGCTGGGTGAATCCGAGTCCCCAGCGCGGAGGAAGATTGCCACCGCCGCAAAGAAGGTTGTAACGNCGCACGACATCCATCGGGGTAGGACCGGCGAACAGATATATTTCAGCTCCCTCGGCAGGAACAAGCACTGANACGGCGTCGGAGTAGGGGCGTGACTGCCANGTTTTGTCGGTATTGCGGTCTTTAGCCACCGGAGCGTTGGGGCTGTCCTTGCGCGCTCCCGAGCCGGCNTAGACCGACAGATAACGAGCCGAGTTGATNAGCACTCCATAGCCGTTGCTGGAAATATAGAACGGCACCGGAGCGTGGGTGCGTCCGTTGTCTTTGCCGCCGTAGTGGTCAACNTGAAGATTCAATATCTTGCCACGCTGATGAACGGTCTGGAAATTAAGTCCGAAACCATAGAGTTGCTCATTCTTATCCAGNGGGAAACGAAGATGGGTTTTGCCGTTGACGATNTCGCCCACGATTTCAGGCGCTATCGACGGGAGGTCAGCTTGAGGCAGTCTTGTAAAACCGTCTTTAAGCGGCGTGGCTCCTGCCACCNCCAACAAGGAATAGTCCTCAGGGGTTCCGACGATTCCTTTCCACACTCCCGGCTCCACCTGCTGCCACTCTATTGCGGCATGGAGGTTTTGCATGAAGCAAAGCGACAGTGCTGCCAGGGTNGCGATTGTTTTTAATTTTCCAAGATTCATATAGATGTTTGTTTTATTCAAAGTTAGATGATAGCAGCGAAACCTCCGTTGCCCANTAGTTTGACTGTCACTTTTCCGTCATCGGACTTGACTTCTTCGTAGTCAAACGAATTGATGTCTTCGCCGTCTTTTATGAGNGTGAAGCTCTTGCCGACACATTCCTCGGGAAGGTTGAAAGTGATTTCACGCTCAGAGTCAANGCCGCTTATTCCGCCGATAAACCACTTGTCGCCGCTCTTGCGAGCCACAATGGCGTGGTCTGATGGGTAGCCTGAAAGCAATACGCTTTCATCCCATGCGGCAGGCACTTCTTTCAGATAATTCTTGGGAAGTTCGGGNAGTGCCTGATATCCTTCCTTGCGGTCGGCGAAGCACTGGAATCCTGACTCGAACACAGTGGCGAGAGCCAGCTGATGAGCCACCGAAGTGCGGCGGAACGCCTCGACGCCTTGGCGTATTTTGTTGGAGAAAGTGACAGGAGTGTAGTCCATCGAGCCTACCACGTTGCGTGTGAACGGAACAGTTGCGTTATGCTCGGCGGCTGCGTCACATCTTTGTTGTCTACCCAATGTTTCTGCTCCGCGAATCGCTTCGGTTGTCATGAGATTGGGATAAGTGCGCTCAAATCCTCTCGGCAGTGTGGCTCCGTGGAAGTCGACCATGAGATGATTGGCTGCCGCGTCTTTCAGTATTTCGGGATAGAGGGCGATGATGCGNTGTTTATCTGTGTCGAAAAAGTCGACCTTGATGCCCTTGACTCCCATTTTGCTGATGCGTTCCATCTCGGCTTTACGCAGTTCAGGATCAGACATCAACCGGTGCTGAGGATCTTCAGAATCATCTCTGCCTGCGCCTGAGTGATACCATAGCCATATTCCCACGCCGTTTTTATTGGCATAGTCAACGACTCCTTCAACGCCTTTGCCGTCCATTTTCTGCCATCCGGCATCGATAAGAGAGTATTCCCATCCCATGTCACGNCAGAAGTCGACGTATTTCAGCTGCTTTTCGTAGTCAAGCACCGATCTGCCTTCATACCACCAGCTCCAGGCTGAGCGTCCGGGTTTGATCCATTCGATATCCTCTAACTGAGACGCAGGATTGAGATGCGCCACCATCTGGGTGGTGAAAATAGTGTTNAGGTCAGAGCCGACGATGACAGCGCGCCACGGGGTGTACCATGGAGTGGTGTTGCGAGGCTGGGGGTCATCGTCGATGACAGGTTCCTCTTTTTCGGGGAAGCGGATTTTNTAGGCTCCGCCGGTTCCGGAATTGTCGACGTGGGTTGCAGGATATGATCCGTCGAGATATGCCTCGGTTATCATCATCCATTTTCCATCGGTCTCGAACAGCATAGGGAACGCCCATCCTTTTTCGTTGGGNGATGGGGTGTTTATTGCGATTCCGTTTTGAGAATATTGCTCGTAGCTTGGTTTATGGCGTTCGTTCCAGTCAAACGGGTGAATCCACGCTTTGCCTTCGCCTGAAAGCGCGAATTCNGTCATTTCATCGGTTATCACGCAGGTGTCGCCTGATTCTTTTGGGAAACCGTAGCGGAATGCAGCGCCGTCGTCAAACACTCTCACGATGAGTTGGAANTCCTGCGCCTCGTCATTGCCGAATGTGATCGACATCTCTTCGCAGCGGTTGCGAGTGGAGAGCTTTTTACCCGATTTAAGTTCATAAGGTTCATCGATGCTTTGGCGCTCGATGCTTTTGAAGCGGGCGTTCTTCCCGTAATCGTGACCGTTCATCGTCAATCCGAGTTTGGAGAAGTCTATCGCCAAAGAGTCTTTGTAGAAAATGCGGTACTCNAGTTGCTTGTCGCCGTTTTCGGCGGTATTGTTGCTTGCGACAAACTTAATGTTTCCGTCGGGGGAAACCGCCTCCCATGAAGCNGTTGAGCCGCATGAGGCGAAAAGTGTCGNCATCAAGCAAGAAATGAATATTGATTTGGTCAAGTTCATATTATGAGATATTATTTATAAATTTCAACATCGGCGTCGTCACATATGATTTCAGGGCGCGCGTCGGGATTTTTCAGTTCAAAAGTGACATTTTTTAATTTCAATCCTCTTGCATGACGCGCCCACACACCGTAAGCCGGGATTTTCGGCCCGAAAGTTTTGACTTCGGGATACTGGTCAATCGCCTCCGGAACTTTGCTGAGAGCATCTTCGGNAGTTCCGGTGCCAAGCAGACGGATGTGGATATTTTCCAGCGTGAGATTGGTGATGTAGTGTCCCGGAATGCCGGTGATGAGGATTCCCGACGGGGGAGTGAGCTGAGCCTTGTCGGCAGCGATTGCGTTCACATTGCGGATGGTGACATTTTCAAAAGTTCCGACAGGCTGTTTCGTGTCTTCGTTTTTGCGGAACACGTTGAGACGCNCGCCGAGACGGAACAGCATTGGAGTGCGAACCTCCTCCATNTCGATATCGGAAATCTCGACATTGCGCAAGTGGGCTCCGTCNACCGAAAAGAGTTTTATGCCGCCATTCTTGGTGTCATATATCTTGCAATTNCTGATGCGGATATTCTCGAACGGAGCCATGGACTCGGTGCCCATCTTTATGCCCGATTGATTNGACTTGAGGAGCATATCATTCACAATGATATCGCTGCAAGCCATTTTGCTTGAAGTGGTCTTGAAGCAGAGCGCGTCGTCGCCGCTGATGATGTCGCAATGGCTTATGCGGACATGCTGACAACCGTCGATGTCGATGCCGTCATTGTGAGCCACGCCGAAGCTCCGGATAGTGACGTTGGAGATATTTACGTTGCGGCAGTGGAAATAGTGGGAGGTCCATGCTCCGGCATAGCGGAGTGTGACTCCGTCGACGGTAATGCCGTCGCATCTCACCATGCGCACCAGGAAGGGGCGTAGTCCCCAGCGGTCTTTTTCGGGGCGGGTGTCTTCAAGGATGTGACGGGCTTTCAACGCCGACCCTTGTCCGTCGATAGCGCCTTCGCCGGTCAATCCGATGTTGCGGGCGTCGACTGCGACGAGAAGCGCTCTTCCCACCTCGATGCCNAGCCCTTCGGTGAACGGGTCAAGATTGTCATAAGCTTTATAGTCGGTGGTGCCGAGTATGAGCGCGTCCTTTTCAAGATGAAGCGTCACGTTATCCTTTAGTTGGATGGTTGCCGACAGATAGGTGCCTTTAGGCACGATTACCGTGCCGCCACCAGCCTTGTGGCAAGCGTCAATCGCTTTCTGGATAGCAGGCGACTCAATGCGTTTGCCATTTCCTTTGGCTCCATATTTGCGCACGTTGAACGACTGGGTTTGCGCATTGACAGCCGAGCCTAACGCAATGAGAGCGCATACTAAAATCGAGAATATCTTTTTCATGACTCAGAGCGTTATTTTATTTCAGAAAGAATTGAAACTTCTTTAATGCGGTTGCTGCGGCGTCCCAAAATCTCAAGTTCAAGAGTGCTTTCGCCTTTTTCAAGATGAACGGGGAAGTAGAATTTGCCNATCTTATTTCCGGTAGTGGCGAGGAAGCCGAAGTTTTCAGTCACTTTTTTGCCGTNAATATAGATGATGGCNGGCACCGGGTCGCTGCCTTTGTAGGTGGCGCAAAGGAAGTAGTCGCCGGTGGCGGGGACTGAAATTTTCCATGTCGCGGCATTGCGGGCTTTTGAACGCTCGCCTGAAAGTCCTATCCAGCCNTCTTTGTCCATCTCGAAAGTTCCATTGAGCGCGGCGTTCTTTGCGGCATAATTTTTCACTTTCTTGAATTTGCGTATCACGATTGGCTGCTGAGCGACAATCGAATCACCCTTTTTTACCTGCAAGTCAAAGCGGGTGGTGTTTTTTACCGGGAGAGTTACGCTGCCGTTTTTTGCAACGGGCTTGCCATTTAGAAGCACAGCGTCGCCATTGGATGTTTTCCAGTTGAGAGTGATTTTGCCNTTGTCGTCGACAGCGAGGCGATCGGCATAGAATGCTTCAATCGCTCCACGGTTAGAGTCGAGGGGAACTCTGAAGAGTTCGATTCCGTAGCCTGTTCCGAGATTTCGGCTGTATTGGCGATCATCGGGATTGTTCCAGTGTTCGTGTACACCAAGGCTTATCTGATCCTTGCCGACATAGTTGGTTTTGGACGGCGGGTTGCCTATCATAGCCGCTTCATGAAGGAAATTGTCGGCATTGGCAGCAAGCGGAAGTTCGGAATGGATGAAGTCGAGAACTACCGATTCGATAGCAACCTGGTCGGTTGAGGCGAAAAAGCTTGATGTCCAGCCGTCGTTGAACGGAGCGCGAGAGAACTTCACGGCTTTTCCGTTGTGCTTGGGATTGACATACATTCCGTCGACGATATAGACGAGTGTGTTTCCTCCAAGACGTTCATGAGCCATGAGGTCGACGATGCTGTTGTAGCTTCCCATTCCTCGNGCATGTGACCAGTCGCGGATAGAGTAGTGCAACGGGGGAACGTAGCCGATTGAGCCGAAATGATTTTTTCCCGTAGAGGTGATTCCGGTCTGTCCTGCCGAGTCACGCCACTTGTCGGTGGGTTGAGAGTGGCGCTTGAGGAGTGCCATGTTTATCATGTAGTCGGCTTCGTAAGCCGCGCGAGCCAAACTCATGGCGCGCTCGTCGGTGATTTCCTGAGAGTATTTAATCGCATTGGGAACGAAGCCGCCCCAGTTCTGATAGACAACGTCGGGATAAACCGGCTCGACATAATCATAGATGGCTGAGATGCCTCGGCGCTGCGCGTCGTAGACGGTGATGCATTCCTGGGGAACTCCCATGATGTCGACAAGCTGATGGAGCAGTGACAGCACTGACTGGGGAGTGGCGTCGACGATATTGCTGCCCCCATTGTCATTCAGGTTTACTTTGATGGCGATTTTTTCACCATTCTTGTATCCGTTGTAACCTTTTCCTTTTTTCTCGTTGAGAGTCTTGAAGAGTTCGTCCCAAGCGGCAGAGATGGTCGACTGGTTAGTGAGCGCTATAATCGCTCCTTCCATCATGTCGTCGACGCGAGTCTGGCTATTGTTGTCAGGGTCGGAATAGAGACCGTTTTTCCCATCCCAAGCGGCGGCTTTTGGATCNAACGCCCAAGCNACGCGTCCCGGGTGGATTCCTTTAGCGACGCCAATAGGAGTGTTAGGCTTGTCGACAGGCGTGAATTGTCCCATGTCGGTGCCTTCGTCAGCTTGACGATAGGGCTGTTGGGAATATGCCGGAGCGGCAGACAGGGCATAGAGCCCGATTAAAGGGTAGATAGNTTTTTTTAAGATTGCCATGAACTTGGCATTAGCGTAAACTGTATTTTCCATTGGGTAAAAATAAATATTCCAAGAACAAAGGTATTATAATATATATAAATGTTTTTGTAGGATTATTCCAATTCCTTTTAGATTTGTTTCATATAAAAAGAGGATGTCATTTCGCAATGGCATCCTCCTGACGGATTAATATTCACACAAATACATAGTTTTATATCATGAGTGAAAAACGCATGAATGTGGGATTATTCCGGGCGTTTCACATATATAAGTTCTATGCCGTAATCTTTTCCAAGATTTTTACTATACTGTTTGTCGGTCTTATTGTTCCAGTGTTCGAGNACTCCGAGACTTTGCAAGCCGGTGCCGTCGCGTTCGGGATCATAGAATGTCCCGGAAACGGGATTGTCGGCAAGAGCGGCTTCTACAAGATACATGTCGCAATAGTCTACGTCGGCCATTGTGGGAAACTCGGAAGAAAGGAAGTCGATACCGACGGCATCGATAGCCACGCCATCCTGAGAGGCGAAAAGGGAGCAAGGCCAGCTATTGTTGAANGGCTCCATCTTCCATTTTCCCGATGGCGCTCCGTTCACATCTTTCGAGCCATAAAGCCCGTCAATGAGGAACAGCATCGTTTTTCCTCCGAGGTCTTTGTGTCCCATGTAGTCGGTGAAGGTCATGTAGCGGGGCTTTCCACCACGGTCCTGATTGAAATTGTTGTGCTGATTCTTGCGGAAGTTGCGNTCAATGTCGGTGGCTCCATACCAGTTTTTGGCNCANAGGGTGACTCCTTGACCGCCATGTCCTTTCAGCAGGCACATATTAATCAGATAATCGGCTTCAATGGCGCAGTCGGCGAGTCCGGTAGCAAGTTTGCCATTGTCGGCTGAGTAGGGGATGGCGTTTTGGGTGTAGGTAGCCTTGGTTCGACCTTCTCCACCCTCATTGTCCATGTAGATGATATTGGGAAACTCGTCGTGGCACTTGTTGAAGAGGGCGTTGGTCATGAAGCGGCTCGCGTCGAAAACGGTNATTGCCTCCTGAGGAATGCCTGCATCGTTTACAAGGCTTCGCAGAAGGGCGAGAGTCACGTGGGGCGACGAATTTAGCTGCTCGTTGTCGTCATANACAAANGTNTTGTTCATATTGGCTTTGATAGCTATTTTTTCACCTTTGCGATAGCCGTGTTTGCCTCGGTTGTTTCGGGTGTTGAAGTCGGTGAAGAGCGCCTTCCACGCTTTTTCAGGCTTATTCTCTCCGGTGAGGGAGGTGATTGCCGTGTTTACGAGCCAATCGGCTGCGTCCTGGTCATTCCACCGGTCTTCATACCAACGGCCGTCGCCTTTTTCCCATGTTGCGGCGCCTGGAGCATGAGCCCAAGCTACGCGCCCGGGGTGTATTCCTTTAGCNGCGCCTACGGGGTTGTTTTTACCCCATGCCATGCGCGGCTCAGGTTGCTGGGCGTAGACCGAGGTTGAACATATCAGGGCGGAGAGAGAAATGATGGTTGAGGTCAGTATATTACGCATTNCGGGTTAAGATTATAGTTCGGTGATGTTGTTGCTTCTCACGTTGAACACTGGCTTCCGGTCATTGATGCCCGGGACCACTGAGAGATTTCTGATGACGGAGCCTTGCACGTCATCCATNTAGACGGGGTGGCGTCCATCGGCTTTCTCGGCNTTCAGAGAACAGTTGTCGAGGGTGGCGTTTTCGACATGGCGGAACCAGAATCCGAAAGCGGGTTGAATCTTGAGGTCGCCTACATTGTATCTACCCACGCCTATTTCTGGAGGGAATGCCTCGGAATCTTCGTCGGGATGTCCGCCTTTCACGGTCATATTGACATCGTTGAAGCTGATGTTGGTGATGTAGCCNGTGTGTCGTCCGTCGGGCATCTTGAAATCGCTTCGTCCTGAAGTGATGTTTTCAGCATCGGGGAGCTTGAATCCNGCGATAATAGCGGCAGCCTCGTTTTGGCTTCCGTCATAGGCTTTCCAACGGTCGCCTCGGAAGGAGCTACCTCCATANACCTCGCTGATGTCGACNCCGTTGATGAAGATGTTTTCCACTTTTCCGATATTGGAATTGGTGACAAGCAGCTCTTTGCGTTCATTTCCATTTTCGTTGAAGGTGAACATCTCGACNTCGGCGCCGAGAACACGTCCGCGATTGGAGATTGAGATGAAGAAAGGCGCGCGGGTGCGCTTCATCACTGAGCGGGAGTGGATGGAGCCGGTCTTGCCGCTGTTGAGGTAGACGTTTTTCACATGGGCGCCGTCATTGGTGGAGATTGAGAAACCGGCTTTGTTGGCTCCGAGTACATAGATGTTGTCGACATAGAGATTCTGAATGTCGTCGGCAGTTTCTGACCCTATCTGGAAAAGATTGCAGTTGGTGTCGCCGACGATGTTTCTCACCCAATAGCCTGAAACGGGGCGGGTGAAGCCCAGCGAGCAGTCGGAACCCGGTTTTACGATGTCGTCAGAGCTTACTTTCGAGTAGATATTNTGCACTTTCACATCATTGCAAGCCATGAAATCGTAGATGTCGCGGGCGTTTTTGGTGTTGTATTTGCCAAAATAGGTGTCATGGACATAAATCCCGTCGGTTCCTGTGGCGAGAAGCACAAAGTGTCCTCCCTGGTCGATGTGGAGCATGGCGGCATCGGANTANTCGGGGATGCGGGGTCCGATAGTGTCGGTGAAATAATAGGGCTTGTCGAGCGCTTCATCATACCACATNTCGCGTCCTGTTTCGATGCCCCCTATCTCGATATCNTTGCANAGTTTGAACGTGAACATCTTGTCGCANCGCTTTTCGGGTTCGTTGTTCATGACACGGTCGGTGGTGACGATGTTGCCGTTGCCGGTGATGCGTCCTGTGCCGATGATTTTGACATTTTCAATGCGCTCGCCGAAGAACATGGTGTTGTGGAAAAATGTGTGACCGACATCCTGCTTAGTGAGATAGTTCTCGGGATCCTTGTAGGGGCGCGGGTCGGTGGGGGACAAGCCTGAACGATAGGCTCGGTCGCTGAACCAGGTGGGTTCGGGGGCGTCGGCGCCGGGGAGAGCCTGGATGANNGCTCCGCTATCGACGTAGAGCCACACGTTGCTNAGAAGACGCACTGTTCTCACCGGGTAGTTTCCTGCGGGAAACTTGATTGTTCCGCCGCCATAGCTGTTGACCANGGCTATGAGTTCGTTAATCTTGTCGGTGTCGTCGTGAGTGCCATCGCCCTTCACTCCGTAATCGCGTGCGTCCCACATTCCGGTACGGAACCAAACGATGTTGGAGTCGCCTTTGCGCTTGCCGTCGGCGACGTTGAGTTTGAACGCATATAGTTTGTCGGGCTCAAGACGGTTTATCATTAATTCGCCAAGCTCGGAATTGATGACTCGATTCTCCGCGTTATTCCAGGTTTTGCCACCGTCGGATGAATACATCGGTGTTACCTCGGCNTCATGGACAGGCGACCATTCAAAGGCAGTCCACAGGTAGTCCTGATCAGGGACGTAAGTGGCTCGGCGGAGAGGGACACGGGTGAAATCAGAAATGGCGTGCTGCCCTTTGAGGGNGGCGTTGACCACGGGGCTTGCCTGACGCTTAGGTTCGGAGGCGATGTAGGAGGCTGAAAAAACGTAGTCTTTCGCTTCGGGAATTTTCACACCTTTAATTTTCAGCCTGATATCGATTCCGTTGAATGGGCGCAGGTCGAGTGANGAGAGATGTAGACGAGATGTCCCGTCGGGAAGTTTCGTGAGCTCCACATCGCCTACGCGATTGTAGGAGTAATTAGTCCCGGTTCTGCCGATAGATTGCTTCGGAAGGTTGCGAAGAACAGTTTCACCACGACCGATGACATTGATGGTAGTATTGTCGAGGGTAATGTCGATTCCGCTNGGAATGAGAATGTCGACGGTGGTCATGGGGGAGCGCTGTCCGGCATTGAAATCGATGACGATATCGCTCAAGGCTCCGACAGTTGCCGCATCGCGATTTAGAGTCAGTGACGGCGCTAAGGCGGCATTGCTGACTCCAACTTTGTAGCGTGACTTGACTTTGCCTTTGGCATCGAGTTTTTCGAGGATGTCGCCATCAGCGGGAACGCCGTCGGTTTTGACATTCCGATTCTTGTCGACTAAGCGATAGGCGCCGTTTCGTTTAAGATTAGCAAGAATCTCATTGACTGTCGGCATGGTGGAAACGAGTCCGCTGTCTTCGGGAGTGTCTACAGTGTAGCGGAGCGTTTCGCCCGAGAAGACGATGAGAGAGTCGCGAGTCAGATTGTAATGAGTGTTTAGTTCCGCATTGGCGGAGAGTGTGACGGCTATTAAAGCCGCCACACTCATTTTGTAAGCCAGTTTACCATTCATATTCTTTTCCTGCTTCTGTCGGAACATCGATAGTGTAGGTTTGCTTCAGGTTCAATTCTCCATGGGGAGCATTTTCGTTTTTCACGAATGCAGGAGCATCGGGCACGAAGAACATGGGATTGGGGTTGACCCCCTCGGCAGGAGTTCCGTTAAGCTTAGTGAAGCTCTTGATGCGGCAGTTTCCGCCAAGAGTAGACTTGATTTTAACGTGGGTCAGCTCGCCGTCTTTCCAATCCATGTCGACGATGAAGCCGCCGCGGGCGCGAAGTCCGCGAACCGAACCGCTTGACCATGCGTCGGGGAGGGCGGGAAGAAGGAATATTTCACCTCCGTGGCTTTGGAGAAGCATTTCGGTCATTCCCGCAGTTCCTCCGAAGTTTCCGTCGATCTGGAACGGCGGATGAGCGTCAAAGAGGTTGGAGTATGTGCCGCCACCCTTGGTTGAAACCTCAGTGGCATCGACGTGCTTTAAGCCGTTTTTGAGCATCTGATAGGCGTGGTTGCCGTCTTCAAGGCGTGCCCAGAAGTTGATTTTCCAAGCCATTGCCCAGCCTGTTCCGCCATCGCCTCTTATCTCAAGGGTGCGTTTGCAAGCCTCGGCAAGTTCCTTGTCGCGGCGGGGCAGAATCTGCTTGCCGGGATGGAGTCCGAATAGGTGGGACACGTGGCGGTGATGAGGATCCTGCTCTTCAAATTCGACCGACCACTCCATGAGCTGTCCCTGTGAGCCTTCCTGATTTGGGAATAGGGTGGCGAGAGTAGTTTTCACTTCGTCGCACTTGTCGGTTTCGCCAAGTATTTCAGAAGCCTGGAGATAGTTGGACATGAGATCGCGGATGATGGCGAGGTCCATTGTGGTCGCTTTTGAGATTTCGCCTTCTACGCGCTTACCGTTTTTGTCGGTGTAATAGAAGCGGTTTTCGGGTGAAGAGGAGGGGTTGGTGACGAGGAATCCCGACGGGTCTTTCTGAAGCCATTGAAGCATGAATTCTACCGAGCCTTTCATAAGAGGATAGGCGGTTTCACGGAGATAGGTCTCGTCGCCGGTGAAGGCGTAGTGGTCCCAAAGGTGCTGGCAGAACCAGGCTCCTGCCATAGGCCAGCATGACCAGCGCGGCGCTCCCTTGGGGTCGGAGTCGTAGCCTCCGGTGGGNGCGGTTTGTGCCCAAGCGTCAGAGTTGTGGTGGGCGAGCCATCCGTTGTCGATTCCGTAGTTGATCTTGGCGGTCTGAGCTCCGTTTTTCGCAAGTTGTCCGATGAAATCGGAGAGTGGTTCAAAGCATTCCGAGAGTCCTGTCACTTCAACGGGCCAGTAGTTCATCTCGGTATTGATGTTGACGGTGTAGTTTGAACCCCACGGCGGCTGAACATGATAGTTCCAGATTCCTTGTAGATTGGAAGGAAGTCCGCCGGCACGNGATGATGCGATGGTGAGGTATCTGCCATATTGGTAGTAAAGCTCCACTAATCCAAGGTCAGAGTCATTTTCGCTGAACATGGCAAGGCGCTTGTTGGTGGGGACACTGTCAAGGGCATTGACGGGATCGAGAGTGAGCGACACTCTGTCAAAGAGCTCTTTGTAATCCTTAAGATGATTCGCAAGAAGCTGATCATAGGTCATTGCCGAGGCTTTAGCCATTGCCGCGCTGACTTCTGCCGACGGGTCTTTGCCTTCAGAGCCGGGTAGTTTGTCGGCTCCGTTGTAGCTTGTGGCTGCGGCAAGAATCAGTGTCACGCTATTGGCGTCGCGCACTGAGAGAGTCGAATCATTGGCGGTAGAAATAGTTCCGGCATCGGGCAATACCTTGACTTCCACTTCAAAGTTCATTCCTTCTTTGCCGGTTTCGTCATATATAATCTGGTTAGGATCATAATCACGGTTTGCCACATAGACCGGAGCTTTTCCGACGAGAGTGAGAGTGGCGTTGGCGGCATCGGCGCTTGTGGTGTATCGGAGTCGGCTGTCAAGGTTCAGATTGAAAGAAACGGCGTCTTTTTTATCGGCTTCGATTCTCACAACCATCACCTGATCGGGGTAGGAGATGAATGATGTGCGGGTGTAGTTCACTCCGTCCATCTCATATTTTACCGTTGAGGTGGCATTGCTTATGTTGAGGTCGCGNTAGAAGGCGGTCACGTCGCCGGCGGGCTGCATGGATATTTTCATGTCAGCCATCGGAAGGTAGCGTGCGGAATAGGGACCTTGGAGGTATTTTTTCCACAGGTCGCTCGCTTTTTTGTAGTCGCCGTCGTCAATTGCCTGACGAACTTCGTCGAGGTGGGCGGGACCGTTGGGATTATTCCAGTCATGAGGTCCGCCTGACCATAAGGTTTCTTCGTTCAGCTGATACACTTCTTCAAGCGGATTGCCGAACACCATGGCTCCGATTCTGCCATTGCCGAGCGGAAGCGCCTCCTCCCACACTTTTGCCGGCGAATCGTACCACAGCCTTAATTCTTTGTTATCAGTGCCTGTGGAGGCGCATCCTGCAAGCAGGACGCCTCCGAGCACATAAGCCAAATATTGTTTCATTATTTGTCGGTGTCTAAGATTTTGAATACTTTTTCAGAATTGGAAATGAGTTTCACTGGAGGGAGTTTTCCGTTCAGGTCGAGACGGATGACTGACGCGACTGAATCGGGAGCGTTTTTGGGAACCTCGATAGTGATTCCGTTTTTGTCGCGCTTGAATTTCAGGTTGGAATTGTCGGCGAGCAGGGTCGCTTTCTTAGCCGAGAATTTNCCGTCGAGTCTTAACTTGCCGTCGGCAGGCCAGTTGAAGACACATAGATAATAGGATGAGTTTTTGTTATTGTCCTTGCGGATGCATTCGCCCCATGCCGGAGCCAGTCCGCTGCGCTGAGTGCCATAGATAGCTTCGCCATATTTTGAAACCCATTCGCCTACTTCGTTAAGGCATTGNGTGGGGATTGCCGGGATTTCGCCAAGCGGATCGGGACCCACATTGAGCAGGTAGTTTCCGCCACGGGCNCAGATTGTNAGGAGGTTGCGTAGAATCTCGNTCGATGATTTCCAGTTCTTTTCCCATGTTTTGAATCCCCATGAGCTACCGATNTTCATGCAGGTTTCCCAATATATGCCTTCGGTGTCTTCGGCTTTAGGAACTCGTCCTTCAGGGGTTTTATAGTCGCCGGGGAAATTGGGTCGTTTCAGGCGGTCGTTGGTGATGATGTGGGGATATTGCGCAAGAAGTTCGGTGACTTCGGTAGCATCAGCGTCGGTTATTCCTCCGGGGGTGTCAAACCATAGCACCGACACGTCGGGATAGCGTGAGAGGAGCTCTTTTATCTGCGGAAGNGAGATTGAGTGGAAGTAGTCATCAAATGAAGCTGTGGTCTGATATAGGTCCCATGCTCCCTTGTGATCTTTAGTGAATTGGTCGATTGCGGTAGAATCGGGATTGCTCCATCCCTCTTTCATCTCTTTGCGGCTTGTGGCGCCACCGGGGTGGTTCCAGTCNTGAGACTGAGAATAGTAGAATCCGAATTTCATGTCGTGTTTGCGGCACGCTTTTACTATCTCGTCGAGGATGTCGCGGTTGAAGGGGGTGTAGTCTACGATATTGTAGTTTGAGTAGTCGCTCTTGAACATTGCGAAGCCGTCATGGTGCTTGGTGGTGAACACGAGATAGTTCATGCCGGCATTTTTAGCCATGGTGACGAGTTTTTCGGCGTCGAAGTTGACGGGATTGAATGTGCTTGTCATGGCGCGATATTCCATAACGGGAATTTTGCAACGGTTCATAATCCACTCGGCGCCGCCTCGGTTTTGCTTATAGCCGTGGTATTCACCACCGTATAGGCAGTAGGGACCCCAATGGACAAACATTCCGAATTTGGCATCGTTCCACCATTTCATTTTTTCGTCTTGCGACAGTTGAGGCTCGGCAGCCCTAACCGACATTACAAGAATAATCAGTGATAATAGGATTGAGAATCTTTTCATGTTTATTTCGTTAATATGGATAAATCTTGNTTTTGGCGCGCCATCAGTTGAGCTATATATAAGGAGCGGGGGAATAGATTTGTTTCATTTTCGCCTTCCCATTCGCCATCGGGACGGTCGGGGAAATGACCTGGTCCGTGCTCACCTTTAGTGCCGATGCTGTAGTTTTTTCCTGAAGTCCAGGGGCTTTGAACGGCGGCACGACGAACACGACAGTTCCACAGCACTTGTGTGACCCCTGCCCATCCGTGTCCACTACCCATTTTTCCACGGTCCTGAACATTTATTTCGCCATCGGTTATCACGTTGTCATACAGAGTGCCACTCGCCCAGCGNTGGTGGGGACCGATGTCGGCATAGGTCTGTGAGGCGGTGCAGTTGTAGAACACGTTTGGTCCNCACACCTGCGAGCCGGTCACGTAGTCGTGGCGACCTTCGGTGCTCTGACAGTTCATGAAGAGATTCTGCTGCCCGATGTTGTTGAATGAATATCTCAATCCGCCGGTGATAACGGCTTTCGGCTCAAAATTGCGGCAGTTCATAACGGTGACGTTTTTGGCGTTGCGCTCGCAGCTCACTGTGGCATATCCGAAATAGCGCCCCGACACATTGTTTACCCAGCAGTTTTCGGCTTTGTTCAGCTCTACGCCGACCCATCCGTGNTGNTTGTCTTCGTAGTGCTCGAATTCCGATTCAAGGCAGAGGTCGCTTACGCCCACTTCGGAAATGCGNCCGTCGAAGGAGTATTTGAACAATTCTCCTCCGCCATATTTTGTTTCCATCTGCATTACTACCGGGTTGTCGAGATAGATAGTGTCGCCGTTAATCTTTTCGACGGTTCTTTCATAGGACAGGTTGTATTCGCGAGGGGTCCACTGGCGGGTGCCTTTGCGCTCGACGATGCGGTCCATCTGAATATCATGAATCCACTCCTGTGTTCCGGGGCGATAGAGAATCACTTTGTCGCCGGGACGGAAGCCTTTGGCATTTGAAACGGTGAAGCTGTGGGTGCCTACGGGNACAAATTCATCGGTGATGTGTACGCGCGTTCCGGGTATCTCTTCTATTTTGCCGTCGCCTATCACNTTTATGAGCGAGTAGCGCGTGGGCGACGTGGCGATGAGTCGGGTCTCGTTTATATTGCTGCCTTCGCCTTTTATCACCACTCCGCTCGCTTTGATAACGATNGATTGTGACACGGGGTAGANTCCGCGTTTGAGCAGCAACACGCCGCGGTGACCGTTTTCGTCGAGAGGAAGGGCTGATATTTCATCGACTGCTTTCTGGATGTGTTCCCAATTGTCGCCGGGGATTGCTGAGATTGTTTTTGTCACGGGATGATAGGGGATGCTCACGTTTCCGTGATGATAGCCGACCCGGCTGAAATCAGGTATTGTGTTGCCCTGNTCGTCGGGGATATAAGTTAGTTTCCCTGAATCGTCAATTTTAACAAAGGAGGATTGCCATGCCGGAGGCATTTTTGTCTGGGCGCTCAAAGAGAAAACGCTTGACGCAATCATGCAACTGCAAATTATTTTTTCAATGGCATTCATTAGTTGGACTTGTGATTGTTTTTACTGGTTTATTATCGATTACAAAAATAGTCATGCGTGGCAAGACTTATAATAAATATTATTCCATTCTCTTATAGAAATGTTCACACCGTAGCTGACAAGCGGGTATTGAATCAATTATTTAACCTAAATTGTGAAATACTTAAATGTGCCAATCTTTATTTGTTGTAACTTTGTATAGTCAAATGTCAGTTGGAGCAGACGGCTGTCATGAGACACATTATTATAATATGATTTTAAGAATAGAGCTATATGAGAATTGGTATAATTGTGGCAATGGAAAGCGAGTTGAAGCTTTTGATTCCATTGATTGACGGCATTGAGGAGAGAGTCGTTTCAGGCACCGTTTTCTATGAAGGAAAAGTGGGAGAGCATGAGGTGAGCGTGATGCAGTGTGGTATAGGCAAAGTCAATGCCGCAATGGGCGCGATGAAGCTCATAAATAATTTCTCGCCGCAATGTGTCATCAATTCCGGTGTTGCNGGTGGAACAGGNGCCGGCGCNAAAGTGCTCGACGTGGTTGCCGGAGAGAGAGTGGGATATCATGACGTTTGGTGTGGTNCGCCTAATGAACCGGGGCAAGTGCAGGGGCTNCCGCGATATTTCCGCGCTGATGAAGGACTGCTCGCTCTGCTGCCTGAAGGGAAAGTGAAGAGGGGACTGATCGCTTCCGGCGATATGTTTGTCGACTCGGTTGAGGAATTGAACCGCATCAAGTCGATATATCCCGATTCGATTGCCGTTGACATGGAATCGGCGGCTATTGCGCAGGTGTGCCACTCATATAATATACCGTTTTTNTCGCTGCGCGTGGTGAGCGACACTCCGGGTGAGACTGACAATGCCGCTCAATATCACAATTTCTGGCAGGAGGCTCCGCAATGCACATTTGAGATAATAAAGGAGTTCATATCAAAAATGTGAAACAGTTATGGAAAAAATACCAAGCTTCACGGTCAATCATCTGAATCTGCTCAGGGGGGTGTATGTTTCCCGTGTGGATGAAACGGCTTCGGGCGACATATTGACGACTTTTGATGTGAGAATGACTGAGCCTAATCGCCAGGATCCGCTTTCAGGAGCGGAGTTGCACACAATAGAGCATCTGGCGGCTACGTTCCTGCGNAATCACCCTCAATGGAAGAATGAGGTGGTTTATTGGGGCCCGATGGGGTGTCGNACCGGCAATTACNTGATACTTAAAGGAGAATATAAGAGCGGCGACATAGTGCCGCTGATGGTTGAGACATTCAGGTTTATCGCCGACTATGANGGTGATATTCCCGGAGCGACTCCGCGTGATTGTGGCAATTATTCTTACATGGACCTNCNGGGAGCAAAAGCGCAGGCACGGAGGTATCTTGACGAAGTNTTGCTTGAAATCGGCGACAAAGATTCTCCGGAAGCGNTGNAACATCTGATTTATCCCGAGTAAATATCTACACGTCTTTTTTCAATGAAAGATATAAAAGCTATAAAAGGTAAATATTACATAAACCGACTGATAGCTGAGGGCGAGCATGAGCATCAGGATTTTAAATTCGCAATCACTGACGCTGCGAAAATAGCTCACTCGATATCGGCTTTCGCGAATAATGACGGGGGCAGGCTTCTTGTTGGCGTGAAAGATAATGGAAATATCGCCGGAATAAGGAGCGAGGAAGATATATTTGTCATCGAACAGGCGGCTCAGATGTATTGCAAACCTCCGCAGAATGTAGAGGTGACGGCATATCTCTGTGAAGGGGGCTCTATCGTGTTGAAAGCGGAGATTGCCAAAGCAGCGCGCAGACCGGTTTACTCCAAGGAATCCGATGGACGGCTGAGGGCTTATTATAGGGTTAAGGACGAGAACATCGCCGCCCATCCCGTCATGCTGAAGTCATGGGAGAGGATGAATTCAGAAGATGATGTGCTGTTTTCGTTGTCAGAAACCGAGTCGGCTCTGCTTGCTTATCTTGACGAGCGCTTGATGACAAGTGTCGAAGATTACATGAGGGAGGNTCATATCAGCCGTGCCGTTGCCGAGGATACTGTGATNAGGCTCGTTGCCGCCGGAGTGCTTGAATTTGCTTATACTGGCTCGGAGTTTAAAATAAAGCGAGTCAATTGAATGGGCAATTTACTCAATATTGAGTATGGCGCAATATGTGGCAACGCGCTAACTTTGCCAATGAAAAATTATACGAATTAACAAGTAATCTATTTTTAAGCTATTGTTTATATCATGACGGTTCGCATCTGGGAAGATCCGAACCGTCATATATTTTTATTGCNATGTAAAATTTGTGGCAACTATTCCTATTGCAAATAAACATTAAATGAGTTAATTTTGTTAAAATTAAAAATGCTAAATCGGGAAAACTGTTTTCATGACTACAAAAACCAGCCGACATCATGATGTCATTATAATTGGCGGGGGAGCCACCGGTGCCGGTACTGCAAGGGATTGCGCGATGCGCGGTCTGCGTACACTTTTGGTTGAAAAATTTGATTTCACTGCCGGAGCGACAGGCAGGAATCAGGGGCTGCTTCACAGTGGAGCCAGATATGCCGTGACTGATCCTGAATCGGCGCGGGAGTGCATTAACGAAAATATCATATTGAGGCGCATAGCAAAGCATTGTGTCGAGGAGACCGGCGGACTGTTTGTGACTCTGCCTCAAGATGACATCGACTATCAGTCGGAGTTTGTGAAAGCATGTGTCGGTGCCGGTATAAACGCCGAGGTCATAAGTCCTGACGAAGCGATCAGGATTGAGCCGTCGGTGAATCCTGATCTGATTGGAGCTGTAAAGGTTCCTGATGCCGCTATCGACCCGTTCAGGCTGACAGTGGCAAATGTAGTGTCGGCGCGTCAATATGGAGCGGAGGTTCTTACTTATACGCAGGTAATAGGGTTTGAGTTTTCTCAAAACAGAGTCGTCGGAGTAAAAGTGCGCGATAACCGCACGGGCGACATCTGGTCGGAATTTGCCGATGTGGTTGTCAATGCTTCCGGAATATGGGGGCAGCATCTGTCGAGGCTTGTCGGTGTGAACGTACACATGTTTCCGGCAAAGGGCACGCTTCTGATTTTTGGTCATAGAATAAATAATGTGGTGATAAACCGTTGNCGTCGCCCGTCGGACGCGGATATTCTTGTTCCCGGTGACACCATATCTATAATAGGCACGACTTCCACACGCATTCCCTACACTGACATAGACGATCTTGAGGTGACACGCGAAGAGGTTGACCTGCTTGTGAGGGAAGGAGCTCTTTTATCGCCTGAGATAGCCGAGGCGCGCATACTGCGCGCTTATGCCGGGGTGAGACCTCTCGTTGCCGACGATAAGGATCCTTCGGGGAGAAGCATAAGCCGAGGGATAGTGTGTCTTGACCATGCGAAGCGTGACGGCGTGGAGGGTTTCATCACGATAACCGGAGGGAAGCTCATCACTTNCAGGCTCATGGCTGAAAAGGCAACCGACCTGGTGTGTGAGAAACTTGACCGTCCGTCTAAATGCCGCACGGCGGTGATGCCATTGCCGGGGTCGGAACTGGATAAGGCTGAGGAGCCGTTTTCAAAGAAAGCNCATGTGATTCAGATAAGCACGGAGCAAAAGGCGGCTGAGGAGCGCCACGGATCGCTCGCCGAGGAGATTGACTTTAAAACTGAAAGTGACGAGGCTCTCATTTGTGAGTGTGAGCAGGTTTCGGCAGGAGAAATCAATTTTGCGATTGACAAGCTGCATTGCGGAAATCTGATAAATCTAAGACGCCGAACACGAATGGGAATGGGAACTTGCCAGGGGGAGATGTGCGCATGCCGTGCCGCCGGAATCTTGGTGAAGCACCATCATTGCGTGGAGCGCTCGTTAAGCGATCTTTCATCATTCATCAATGAGAGGTGGAAGGGGATGAGACCGGTGGCATGGGGTGAGTCGCTTGTTGAGGCTCAGTTTATGTCATGGATGTATGAGGGTGTCTGCGGATTGGACCGATTTGTGGCGCCGGTTGATAAGATTGATTCAAAATGACAATTCTATGATTTACGATACGGTGATAATAGGAGGGGGAATGAGCGCCCTTCTCTGTGGAATAAAACTCATTAAGGCTGGGCAATCGGTGGCGATAGTGTCGACCGGGCAGAGCGCTCTGCATTTTAATGCGGGAGGATTGTCATTATTTAATAATAAGAATGGTAAAGATGTGACGAATCCGCTGGAGGCGATTTCCGACCTGCCGCCGGAGCATCCTTATTCCAAAGTGGGCATAGAGTCAGTGAAGCGTCTCGCCCCCGAGGTGAAGACTGTGTTTGCTGAAGCCGGAATTACTTTAAATGGCAGTGAGGAGGCTAATCATTATCGTCTTACTCCCACCGGAATGTTTAAGCCCGTGTGGTTAAGTATGAAGGACTATGCCGTAGCTGACACTGCAACCAATCTGTCATGGGGACGTGTGGCGGTTATCAATATAAAAGGATATGTTGATTTTTATCCTGAATTTATTTCTGCCGGTCTTGAAAAGGCTGGATTGAAATGTGACATAAGGGAGGTGAGCGTTCCTGAGATTGACCGTTTGCGGAAGAGTTCGAGTGAAATGCGCGCCACGACTATGGCAAGAGCACTGACAACGACCGCTATCGGCACGCTTGCCGACGAAGTGAACCGGGTGGTCGGTGAACTTGGAGCGGAAACTGCCGTTTTACCTGCCGTCATAGGACTGTTCGACGAGGCTGAGCTTGATGAGATGCAGCAGAAATCGAATTGTGAGGTGAGATATGTTTCGACAATGCCTATGTCGCTTGGCGGAATGAGGGCTCAGCTGAGGTTAAGACACTGTTTTAAACGTCTCGGCGGGATATATATGCTCGGCGACACTGTGACCGGAGGTAAGATTTCGGATAATCGTCTTGAGTCGATAAACACGGTGAATCTCGGAGATATGCCTTTGTCAGGCAGGAATTTCGTTCTTGCCACAGGGAGCTTTTTCAGTCATGGCATCGTTGCGACAGCCACCGATATTGTAGAACCTATTTTCGGACTTGATGTTAACGCCTCAGGTTNGCGTGACGAATGGTATAGGGAAAATCTATATGATAACCAGGCTTATATGAAATTTGGTGTGGTTTCTGACGCTGATTTCTTCGTAAGCAAGGACGGACACCGGATTGAAAATTTCCGTGCTGTCGGGGCGGTGCTCGATGGTCACGACGCGCTCAAGGAGGGCTCGGGTGGCGGTGTTGCCGCAATAACCGCATTGAAAGTAGCCGAGTTGATTATTAACGGATAATGCGAATCGTCATGAGGAATAGCGACGGAACTAATTTTGAAGAGTGCATCAAGTGTACGATATGCACGATATACTGTCCGGTGACACCGGTGAATCCGCTTTTCCCGGGTCCGAAACAGGCAGGACCCGACGGGGAGCGTTATCGACTGAAGAAACCTTATTTCTATGATGAGGCGTTGACCTATTGCTTGAATTGCAAGCGATGTGAAGTGGTGTGTCCGTCAAACGTCAGAATCGGCGATATAATTCAGTTGGCTCGATTGAAATATAGCAAGGATAAGCCGGTTTTGCGTGACCGATTGCTTGCTCGAACCGACTTTGTGGGNCGCATGGCAACCTCGGCGGCTCCCGTGGTGAACGGGTTGTTTAAAGTGGCGCCGGTGAAGAGAATTGTCGGCAAAATACTTGGCATAGATCATCGACGCGCTTTCCCAAGTTATTCCAAGGAGCGGTTTGTGGATTGGTATAAGCGGGAGGCTGAGCCGAGNCAGGCTGATTTTAGCAAGCATGTGAGTTATTTCCACGGTTGTTACGTGGAGTACAATTATCCGCAATTGGGCAAGGATTTGATAAAGATAATGAATGCGTTGGGCTATGGGGTCATGCTTCTTGACGAGGAGAAGTGTTGCGGTGTTGCTAAAATCGCAAACGGACTTGTTGAGGAGGCGACTGCTGACGCGCAGATTAATCTCAAGTCAATAAGAAAAGCGATGNCGAAAAATGCGGAGGCGGTGTTGGCGACAAGTTCCACCTGCGCGTTCACAATNCGCGATGAATATGACCACGTTCTCGGGCTTNATGCGGGTGATGTTAGAGANAGCGTGATGCTTGCCACCAGGTTCATCTATCGGCTTATCGATGAAAGCGGGGCACGGNTTGCTTTCAGGGATGACTATCACAAAAGAGTGGCTTATCACATTCCTTGTCACATGGAGCGGCTCGGATGGTCGATTTACTCGATGTCGCTTCTGAGGATGATTCCCGGATTGGAATATGTGCCGCTTGCTCCGAATTGTTGNGGCATCGCCGGAACTTACGGCTTCAAAAAAGAGAATTATGAGTATTCCCAAGCGATAGGGGCGCCTCTGTTCAAAGAGATAGAGGAAAAGAGAGTGGATATTGTTGCCACTGATTGCGAAACCTGTAAATGGCAGATTGAGATGTCGACCTCAGCGCCGGCGCTTAATCCGATATCGATTCTTGCTGATGCTCTTGATGTGGAGCAGACCGAAAAACTTAATGGGCGTTGAGCTGTTCATTCTATTGGAATGATTTATCTTTGTTGATTAAATTTGATTGAAAATGGAAATAAGACGGCAAGAGGTGACGCGTTATATAACTCCGTTGAGAGAGGGTGGCTCGCTCCCGGCTCTNACGGAGGCTGATGACGGGTTCAAATACGTTCTGAAATTTCGTGGAGCCGGTCATGGAACGAAGGCGCTTATCGCTGAACTGATTGGCGGTGAAGTAGCTCGNGCATTGGGCTTCAAGGTGCCTGANCTTGTGTTTCTTGACCTGAACGAGGACTTCGGCAGGACAGAACCCGACGAGGAGATTCAGGATTTGCTTCGCGCGAGTCGCGGGGAGAATCTCGGGATGCATTTTTTGTCGGGCGCTTTTACGGTTGACCCATACGTCAATGCGATAGACGGGAAGCTTGCNTCGCAAATCGTGTGGCTCGATGCGTTTCTGACAAACGTGGACCGCACGACGCAGAACACCAATATGCTCATGTGGAATGGCGANGTGTGGCTCATAGACCACGGAGCATCGCTCTATTTCCACCATGCAGGGACTGATCCGGAGGANGCCGCGATGTCGCCTTTTCCTTATATAAAGAGTCATGCGTTGCTGAGGAAAGCTGATTGCCTTGAGGCGGTCGATAAGGAAATGAGACAGAAAATTACGCCGAGGACGCTGAAGAAGATTGTTTCGCTTATTCCTGATGACTGGCTGACGGTGGAGGGCGACGACACGACTCCTGAAGAGCGTCGCCGCATCTATGAAACATTCCTTACGAAAAGACTTGCCAATTCATCCATTTTTGTAAAAAAAGCTATCGATGAGCGAAACGCACTTATATGAATATGCCGTCCTGCGCTATGTGCCTCGGGTTGAGCGTGAGGANTTTATCAATATCGGTTTGGTGATGATGTCNAAGCGGGCGAAATGGATCAAAGCTCGGATTGAGATTGACGAGNGGCGTTATGCCGGTTTTGACCATGCCATGAGCCTTGACGAGCTTAAAAATCAAAGCGACGGTTTTGTGAGGATAGCNCATGGAGAGAAGGGTGCGGGACCGATAGCCGAATTGTTGCCCGAGGAGCGTTTTCGATGGATTACAGCCATGAAAAGTTCGTGCCTATCCACATCGCGTCCTCANCCGGGACAGTGCGTAGATCTCGACGAAACATTTGACCGCCTTTTTGAAGAACTTGTAAAGTAATCAAAAAGACGGTCTATAAGAATTATAATGTTAGCTGTCGATTTTCGATCAGGAGATGAATACTTTGCGTTTGCGCGGTTTCATGCGTCCTTTCTTGTCATACTGCGGTTCGTCGTCGGCAGGAGCTACGTTCTTTTCNGGCAGCGGAGCCGGAGCATTTTTCTTCACTTCTTTTTGCGGCAGCGGTTGCTTGGGTTGTGTCGGGTCGAAGTCAAACCGTGAGCCCGGTGTTTCCAGATTTGACATATCGACTACAAAGGGGATGTAGTCGCTGTCGGTNAGAAATTCTCCTGTTTTTCCGGGATTNGTGTATATGCTCAGCTTTACGTAGACACGGTATTTGCGNGGGTTTTTCAAATGAAGTTCAGAGGCGGGGATNAATATTTTGCAGTCGTCGACATCCATTGAGTTAGACGAGGCTTTGAAATATTCCGAAGACGACACATAGTTGAGCGAAGGTGATATGCGGTATTTTCCATTCAAGTCGCGCAGGGCTCTNCCACCGGGCGAGGCGTAGAAGATTGCCTGGCATTCCACAATCTTGTCCTTGGCGTTGTTCAGATCAAAATCGGCATGAATCATGATGCCTTTTTCTCCTTGGTGGGAGACGTTTGTTTCAATCCATATTTTTTTGAATGCGGCTGAAGATGCGTTGATGCATGTAGCGCCTGCGAGGGCGAGCAATAAAAGGAGGATATACCGTTTCATTTTTATAGGTGTAGTGATTTTANANGTGCAAAATTAGTGAAAAATATCGGTTATTNGNAAATATGCAACTGCTTATTGAANCGGTTGCAATACTTTTTAGGNAAACTTAGGAATAATTTTTTAGGCATGGATGGTGTTTTGCGGTTTATTGTAGGGNCTGATAAAGTGCCTTAATTATTGATAGCNGCAGTCGAAAGTGGATATTGATGAAATTGATGAGNCGCATTTAGCCGATTTTATTCATAAGGAGTGGAAATATGCCACCGGATTTTGTCGATGGAAAGACATAAGTTTAAAATATTGTTAAATGTGCGGCAAAATGCCGAANTGCGTTTTGCAGAATTGAAAAATATGCCTACCTTTGCACTGTGTTTTTCATGGTATTAGATTTAAGGTTAACTAAGATTGGTTGTCGTGATGACAATCAATTTTTTTTTACCCCATTACATAAATGATTTTGCCTGATTTATAAAAGAGTATATCTATCGGTTCTTTAAGGAGTCGGTGGTTGGGAGGAAAATGAAGTCGGCTGTGCCTCGTTGAAGCACAGCCGACAAAGTTATAAAGATAACTCAACTAAAGTTCTTTACTCAGCGCGTTTGAGTGTATAGTTCATTCCTGGAAGGGTGGATGCCTCAAGGTCGCTGTTTGCCATGGTGATTGTCGAGTCAGAGTCAACAATGAAATAGGTGGTGAGNGCGGTTGCTGATGGATTTTTTGTTTCTTCCTGTAGTTTCAGATAGGTTTTGCCGTTCTGCTTGTTGACAGTGAAGTCACCTTCGCTTGCGAAACTCTTGATGTCAGTGTAGCCGATGGGGCTTAGAGTGTCACCCTGAATATAGGTTTCAACGAGCTTGTAGTCGCCGTCGGTCATATCGTCGTCATAATCGAGGAGCAAAGTGTAGCGAATGCCGTCGCAGTCAGCCGCCGGCATCACACCGGTGTAAACAACATCGTTTTTACTGTCTTTAGAACATGCTTCGCCTTTGCAACTCTTTTCTCCTGAACATGCCGCCATTGAAAGCATAGCCAATGCAGCTGTTGCCAGTACAAATGTTTTCNTCATATCTCTGTTTTTAGATGTTTTTGTTTTAGGTTTAAACNANGTGGCGGATAAAAAGTTTAATCAATCCTTAAAATTTGTTGATTTGGTGATCAATTTTTCTATTTTGACCGTAATTTGGAGATGGTCGAGGGGGTCAGGAGCGTTTGCTGTAGGTGATTGCCGATAATACACAGGTAAAAGCGGCAAANGCGGCAAGGATAGTGTATTGAAACCGGAGATCGGCAATAGTGGAGCCTTTGAGATAGACTGATCTCATTATTTCGATGAAATAGCGTGGCGGTATGGCATAGGTTATGCACTGCGCCCAGTCGGGCATAGATCTTATTGGGGTGAAGAGTCCACTCATTAGCTGGAAAATCATGATGAAGGCAAACATGATGAAGATGCTTTGGAGCATGGTCGACGAGCGGTTGGCAATGGTAACCCCGAGTCCCGACATGACAAGGCTGAACAAGATAGTGGCAAGATAGATGGCTCCGATGTTGCCGACGGGGGAGAGTCCATAGACGAGCCTTCCGATGAGCATGCCGACAGTCACTACAATCAGTCCGATGATCCAGAACGGGATGAGTTTGGACAGGACGAACACGAATCGGCTTACGGGTGTTACGTTCATCGCTTCGATTGTTCCTGTTTCTTTTTCGCTGACAAGATTTAGAGCCGGAAGGAAGCCGCAGATGATAATAAGCAGTGTCACCATCAGTGCCGGAATCATGTAGTTGCGGAAATTGAGGGTGGGGTTATAGCGGTTTATGACACTGAGGTCAGGTATGTCGATTTTTCGTCCCGAAGCAATTTGCAATTGTTTCAGAGTGCCTGCGACGGATTGCGACACATATCTCGCCCCCAGCATCCCCTTTGTGGCGTTGACCCCGTTTGCTTCGATATCGACAACGGCGTTGCCTGTTCCAATGAAGCGCGAATAATCGGCTGGGATTGTGAAGAGAACATCAGCCGTTCCGTTTTCAATTGCTTTCATGGCTTCTTCGTGAGAGCCTGTGACCGTCATCACTGACAGGTATTCAGATGCGTCAATATCGGCAATCATGCGTCGCGACAGTTGTGACCGGTCATTGTCAACTACCGCTACATTGACATTCTTCACGTCAAGGTTAGCCACCAATGGCAACACCAGCATGAACATTATCGGCATGGCGATGATGATTCTTGGTATTAGCGGATTGTGCCGCATGAGCGTGACTTCTTTTTTCAAGAGCGCTTTCAGTATTCGAAGTTTCATTTTATCGTGCGGATAATTGGAATTTTCTTATTGCTGCAATGAGAAGGACCGCTGTCATTAGTGACAGTATTGCCGCTTCCTTGGCGATGTGGTTGATCTCAAGCTGTTGTATCATTAATTTGCGCATTGCCTCGATATACCATCTTGCAGGAATTATCGATGAAATCCATTGTAGCGCTATTGGCATATTGTCGACGGGAAATATCATGCCTGACAGCATGATGACTGGAAGCATGAACATGACAGCCGATACGATAAGCGCTGTCAGCTGAGTGTCGACGATTGTAGACACGAGCAAGCCTATGGACAACGACAGGGTGATGTAGAGCAGAGTGACAAGCACAACACTCACAATGCTCGCCGAAACCGGCAAACCGAGAAGAGTGTAAGCCATCAGAAGCATGGTGGCGAGAATGAGGCACGAAAGGAGGAAGTAGGGAATCAGTTTACCGAGTATGATGGTCGAGGGTTTAATAGGAGAGATAAGGAGTAGATCCATTGTGCCTGTCTCTTTTTCCCTTACAATCGAAACCGAGGTCATGATGGCGCATATCAGGATGAAAATCATTCCCAGGATGCCGGGAACAAAGTTGTAGGCGCTCTTCATCTGCGGGTTGTAGAGAGTGTAAGTGAGCGCGTTGGAAGCGGATGAATCATTCAGTATTCCCTGTATATAGCCGGTGACGGTCTGCGCCATGTTGGTATTGGAGGCGTCGACAATTATCTGGGAGCTGATTTTGCCATTATCGGTTTTTAGAAACAGGGCTGCGTCAGTATAACCTATGCGTAGCAAGGAATCAACTTCGGTCGGAGAAACGAGTCCCTGAAATGTGAAATAGCTGTTTGAACTTATGCGCTGGAGGATGTTTCGGGTCATGTCGTTGTGCTGATTCGTCACGCCGACGATTCTCACGTCGTTTACCTCGGTTGAGATTGCGAATCCAAACAGAATCAGCAGTATTAGCGGCATGAGCAGCGTGATGACCATTGTGCGCTTGTCGCGGATTATGTGGAGCGCTTCCTTTTTTATTAGTGATTTCAGTATAGCCATGTCATTCATTTCGTTTTGCGTCATTGGCGACTATGCGGAACACTTCGTCGATAGTCGAGGCATGATATTTTTCTTTTAGCGCGGCGGGGGAGTCCAACGCGCTTATTTTGCCGTCGACCATGATTGAGATGCGGTTGCAATATTCCGCTTCGTCAAGATAGTGGGTTGTTACGAAAACGGTCATTCCGTCGGATGACGCTTTGTAAATCAGTTCCCAAAATTTGCGTCGGGTCACCGGATCAACACCTCCCGTAGGCTCGTCGAGGAATACCACTTCCGGACGATGTATTGTTGCCGTGGCGAATGCGAGTTTCTGTCGCCATCCCACCGGAATATCTTTCACATAGGAGCGGCGTAGATTTTCCATGCCAAGTTCTTGGAATATATTATCGGCGGCTGTTTTTATCCGGGAGTCGGTCATGCCGTAGATGGTGGCAAACAGCCTTAAGTTTTCCTCGACGGTGAGGTTGGCATAGAGTGAAAATTTCTGGCTCATGTAGCCGATGCGTGTTTTTATCATTTCGGACTGGGAAATGATGTCGCAGCCGGCAACCTGTCCATCGCCATCGGAGGGACGGCTAAGACCGCACAGCATGCGCATCGCTGTCGTTTTTCCGGCACCGTTGGCTCCAAGAAAACCAAAAATTTCACCTTTTGAAACGTCGAATGATATGTGATCGACGGCAGTAAAGTTTCCGAATCGCTTGGTGAGATTTTTTACGGATATGACTTTTTCAACACTATTAGCCATTGCGGGTAAGTTTAATGAATAGATCCTCGATATCCCCTTTTGCAGGATAAATTTTGACTTCGTGAAGTCCTGACGCTGATAGGGAGGCAATGACAGAGTCGGGATTAAACTCTTTGCTCCCCACCACATGGAGAGTAGCTCCGAATGTATAGCAATCAATTACCTCGGGCATACTTCTGAGACGGGAGAGTAGACTGAACATTTCAGTCGCCGATGCATTGAAAAGATTTTCATTAAGAGTCGAAATCAGCCGATCGGGAGTATTCACGTCAAGAATTTTGCCCTTATTGATCATTGCGATTCTTTCACATCGGGTAGCCTCATCCATGTAGGAGGTAGAGACAAGAATTGTGATTCCATTCTTTTTTAACGTGGAAAGCATGTCCCAAAACTCACTTCTCGACACTGCGTCGACGCCCGTAGTAGGCTCGTCGAGCAGCAAGATTTCAGGCTTGTGAATAAGAGCGCAACTTAGGGCGAGTTTCTGCTTCATGCCTCCCGATAATTCTCTCGCTTTTCGGTGAGGAAAGCGTTCGAGCTGGCTGAATACAGGGGCGATTAGATCGTAGTTGTCTTTAATGGACACCCCGAACAGCGCCGCGAAGAAATTGAGATTCTCTTCGACGCTTAAGTCCTGATAGAGTGAAAACTTTTCGGGCATGTAGCCTATCATGGAGCGCAGCTGCCTGTAATCTTTCACCGAGTCGAGCCCGCATATTGAAGCGGTGCCTTCGTCAGGACTCATCAGTGTGGCGAGAATTTTGTAGAGTGAGCTTTTTCCTGATCCGTCAGGACCGATGAGCCCGAACATTTCACCGCGATCAACACTGAAGCTTACGTTGTCGAGGGCAACAAGGGAGCCATATCGCTTTGTGATGCCTGAAATTTCGATAGCGGGATTCATAATCTAACTTCTCCGTATTGACCGAGTTTGAGCCGTCCGTCATTCTTGACTGCAATTTTTACAGCATAAACCAGGTTGGCGCGACTGTCGCGGGTTTGAATTGATTTTGGCGTAAATTCGCTTTCTTGGGCAATCCAAGTTATAGTGCCGGGATATTCGTATTGTTCGTTTCCTCCGAAATCGGCTATGACGGTAACCGTTTGCCCTATTTTGATTCCGGCTAATTGTGATACGGTGAAATATGCGCGGAGGTAGATGTTGTCAAGATCGGCGAGTTTGCATAGCGGTCTTCCAGGAGTCGCAAATTCTCCCGGTTCGGCATACTTGATCAGTACCGTGCCTGAAATGGGTGACTTGATGATGCTTTTTGAAATCTGCTCCTCGATTTGTTCTGATTGATATTGAATTGCGACAGCGTTGTCGGAAATGGAGCTGCGGTTTTTACTTAAGGAGGAGAGCAGGGCGGTGAGTTGTCCGCGAAGAATGTTCAGTTGCGCTTTTGCGTCGTCACATTGCTTTTGGGTAGCGGCTCCGTCGACAAGGAGACGGCTGAAGCGTTCGTATTCATGCTGCTGATGAGATATTTGGGCACGTAGCGCTGCCGCTTGAGCCGCAATGTCGGGAGATGAGCTTTCGGCTGCCGATCTCTGGCTTTCAAGCTGCTTTAACTGAAG
Source organism: Bacteroides sp. (assembly GCA_014801525.1). Taxonomy (GTDB): domain Bacteria; phylum Bacteroidota; class Bacteroidia; order Bacteroidales; family Muribaculaceae; genus Muribaculum. The sequence goes on from JAAVEB010000008.1 coordinate 135,162, forward strand.
AATGAATAGTGTGGTGTCGACTACTGCGATAGTTTCGCCTGATGATACATTGTCGCCTTCATTGACAGAAAGGGATAATATTTTGCCCGATGTTTCGGCTGACACAGTTACAGTGGTTGCTTCAAAAATTCCAGTAGCGTCATAATCGGGGGTGGTGTTGCATGCTGACAATGTTGCGAGCAAGAGGACAGGGTTAAGTATCTTTTTCATTTGTTAAGGGTGTATTTCAGATTGTATATTTCGTGTAGAAGTTGAATTTCATGCAGAGTGGCATTTAGGCGGGCGATATTTTCATCGGATATTTTTGAGAGAAGCGCCGTCGTGTCTATTATACCGTTTTCAAGTTGGGATTCAGCCGCTTTTCTTACGTTCTGCCGTAATGAGATAATCTTGCCGTCATCTTTTATCAGGCTTCTTAGTCCGGCAATCGCTTCTGATTGGGAGGTTGCCTGCATATCGGTATTGAAGAGAAACAGTTCTCGATCGGTGATAATGTCGCGGGCATTGACCGATGACCGGCGTGTGTTATTTTTTCTTGTGTATAGGGCATCGATACTCCATGAAACCTTTATGCCTGCCATGATATTGAAGGAGAGATCACGATTCATCATGCTTTTAAAATAGTCAAATCCCGGGTATCCGTAATAGGCTTGAGCGAATAAACCGATGCGGGGCATGAGTGACGTGTCTGTAACGCGAAGCGCTGACTGGTTTGCGGCAAGACGCTGTTCAAAAAGTTTCAGCTCAGGTCTTGCTGACTCGCCTGTGGCAGGAATTTCGGCTAAAGGTCGGGCGAGAGTTTTTCCGTCAAGACTTTCGCCAATGAAGATTTCAAGGACTTTGCGATATCCGTCAACGGCGCTTCTTGCCTGTGTTATGTTTTGGTCGGAAGTCAGAAGTTGGGCTTCCACCATGTCGACGTCACACTGCATCGCCACACCGTTTCGCAACATGGATTTCAGTTTGTCCAGATTTTTCTCCAGTAGATTGCGCGCCACGATGCTTTGTTCGATTTGTTCCTCAGTGAGAAGAATGGCGAAATATGTAGATTCTACTCTCTGCCTTACAGAGTATAGTTCTACATCAAGCATCGATTGGCTTACCTCTTCTTGATTACGAGCCAGTTCACGTCGTGCTCGTGATACCCCTCCGTCCCATATGGTTTGAGAAACGTCGACACCCGCTTTGTATTGGAATTTTCCGATGCCTTTCACTGATTGTCCCATCTGATCCAATACGTTGGTAAGCATTTTGGGAAATGACGGAACGATGTTCTGAACGGAAGCTTGTCCGTATATGCCGATGCGTGGTAGCCAGGATTTATTTATGTCGGAAAGATCAATGTCGAGCGTAGCGTCAAGAAGTTCATATTTCTTGATGGCAGGGTAGTTGTCTATCGCTTTTGCCACGCATTCATCGATTGTAATCTGTGCTTGCGATACGATTGACGAGCAAATACCGAGCAATAGGAATGCAATTAATTTTGTCATTATTTCAGGGTTTTAATTTTCGCATGATAGTATCAAAATTCTCTTTTTTTCGCATCGCGATGAATTTTTCAAAGTCGGCTGTCAAACCGCTCATAGCTGCATTTAATATGGGTGCGGCAATGAACGAGAAAATATTTAGAGAGGTAATGTCCAAAATCAACATTCTTGCATCAACGTGACGGCAATGTCCGGCTTCGGCGGCACGGTCAATTTTGGATTGAAGATTATTCAGCATAATCGGGGCATATTTCGTTATCTGTGATAAAAAGACATCAGAGCGTTCGGTATTGCTATAAACCTCACTTGTGATGAAACGAGGCAAATCGGGATTTGCAGCGATGAAATCGAGATGCCGTTCTATGATGGTTTGTATCGTTTCTTCGATTGATGCGTTCTCGTTTTCAACGGGATTGAACAACGCTTCTTTTAATAATGAAATCTTTCCTTCGATGATTCGGTCGAAAAGTTTTGCTTTTGTTCGGAAATAGTAGTGCAACATGGCGTGGGTCACTCCCGCCGCTTCAGCAATAGAAGTAGTTCTCGCTCCGGCAAAACCTTTGGTAAGAAATTCACGTTCGGCTGCCGCAAGTATCGCATTCTCAGTGCTATTAGATGATGTGATGCCTTCGGTCTTCATCATAATATGGATGTTTATCAAGATTGATTAACAAAATTGTTTGTGCAAATATGAGAAATAATTTCTGAAATTATAATATGATAGGATAAAAAATTTGTCAAGCAGGAGAATTGTTGCCTGGCTTTTAGCGAGAAGTTAAAATGAGATTGATTATCATGTCGGCTCTTAGAAATCGGTGATTTTATTCTTTAGATATTGGTTTGTTTCTTAATTTTGTGTCAAAATTGATATTATATGGCATTCATATTTATAATAATTGCGATTCTGCTTCTGTTGCCTGATGTCTACATTCTGTTTGGTGTGATTGAAAAAACATCGTGGTGGATTAAGGGGCTGTTTCTGTTGCCTACGGTCGCTTACTATATTCTTTTAATCAGAATGTTTGTATTTGGCGATTTACGTCAGGAAATGCTTAACCTCCTGTTTTGGCTGACATTATGCGTGGTGTTTCCCACAGTGTTATTTGCTGTCGTTTCTCTCCTCGGGAGGGGAGTGGGATTGCTCTGGTCGATAGCTCCGGCGGCATTTAATGTGGTTGGCGTTGTTGTTGCTCTTGGATGGCTTTGCGTGTCACTTTACGGAATTACCGTGGGGTGGAAGAAGGTGACGGTGGAAGATGTGGAAATAAAATCGCCTGAAATACCGACTTCGTTTAACGGATATAAGATTGTTCAGCTTTCCGATTTTCATATCGGAACTTATGCTTCCGCTCCGTCTACCGTTGACCGGATTGTGGATTGCGTAAATTCGCTTGATCCCGATATAATCCTTTTTACTGGCGACTTGGTTAATTCGTCGTCGACTGAGATTAACGGGTTTAAAGACGTGCTTGCCAAGCTTCATGCAAAAGACGGTATTTATTCCGTACTCGGTAATCACGACTATTGCCTGTATCGTGAATATAAGGCTCCCGACAGTCCTGATAGGGAACTATCAAAGGTGATTGCTGCGGAGAGTGAAATCGGATGGAGGCTTCTTAGAAATGAATCGGTGCAAATTAAGCGAGGTAATGACAGTATTGCGTTGGTTGGAGTCGATAATGCCGGAAGCGGAATGTTTCCAGATAAATCAGATTTGCCCAAGGCACTGAGTGGATTGCCCGACGATGAGTTCAAAATCCTATTGTCGCATGATCCGTCGCATTGGCGCAGGGAGGTGCTCCCGAAATCGGATATCGATTTGATGCTTGCGGGACACACTCACGCCATGCAGTTCAAAATCGGTAACTGGTCGCCTTCGAAATGGACTTACCCCGAGTGGGGAGGGCTATATAAAGAGGGTGAGCGCTTGCTTTACGTCAGCACCGGCATCGGAGAGAATATTGCGTTCCGTTTCGGTGCATGGCCTCAGATTGTTCTTTTGACTTTGACAAAATAGGTGGCGGAATTTTTCCGAGACGCTGTGGCGCGGTGTTTTAGTCGCTGCATTTGGGACATATACCCTTGAACATTAAATTGATGGATTTGACGGTGTATTCAGCCGGAATGTTGATGTCGGGCAGTCTTACATCGTCAAGACAATACACTGAACCGCATTTTTCACAATAAAAATGAGCGTGCTGGTCAGAAATGGAGTGGTGATCTTTGCCATGACAAAGTTCATATTTTAAAGAGCGGCTTCCGTCTTCAATAACATGGATTATATCTTTCTCGGAGAAAAGTTCGAGCACACGGAAAATGCTCGCTTTGTCCATCGGGGCTAATGTCATTTCCAAATCGGCAAGATTCACCGGGTGAGTGCTTCTCACCAATTCTTTCAAAACAAGGATTCTGTTGGCGGTAGGTTTGATTCCCTTATTCGTCAATATGTTTTCAATCTCGGACCTGTTCATCTTTGATTTTTGTTATAAAGATAGCGATTTTTTCTTAATGGCGGTTGTTGATTGTCATTTTAAGGCGCTTTTCTGTGATTGCAACCGGTTTGCGCCGGAGATATGATAACTTTGCTGTCACAAACGGAAATAACAATAAATTGAAATATTTTAGAGATATGAGCAAAACTTATAAAATTGAGGTTGACTGCGCTAACTGCGCAAACCTTGTAGAAGATGCGGCAAAGAAAGTTGCGGGAGTGAAAGACCTTTCAATCTCTTTCATGACTCAGAAAATGAAGGTCACTTTTGAAGATGGAGCTGACGAGGCTGCCGTAATGGAGAATGTGCTTAAAGCTGCGAAGAAAATTGAATCGGATTTTGAGATTCTTTAGGTTTTAATTGTGGAATCAACTCAGTCAGGCTAAAATTTGGTCAGAGGCTAAATGCTTAACGAGGATTATGAATAAGAAACAGCGTAATATGCTTGCGCGCATCATTATCTCGGTGATAATGACAGTGGCGTTGCAATTCTTTGGCTTCACGGGGTGGCTCAGATTGTCATTATATCTCGCAGTGTATCTGATTATCGGCGGCGATATATTGAAGAAGGCATGGAAAGGAATCATCAACGGCAGAGTGTTTGATGAAAATTTCTTGATGTCGGTAGCTACTGTCGGCGCGTTTGCATTGGCGTTATATGAAAAGAGCGGTGATTATCTTGAAGCTATCGCCGTTATGCTTTTTTATCAGATAGGGGAGTTTTTTCAAAGCTATGCCGTCGGGAAAAGCCGTCGAAATATTGCGGCGTTGATGGATATACGTCCCGATTACGCTAATATCGAGACGGATGGAGCCATTGTCAAGGTTGATCCCGATGAAGTGGAAGTGGGACAGGTGATAATAGTGCAACCCGGAGAAAAAATTCCTATTGACGGAATAGTCGTCTCGGGCGAGTCTTCCCTTAATACCTCGGCATTGACCGGCGAGTCGCTCCCTCGGGAAGTTCACAAGGATGACGAGGTGATAAGCGGAAGCATCAACTTGTCGGGACTCCTGAAAATAAAAACTACGAAAGATTTTGGTGACTCCACTGTTTCTAAAATACTTGAACTGGTGGAGGATTCAGCGTCCAGAAAATCAAAGTCAGAGAATTTTATTGCTAAGTTTGCCAGGATTTATACGCCTGCGGTGTGCTACGGGGCATTGGCTCTCGCCATTTTGCCGCCGCTGTTTTTGATGCTGTTCAAGGGCGCGCCGTTTGACTTCGCCACATTTGAGACATGGGTGTATCGCGCGTTGGTGTTCCTTGTAATAAGTTGTCCCTGCGCGTTGGTTGTAAGTATCCCGCTGTCGTTTTTTGCCGGAATCGGAGGCGCAAGCCGCGAGGGAATCCTTGTGAAGGGAGCGAACATACTTGAAACTCTTTCCAAGGTCAAAACGGTAGTATTCGACAAGACAGGCACTCTCACTCAAGGCGTGTTTGAGGTGAATGCGTTCCATGATTGCAATGACCGGGATATAAATGAGCGTAAAGCCAAGATGCTTGAATATGCGGCTATCGCAGAGTCTTCCTCCTCACATCCGATTGGGATATCTCTCCAGCGAGCTTACGGGCATAAGGTTGATCGTAGCCGAATGACTGATTTGCGTGAAATCAGCGGGCATGGAATTACTGCCGTAATCGACGGCAACCCTGTGGCGGTAGGAAATGAGAAATTGATGCGCAGTCTTAATATAGAGCCATGTCATTGCCACACAGCCGGAACAATAGTGCATATAGCCATCAATAACGTCTATGAAGGTCATATAGTGCTTGGTGATGTTGTCAAACCGACATCGAAAGAGGCTGTTGCCAATTTGTATAGGTCGGGAGTGGAGAAGACTGTGATGCTAACCGGAGATGTTAAAGCCGTAGCGGAGCAAACTGCTGAAGAATTGGGAATAAAGGAGGTTTACAGCCAATTGCTTCCTNCCGATAANGTGGCGCGTCTTGAAGCCCTGCTGAATGAGGCTAAAGAAGATGGTAAGGTTGCATTTGTCGGNGACGGTATAAACGATGCCCCGGTGCTCTCTCGAGCTGACCTCGGGATAGCGATGGGAGCAGTAGGGAGTGACGCCGCNATAGAAGCTGCCGATGTCGTTCTTATGGATGANGATCCCCGCAAAATCGGCACGGCGATACGGATGTCGCGTAAATGCCTGAGAATTGTNTGGGAAAACATTATTATGGCGCTTGGTATAAAAGGATTGTGCCTCATACTCGGCATATTCGGCATTGTGAATATGTGGCTCGCCATTTTTGCCGATGTGGGTGTAATGGTGCTGGCGGTTCTCAATGCAATCAGGGCGATGTATGCCCCTCGTTGAGGTTTTAGCGAGTCAATCCTCGGCAAAGGTGATTTCGATTGAGCCGATGTCTTGTAGGCTNATGTTTCGATTTGTGGATTTTACATTGGTTAAGGTGAAGTTTTCTACCGGCATTTCAGGAATCCCTTTGGCTTGAATGAGTAGGNGACAACTGCTTATTTGGATATTGTCTATATGGATATCGCTGAATCGGGGAGTCATCCATGAGATTGATTGTGCCGGGTAACGCTCGGCAAGGGGTCCTACCCATGCTTTGCTGCCGAGCATATCCACTTGGATTGCCGGACCTTTGGATGTGTCTACCGTGACATTGCGTATCCATATCTTTTCAGCGCCTCCGCCACGTGGACGGCGGGTCTTGAAGTAGAAAGGATAGCGGGGGTTGTCCATCTTGATGTTTTCGGCATAGACATTGCGGATGAATCCGGCGGTCTCCGTCCCGATTGTCAGCCCGCCNACGCCGCGNTTNACATGNCAGTTGCGTATAACGATGTTTTCAGTTGGGCGCCCGAGCTTAACGGCATCCTCGCCGCGNCCTGATTTTAGGGTGAAGCAGTCGTCGCCACAGTCAAGGGTNACATTTTCGACGAGGGCATTACAGCTTGAATCGAGGTCAATGCCGTCGGTGCGTGGATGACCGTAGCTATTGACTGTGACATTCCGAATGATAATTCCGTNGCAATATACAGGGGCTATGTTCCAGAATATCGAACCGTCGAGAGTGACATTCTCAATGAGTATGCCGCGGCATCCTACAGGACCGATAAATGTGGGCGGATAAATTTTTGTCCCGCCAGTCTCGGCNTTAAGGTGCGACATTATCTCACAGTCNTAAGCCGGACCAATGAGNTGTCCGTTGCCGGTGACGGCTATATTTTCCGCATCATTTGCATAAATCATAGCTCCAAGNGAGGTTACATCAGTGCCCTCATATCGTGATGCCACGGCAGGGAGATAGTCGGCAATNTCTCCNGAGAAAATAAGTGAGGCACCATCGTCAAGGTGCAGATTGACGTTTGATTTTAGCTCGATGCGTCCTGNGAGCCATTCNCCTTTTGGGATAATCACTGAGCCTCCGCCTTGTGCNGAAATCCGGTCGATGGCTTTTTGGATTGCCGCCGTGGAGAGGTGTCCATGTCGGGCTCCCGTTTTGGTTATACTGAGAGTGCGGGCAGGGAACACCGGCGCTTCCATGGAAATTATTTCTTCTACAAAATCAGGCAATGCAGGAGTCTCTGCCGATGTCATGAGGGAGAATAGTGAGGCGAGGATGAGGGTCAAATATCTGTACATAGTTCTATCCGGGCAATTGATGGAAAATTATCGATTTAACTNTTGAAAAAGTGNNAATATCTCANNGGNCANANGCGNGNCAAGATANNGTGGGGGAGGCTTAATANCNTGNNNGTNTTNATTTGCANGGTATAANNCTTTGATTTTAATTGATTCGGCAAGCGGCGGGACNGGAGCNANCCACNGGATATTCGGGATGACTNTGAAACCATGTAATGGCGTAGGGGCACGTNGCTNCNATTTGGTTNCCNTCAGCAATGATTTTATCAGCGGCAAGCTTGACTAANTCANCGGCAATACCTTGTCCTCTCAGTGATTTGTCAACAAAGGTATGGTTGATTGTCGAAATTCCGGCTTTGGTCGGAAATGTCACCTCTGCGATTNTTTTGCCNGAAGAATCGGNGGNATANATGCGGTTGNTTTCAGTTATNAAATTCATANNGGTAGANTNTGATTNTGNAATNATAACANATTGCTNTATTGGATTGTTGAGTGTTATTGNACAATCAGTTATGCNATCTCCACCTAAAATTAATAAGAATATNGAGCNCCCGAAAGTTTGACAAAGAACTTTCGGGNGCTCTTCTTTACGACANGCCCTCTTGCTTGTTTAATTTGAGGGTGATGAGAATAANGTTAGTTGAGGATTNAGCGGANCGGGTTGTGCTTTCCGACATTGCGATCCTCGTCAACTTTGCGGATTGATGTATCATCTGCGTCGATGATGGAAATTGTGCGTTTGTCAATATCGATGCGCNCCATTTTAGGTTTGTCGCCTTCGTCGGAAGTCCAGTAATCCACCTTATCCTTGTCGTTATCGTGCCGGGTGGCTCGATAACCTAACACACCTACGCCATCATTTGAAGCAATGAAGGCTCGACCAATCTCTGCTCCGTTCATACCATTCTTTAAAAGATAATCGATAATGTCTTGGTAATCTGCTGATTTGGGGACTCTACAACCAATTGGTGGAAAATAGGACTGACGCACAGCATAAAGCGAGAAACCAAAGCTTCCGGAGTAATCGCTCCACCATCCTTTCGAAAAAGTGCCATCAGATCCATGCTGCTCGTTGTAGTTGCGTATTGTCCAGATTTTATCCATGATTTTTACGAGTCCATATTGGCCGTCTTGACCGGCGGTCAGATACTTTCCTTCTACTTTAGCTCTGACCGTAGATTTGGCATCAGTAGTAAGAGTGACATTCTTACCTCTTAAATAAACTTTAGCGTTATTCTTGTAGGACGCATCGGAAATTTCGCTGATGGAAAGTTTCATCCCGTTCCAACAAACTTTCGCCGGTTTGTGGAAGGCATCTCCAAGATATACACCCATATTATATTTGGGCTGGTTATTAAGAACGGGATATATGATTGTCACACGATTGTTACGGTCTAACAAGGGGATACATTCTTTACAGATTCTACCTACCCACTGAGAGCCGTTGTACACATCCATTACGGCAGTTTCATACCATTGGTTTAATGCCCCAAATTCAGGAATTTGGTCAATATAGACGGTCGTACCGCTGATATAGTTCATGCTGTTAGTCGTGTAGTCATTCTCGATTTGATTACCTTGAATATAATCCTTAATCATATTACGACGTTCCACACCTCCGGGAAGATCGGTGTCCACAAGTTCCCATAATGGAATAAGACCGTTTTCGGTAAGTCCTACAATGGTCTGATTTGCTTCGTCAGTCAAAGTGGATGTCCAGTTTTGCACAGCTTTCTCCCTGTCGCTATCGCTTTTCGCAGTAGTGATAGCCATTGCTTTGTCAGACTTACCACCCTGTACGAGTACTGTAGTCTTGCAATGTGATGAGTTCTTCTCATAGGATTGCTTGAGAGTGTCCGCAACTTCTCCGCTCACCTTTACGAAACTATTCTTGTAAGAGCATTTGGCGAAAGCCTCCAAATCATACTCACCCTCAATCTTGGATACGTCGACGGTGGTTACATATTTCAAGCGACCACCGACACGTGCCTGAGTCACAAGGTGAGTGCCGTATGCCTTCACGAGTTTTTGTATACCGTCATAAGTCGAAGGATAGTCGGAAGGCACATTCTTGCGTCGACCGACAATTTCAAGACCGTTAATATGGTTGTAAGCCTTATCGTTCATGTAGTTGGCTATAATGTCGGCGGCACCCATCTCAAGAGTAAGCACCTGCTGCGCCACATCAACGTAACCGATAGCGTATTCTGTTTCATTCGAGGAATAATCATTCATATTGAATGAAGCTCCAACCTCTCCTTTGAATCCGCAATACTTCACCTCTAAGTTGAAACTGGAGGAGAGTTTGTTGGAAAGTTCGGAAGCTGTTGAGCCGGTGTAAGTGTCGCTCTCATATTTCACCTGTACGCCTGAGGTGGTAAGTTTTTTATCCTCATTTACGTATTGATAGTCGATAATAGCGTTAGTTGCCACGGAGTTTGCGTCAGCCAACTGTCCGAGGGTGTTGTAGCCGTAGCCAATTCCGAGGCGGCGCGCTCCTTCTACCATTTTGGAGATTTCATTGTCCTCGTTATCGGCGAGCGATTTCTGGATAAGGGTGAGTTCCTGCTTCGCTTCATCAGTCTTGCTGTCGACGATGTAGAGGATATTCTCGCGTCGCTGTTCGGTAGCGTTATCGTAGACGTAGACCCGTATGGTTGCGTCACCGACTCCCTTGTCGGGCACGGTGTAGCAGATTTGCCCTCCTGTGGTGTAGTCGTACTGGATATTCCACTCTCCGTCGGCATTTATCTCCATCGGAAAACTATGGGCATAGTTTTCAATGGCGTCAATAGCCGTGCCTTCGGGCAGAGAGTAGTCAATGTTCCCATGAGAGATTGCATCTTCGGAGCATGATGATGTGCCGACTGCAAGGATAGAGAGTGCGATAATGGTGAAAAAATGTCGTCTTCTCATTACTGATATTTTTTATTGATGGCTTATTCGTTGACTAATTATCGGCATCACAACCCTCCTCCTATACCTAATGGCGGGCGTGGAATACCGCCGTTTAGACCGAAGTCGATGTTAGAACCGTCGATCACGGTTGCTGCCCTATCTTTGTTTACCTCTCCGGCGAGAATGAGGGAGGTGCCGTAGAATGCCGCGAGTTTTCCAGCGGGCACTGTAAAGGAGAGTTCGGAGCTTTCGGATTTGAAGGAGAATACATCACTGTTGTTGAGGCACTTAGCGGTTGTGATTGCTTTATATCCTAACTGATAATTTCCGTCAGGAATATTTGTTTTGGCATCAAATTCAAACATCACAGCTGCCTTATCGGGGATTGAGGAACCTTTGAAGGTCCAGGAATTTTTATCTTTGGTGACTGTTTCTTCCGTCACGGTGCCATCTGGGGTGAGAACATACACTTTTACATCGGCAGTTTTAATGAGATCGGTGGAAAATTCTGTCGTAAATGTATATTCGGTGGTGAACTTATCCTCCACCTTTGGCTCGGCATCATCACTGCAAGCCGTTAATGAGAAGATGGTGGTTGCGAAGAGCATACCCCTCATAAGTTTTGAAAAGATTCTCTTTTGCATTCTAATATTATTTAGGTTAGTTAAGATTTATGAACTCATCCATAGAATAGTTGTATAGATTCCCATAGTTCTCAGCGTTATAGACCATCACGTGACTGCCGACTGTATTAATGAACAGGCGGTTATAAAGGTCGCGCATTGAGATTACGGATTTATTGGTAAGGTTTTCAAGGAGAGTGGATGTGAATCGATTGCTCATCCAAACGCCTAAATCAGTATTGAATACATCAGCTTTTGATGTTTCGTTGGGATTGGCGGCGGTATAGAAAATCATTCCGGGAAAACCGACGCACTGCTCAAATATGCTTCCGGAATAGCACGTCTCAACAAATGCTGCGAGTTTTCGGTAACCATTCTTGGCATGGAGTTGCGAGAGCGCGTTCTGCATCATCTCAGGTGTCATGCCCCTTGCCAACTCGTCCCAACAAAGAGCCCCAGGAAAGCCGTGACCGCTCCAGAACAGCAGGATATTTGTTCCTTCGTCGCCTTCAATCACTGTCGGAGTTTTGGCTGTCTGTTTGCCGGTAAGGATATTACAGAAATCGTCAGGGCTCAAATCCTTAAGGAGGTAGTCAATATGCACGTCGGCATATACATTTTCACCTCCATGTTTGATACGGATTACCCCTTTCTCCGGGTTGTTAGAGTGATTGGCTATATCATCGGCAACAATCAGTATGATATTGTCGTCAGTATAACCATGTTCTTTGAGCAGCTGGTACATGGCAAGTGCATCCGCCTGATGACGATAGTTGCTCCAACCGCTTGATGTTGCGACAATCAGAGCCTGATGACCGGTTAACTGACCGTATGAGATTGAGGCTCCCGCTCCGAACTCCTGCATCTGTGTGGCTTTCCAGTTCCACCCGGCGAGAGTGGCATCGGTGCGGTTGCCACCGTCAGCCGTATTATAGTCAAGGATTATGTACCTTCCGTCATATACTTTATAGTTATAGTAAGTGGTGGAAAGTACATTGGTATAAACCTTGCTGTCAAAATCCAGCCAACCGGATGCGCCGCGAACATAGGGCTGATCGCCGCTGCTCAGCGCATTGACTACATTTCGCATATCTTCTCCCATCCACGATCCCATATTGAAGTCGCGACCATCAACAATTTTGCGGAGTGAATCGCATAAAGTCATATCAGGGTGAAGTTCCTGATACCATATTGCATAGGCAAGCAGCATTCCGGCATCATACAGTTGGGCAGTGCCAACAGTGGGGTCTGTGCCGAAAAATGTGCGGTAGGATACATCAAAACCGGTCTCGGGATCTGCTCCGAAACATACTCCTTCTATACCTTCCGCTTTCTGTCCTAACTGCTTGATTACGTCAGAACCATAACCCATATCGGAAAAAAGCAGACGCGGAGCATTTGCGCCGGCGCCATTGAACTTGTCAACAATCAACTCTATATCTTCAATATGGCTCGGAATACATATCACATAATCCACACCGCTTTCGGCTGCGTTTGTCGCTGATTCGGATATATCCGTGCCGGTGTAAGTATAGAGACCGTTGACTTGTAGCCCAAGTTCATTTGCTTGAAAAGCGAACCAATCGACAAAGGTTTTGCCGTAATCGTCGTTTCCGTTGGCAATCAAAGCCACTGAATGACCGCCATAATTCACAACTTTGCTTAAGAGTACTTCCGATTGGGTGATGTCGGTTTCTGTCATAGCCCAGAGATTTCCGGTTGAAGCGAACGCTCTTACAAGTTCCTCTGTCGTGGCAAGGGTCATGAATGTCACGCCTGTTCGGCACAGCGTTGCCGCAAGAGTCTTGGCGCTTGTTGAATATAGACCGCCGATTACGGCATATATATCATCGCGAGCAGCCAGCCGCTCTGCAAGTTCTTCTAAATTCTCGGTGCTTTCGTCGTGATACTCGATGTTGAGTTTCACCGACTTTTCCTGATCTGAGAAGGCTTGGTCGATGTTATAGGATAGCATCGTGAAAATGCGGTTCCAATGATCGGAAAGTCCATTTTCCATCGGTAATACCACCGCAACGGTTTTCTCTATTGCAGGCTTGCCATCAGGTTCTTCGTGCAATTTGTCATCGTTACAGCCTGCTGCGAGGACACACAGCAGACACGAAATCAGCATCAATAATTTGTGTTTCATAATTCAGCCGCCTCCTTTCTGATCGCCTCCTGACGAGCTGCATCGACAATCGGCTGATATTGTTTGTATTGTGGCGACAACACCCAATCGACATATCCGCTTTCAAGTCCGAATACGGTTGATTCCGGAAGTTCGCCGGTTGTAAGCCAAGTTTCCATGAAGTCAAACACCACCTTGTCTATGCGCTTTATCACACTGCCTGTGATGTTTCGAGAAAGTCCCGATTGATCAACGTCCATGCCGGCTGTAAGCGGTGAGTCGGGATATTCCCGTGTAAAGCGGAAAATTCCCTGATTACTGCCTCCGGCAACGGGGAACACGAATGAGTAACTTTTCGTCCATTTACTCATCTTTTGATAAGCGATTTGCGCCGAGGCATATCCCGCCCAATCGTCGGCGAGATACTCGGTGAATGCATTTGCGTCAAGACCTGCAGAGTCAAATCCCGCTTGAAATCCTGCTCCTGACTTCGCTATGGTGGGATCATGAGGATGTGCAAGAAGAATAAGAGCATCCTTCCTTCCGGTATCACCTCCAAGGCTTTTCACATATTCCGCGGCTGTCACTCCAGCAAGATATGATGCGCCATACATTGACATTTGGAATATGGTTATCGGGAGGTCGAGCCGAATATCGCTCTCAAACATCAGCATTCGTTTGTTTTCAGTGAGGGGATGTTCCGAAAGAGCATCGGTAATAAGGGTCTCGTAGTCGCTGCTTGCTACTACAAAAAGAGCCGGAATATTACTCGGTGGCAATGAAATCCAGTCATTTACAAGTCTTTCCGCGTCTTCCATTGTTGACGGGGAATACTGATACATATCAATATCGGAGTGATATGACCGTTTGAAATTCTGCACACCGGTAAGAATACAGTCCATATATCCCTGGTCTCCGAGTCCACCGGGACCGTACATTACGATTATTTGTGGCGTGGGGTCCTGTGATGCCTGGGTTGGTTCATCTTCTTCCGATGAACATGCCGATGACATCAACGAGAGGGATGCCAGCACGGCAGCCAACCATGAGATTTTGAAATGCCGTTTTATCTTGTCCATCGTTTCAAGTTTTATTTTCGGTTAGGGGTACGCGACTATCCAATTTCTGCGGTAGTAAAGTCAAAGGCATTGACATCCACTAATAGCATGAGAAGTGTTTTGATTGCTTTATTCTTAATATTAAATAGGTGCTTAATATTTATATCTCTACAAAAATACCCCAACATCCTGTTTGAAATCTATGAAGTGATTGAGTTGAATAAAGTAAAATTTCACTTGTTATCTCGCCACATTCATCACACTTAAAAAGCTTAGTTTGGAATACATCGTTAAATCCGAAATTAGAATCTTTGAAATATTCCAAAGTACCCATCGTCAGAACAAAAGGCTTAAAATCTGAAATATTGAATACCACGGTCTTATACGCACCCTCTTCTTGTGATTTTATTATCTTTATATTGCCATAATTACCCATGTCGAGCAATGTGGAAGTGCCGCGACAGTCTATCCCGGTAAGTAATTTGCATATTTCATTGGACTCTTCTTCAGAGTTCACGGCTGCAATGTATTGTCCTTCTGCCACCTCTGGGAATAATAGTTCTCCATTATCCATAGTAATCATTGAGACTATATGGTCATAGGTTTCTTTCTGAGAGGAAGACTCCGGTTCGTCGTTGTTGTCGCTACAAGCAGCGAGCGACATGCTCATTACACCCAAGAGAAGCATGAGAAAGTTTTTTGCTGTTTTTTTCATTTGATATGTTGTGTTACGTTTTAAGAAATCTGAGGCATTTCTGATAAGGATGATGTTTTTCCTATTTCCCATCATGCCTGAAGCCATGATTAGAAATCGGCAAGTTTTATCAAGCAGAGAATCATGACGATGCCAAGAATGCAAGCTATCACCAGCGCTATCCCGGATAGAACCGGCAGTCCGGCTTTTACTTTATCTACGAAAGATTCTTTTTCAAGCATAAATGTGCGGTTTTGATTGGTCGTAATTTCATGCTGCGAAATTAGTGATGGGGAGAGGTAGAGACAAGAAAACAAACTGGAGGTTTGTACTCTCTCTGCTCCTAAGCTCCGAATTCAGAGTACAAATGCGGAAAAGTTTGTACTATAAAATGTACTCTTTTTGTTTATGCTTTGAAATTCAGTTGGTTGTAGCTTGTCGCCGTCGGCATCTTAACTCTCATGTTGCTTCTAAGGAATGGTATATTTTTGTTAATTTTGTAGTATGAAAAATAGATGTGCTATACTTCTGCTATTGTCGCTATCCTTAATTATGGGTAGCTTTGCGACCACTTCAGATAACCAAGAGTTGGTTCAGACGCTACGCTCTAAAATCGTAGATTCGCCTGATTCGGTGCTTGCGGAGTTGGATAAAATAGAGGCTCGGAAAAGTCATAAATTGCCGTCTTACCAAATCAATCTGCTGCGTAGCCTTGCTTACAATGAGAAACGGATGTTCTCTTTGGTCGAGAGATATGCCATGAAGACGCTTGTCTTCGATTCTATATCAACCCATCCAAAGGAATATCTTAACGCGCTGACTCTCCTTTCGGTGGCGCAATCATATTTCGGAAACTATCAAGGAAGTATCGACACGTCCATAAAGGCTATGGAAATGGCTCGTAAAGATGGGAACAAGGCTGCGGAATACAATATTCTCACGACAATGGCTAAAACTTCGTTTGCGATGGGTGAACGGAATCAGGGATATGAGTACCTTGATCGTATAATTTCAGAAGGCTCAACATCGGCTGAGGTGCGAGTGCTTGCCAATGCGTCTGCAGCTTACGGAGTTAAGATAGTGGAATTATATTCCGATGAAAGATTTGCCGAAGGTCTTTCCGATGGAAAGAAACGACTTGAGTTGATTGATAAAATAGACAAAGTAGGCGGTAGTCCGGCAGGTTTTACAGACCAGCAGCGAGCTTATGCCTATGCACGGATAGCATCCTGTGCCGAACGATTGGGAAAAAAGGATGAGGCAAGCAAAGCGTATGACGCGTTTATGGCTACGGATTATGCAAAGAATCCTATCGGCAGAGTCTATATAATGGACTATCTTCTTGACTCCGGACAATGGAAAAAGGTGCTTGAGTTTACAAGCCCTCTTTATCCAATGTTTGAGGGGGCGGATACGATAAACGGTGATTATCATAGCCTCTTGATTTC